>JAHCLN010000152.1 GCA_026125215.1 Opitutaceae bacterium
GAGGCCAGCCCGATCAGTCCCGACGCCAAGATCCGTCAGGCTGCCGTGGACCGGCTCAAATGGGTGCTCGACCGTTGCGCCGAGTTCAACTGCGAGGTGCTCTGCGGCCCGTTGCATTCGCCGCTCGGCGTCTTCAGCGGCACCGCGCCCACGGCCGACGAGCGCCAGCGCGGGCTCGAAACCTTCCGCCAAGTCGCCGATCACGCTGCCGCCGCGAAGGTCACGCTCGCACTCGAGTATCTCAACCGCTTCGAAAATTACTTCCTCACCACGGCCGCCGACACGTTCCAGTGGGTCGATGCCATCCGCCATCCCGCCTGCGGCATGATGTGGGACACCTTCCACGCCCACATCGAGGAGAAGAACTCCCCCGCCGCGCTCGAATCCATCGCCCGGCACCTCGTGCACGTCCATCTCAGCGAAAACGACCGCGGCACGCCCGGCACCGGCCAGGTCCGTTGGGCCGAGACCTTCGCCACGCTGAAGAAAATCCGCTACGACCGCTGGCTCGTCATCGAGGCCTTCGGCCGCGCCCTGCCCGACCTCGCCGCCGCCACCCGCGTCTGGCGCGATCTGTTCGCCAAGCCGGAGGATGTTTACACCCAAGGCCTCGCCTTCATCCGCCAAGGCCTGCGCTGAACGACGCGCCCATCATCCCGCCAACCCCAGCGCGCACCGGGCGTTCAGCCCGAGGATTTTCCGCTTCGCCGCGACCGGGATCTGCGCGAAGAGCACGCGGCCCAGTTGCGAGGCTTGGTCGAGGAACACCGCATCGCTGCCCCACACGACCTTGTCCTCCAGGCCGGCCGCCACGAGATGCTCCACGAGTCCGCGCGGACAGGAGGAAAGGCAGAGTTCGGCATACACCGTGGGAAACTCGCGCGCGAAGCGCATGTATTTCTCCAGTTCCGCCGAGCCGATGTGCGCCAGCAGCCAGCGAACCCGGGGATACTTTTTGATGTGCCCCTCCAACTCGTCGAGCTCCGGACCGAAAACGTGGGCGAGAACCGGCATCGCATGTTCGTTGGCGTAGGCGAAAACCGGCCCGTAGTTGGGATGATTGTAGGGCAGACCCGGCCGCGCCCCGTAGGACCAGACCTTGAGCCCTCGAAAACCGGCGGTGATGCCCCCGGCGAGCTGGGCTGCGACCTTGTCCGGATAGCCGACATCGAGGACCAGGTAACCGAAAAAACGATCCGGATAGACGCGGAGCGCATCCGCAACCAAGGCATTGCCGTGCTCTGCATCGCCGAAGATGGCCTGAATCGAACTGATGCAAGTGAACTGGATGCCCAGTCGGTCCATTGAGGCCACCAAGGCCTCGGCGGTCGGCCGGATGATCGGAAAGTCCGGTCCGTGTCCAAGGTGGCCGTGCGCATCGATCAGCACCTCGCCGGATACCGGCCGGCCCAGGCGTCCGGCCGTGGCGAAGACATCGTGGCTGTTCATGATTTCACCTCCGCGAGCAACCGCTCGATATTGCCGTGGGCGATGGCGCGGCGCGCCTCATCCGGGATGTTGGCGTAGGTCAGGATCGCGACCGAGGCCCCGCCTTCCGCCTCGGGATAGGCACTGCCCCAGACGAAGCGCCCGGATCCGAAATTGGCGACCAGCTCCGGCAGGCCCTCATGCACGGAGTAGGTGCTGCTCACGCACACGTGCAGGTTCGGGTGACGTTCCAGCAGATTGTAGAGGATACGATGCCTTCCCAACCGCGGGACGCGCAACACCACCAAGCGCAAATCCGGGCAGGCCGTGAGAATCTGGTCGAGCTCATCGGGCGTGACCTGCGGATATTCCAGCAACAGCGGAATCCGTGCGGCAGCACACGCCGCATACAACCGCTCGCTGCACCATGGCAGCGCGGAAAACATGTGCTCCTTCGGGCTGATCCAGGCGACCCGCATGCCGGCGGCCAGAGCCGTGGCAAATGTCTGCTCAAAGGAATGGGCGGCCGGCGCACCATCGGGCGTGAGGCAGATAGCGGGGATCAGGTTGGATTGCCCGGCGATCTCGCGCCTGAGCACATCGTTGCCCCAGTAGGGAAAGTTTTCGAGGCACTGCCGGTGCCGCACGATTGCCGTGGTGATGTCGAGGCGCGTCAGCTCACGCTGCAGATCGGCCGCATCGGGGTGCAGCCAAGGGTGGGGTTTGCGCGACAGGCCGACGAGGGCGTCACAGGCGATGAGTCTGAGCGGGGTCATCGGAGGGAAATTCGGGCCAGTCGGGAGTGCAACCACTGGATCACCTGCGGCTCGGTCGTGGAGTTCAAGGCCTCGGCGATGAAACGGCAATTCGGCCTCATTTGCGACCAAACACGGTTGCGGGGTGCCACCGTCCCGGCAGCATCACGCGGGCCGACCACGATCGCCGGTGCGCCTGCCGCCTGCAGCGCCGCGGGAAAATCCGCCGCCCCGAGGATTCCCGGGAAATAGGCGTCGTGCGGCCATTGCGGCTTCGCAGCGGTGGCCAGTTCCGCAAAGGACAGAAGCGGTTCATTAAGCACCAACCCGGCCACCTGCCCTTCGAGCCACACGGCATAGGTCGCGACATTCGCACCCAGCCCGTGACCGCCGACAAATACCCGGTGCAGGGGCAGACCGTGGGCACGGCACACCCAGCGCAGCACCCGACCGGCATCCCGCACACGCATCGCCATCACCGAGTCGCCCGTCGCCACACTGACGTAGGCCGTCCACCGGTCCACTCCGCCCCACCCGACCACATCAAAGGGCGATGGCGTCGGCGCCGTGTCACCCCAGCCTGGCAGGTCCACACTCAGCACGGCGAGATCAACACCCTTGGCATTGAAAACCTCCGAAGCCCGGTTCAGCCAACCCCATTGGTGCAAGGACTGCCACCGCCCGCGGGCATCAAAATAGACCAGCACCGCTTTCGGTTTCCGGACAGCCCGCCGGCGCAGCCAAGTGGCCGGCAGTTCCCAGCCACGGCCGCCACGCAGGCTGAGTTCCGTCAGTTCGTGGGTCCACAAGCCTGAAGTTTCTCCGGCAAGAACCTGCAGGCTCGGCACCGGTTTCCCCACCAAGGCGCGCAAGGCCCCCTTCGACGCGGTGGCAGGCCGGGTGCGAGCGGCCATTGCCGCAAAACCCGCCATACCGGCACTGCGCGGCGGACGACATTGCAGCAAAGCAGGCCGGAGCAATTTCAACGCCCCGTCCGATGGCATCCGGACCACCCCACCCGGCAACCCCCACCAACGGCGCACCCAGCGCACAAACGCCGCCGCCTGTGCCACCGTGTAGGCGTGCCCGCAGTCATCCAGCAAGGTGCCGGTTTTATCCGCACAGCCCGCCCCGGCATAGGCTGCCTTCACGCCTCGGAACAGTTTCCGCATGACGGGCTCGGTCATGACACTGTCTTGCCGGCCGGCCATGAGCAGGGTGGGCACAAATCCCGTCGCGATGAACAATTCCTGCAGACCGAGTCCATCCGCGAAACGTCCGAACCACAGTGTCTCGGGACAGCCCGCGTAACCGTTGCGAATGGGATGATCCTCGTCGGGCAGACCAAAGCACGACGGTCCGATGATGCGCACGCGTTCATCCACCGCGGCGCAGACAATCGAGGTAAACCCGCCGCCGGAAACTCCGGTCATCGCCACACCCGCGCTGTGGTCCACCTCCGGGCGACCCCACACATAGTCCACCACCCGCCGCGCATCCGCCACGAAGAAGGCGAGCGAATTGTGCCCGCCCAAGTAGAGCCGCACCCCGTCCTCGAAGTGGTTGTTCCCCGCGGCATTCTCGCCGAAGCCGGGCGGATCGAAAGAGACCGCCAAAAAGCCGTTGGCGGCGAACACCTGCGGCGGGTGTTGTTCACTCGGATTATATTTTCCGTTGTGCCCGACCGGCGTGACAATCGCCCGCCACGGCGGAGCCCAACGTCGCGGATCGGGCTTCCATACCGTGGCGTTCACCCAGCAACCGGGCAGTGATTCAAAAATCACATTCTCAATGGAGAATCCGGCAAACCGTGCCTCGGACACCAGCCGACCACGCACAGGCCCGTCGGCCGGTTGGAACGGCACGCTGGCGAGCGAAGCCACAAGCCGCCGGCGCAATTTCCGCGCGTAATTCCGCCACTCCGCCGGCGTGCGCAGCCGCGCCTGTTCCTGCCGGCTGCGGTCCAGTTGCGCCAAGGCCTTTGCCACTATCCTTCGCCGCAGCATGCCGCGCAGGTCGTGGCCGGGAGGCGGCGGGGCGTAAAGCGGGAGTTCAGCCGCGGAAGAGCGGGAGCGCATACCGAACGCGGCGCAATGGGGTCGCCGCTACCGCACGGGCATCAAGCATGACGGGCTGGACAATTGGCGGGTGGCCGACCAAGAGCCAAGGCTTGTTTTAGCTCAGCGCATGCCCCCAACCCCGATCACCCTCACCGTAGCGGCCGACCAGCCCGGCCCGCAGATCAGCCGCCACCTCTTCGGGCAGTTCGCCGAACACCTCGGCAGCTGTGTCTACGACGGCCTCTGGGTCGGCGAGGATTCGTCCATCCCGAACATTCGCGGCCTCCGCCGCGACGCGGTCGAAGCGCTGCGCGCGATCCGCATGCCAAATATCCGCTGGCCGGGCGGCTGCTTTGCCGACGCCTACCACTGGCGCAACGGCATCGGTCCGCGCGACCGCCGCCCGCGGATGCGCAACGACACCTGGGGACAGATCGAGACCAACGCCTTCGGCACCCACGAGTTTCTCGACCTTTGCGCGCTCACCGGCGCGACTCCGGTCATCTGCGGCAACCTCGGCTCGGGCACCGTGCAGGAGATGCGCGACTGGGTGGAGTATCTCAACGCCCCGACCGGCACCGTGCTCGCCGACGAGCGCGCCGCCAACGGCCATGCCGAGCCCTACGGCGTGCGCTATTGGGGTGTGGGCAACGAGAGCTGGGGCTGCGGCGGCTTGATGCGCGCCGAGTATTACGCCGACGAATTCCGCCGCTACGCCACCTACCTCGGCAACTACGAGAAATCCCACCTCTTCCGCATCGCCACCGGCCCCGGCCTCGACGACTACCACTGGACCGAGGTGATGATGCGCGAGTGTTCCGCACCGCGATTCAACCCCGGAATCATGGACGGACTGTCGCTGCACTATTACATGAACGGCGGCGTGCCACCGGCCAAGACCCAGCGCACGCTCCACGCCACCGAGTTTGGCATCGCCGAGTGGCGCACCGTGATGGCCCATGCGTGGTATATCGACGAACTCATCACCCGACACAGCGCCATCATGGACCGGCACGATCCGGCCAAGCGCGTGAAGCTCATCGTGGACGAATGGGGCACGTGGTATGCCGCGCCGCCCGCGCCTGCCCGCAGCACGCTCTGCCAACAGCAGACCCTGCGCGACGCGCTGGTATCGGCGCTGACCTTCCATGCTTTCTTCAAGCACGCCGAACGCGTCCACATGGCCAACGCCGCACAGGTCTGCAACGTGCTGCACTCCGTCCTCCTCACCGAGGGCCCCGTCACCATCCGCACGCCCAACTGGCACGCCTTCCATCTGTTCGCGTCGCACCAGGATGCCCACCGGCTGCCGGTCAGCGGCGATATTCCCCAGCTGGAAGACGACGGACTCACCTACCCGCGCCTGTCCGCCGCCGCCTCACGCGCCGCGGACGGAACCATCACGGCAACCCTCGCCCACACGGACCCGACGGAGCCGGTTGCAATCGCGCTCAAACTCACCGGCGTGCCCGCGACCAGCCGGGCAAGCGCCCGTATTTTGGCCGCGGGCAACCTCAACGACCACAACACCCCCGAGACACCCAACCGGGTTGCGGCCCGTGATTGGCATGACTTCAAATTCACCGACGGGACTCTAACCACCACTCTCCCACCAGCCTCCGTGGCCGCCATCGCCTTCAAGCCATAAAAAAGCCGGCCTCGGAAAGAGGCCGGCCGTAAAGTCCACCGCGATGGGTCAGCGGCGCATCGAGAGCAGATAGAGCAGGTGCAGCAGCGAGCTCATGAAGGCCGCGACGTAGGTGAGCGCAGCGGCGTTCAGCGTCTGCGACACGCCGGGCATCTCGTCGCGGTCGATGATCCCGAGGCCGATGAGTTCCGCGCGGGCGCGGTTGCTGGCATCAAACTCAACCGGAAGCGTGATCAGATGGAACAGGGTCAGCACGGCGTAGCACAGGATGCCGATGTCGAGCATGATGCCGCCGAGGCCGCCGAACAGGAAGCCGCCGATGATGATAAAGGGCAGCATCTGCGAAGTGATCATGGTGATCGGCACCAGGGCCATGCGGGCCCGGAGCATGGAGTAGCCGACCTTGTGCTGGATGGCGTGGCCGGCCTCGTGGGCGGCGACACCCAGCGCGGCAAGGCTGGTGCCGCGGTAGTTCTCCGAGGACAGCACGAGCCGCTTGCGGGTGGGATCGTAATGGTCGGTCAGGTGACCGCCGGTCTCGGCGATCTCGACGTCATGGATGCCGGCGCGGGCCATCACGGCCTCGGCCGCCTCGCGGCCGGTGATACGGCCGCGGGAGGCGATGCGCGCGTTCTTGTTGTAGGCGCTCGACACCCGCATCTGCGCGTAGAGCGCAAACACGAAGGTCAGGAGCAGGAGCACCAGCAGCACGGGCGTGGGCAGGAGGGCGAAGGCGATGGGTGTCATCATGGTGGGAAATTGAAGGTTGGCAGGACTCTAGCAAACACCGCGCCGCGAAAAAGGTTTCCCCGGATACGGTGAAAGCAGGTCCACAACTTAAAGAAATTCCGCAGGTTGCCAGCGAAAACGGATAGAAAAAGAAAAGGCGCGGCCGTGACCGGCCGCGCCTGGAAGTGTCGCCGCGTCCCACGCGGTGTGCCGGGTTTGCTCAGCCGAGCTTCGGCACGTCCAGCCAGCGGCGCTCGGCCCAGGACTGGAGGCCGAGTTCGGCCAGCTGCACGCCCTTGGCGCCCTCGAAGAGGTTCCACTGGAAGGGCTCGTCTTTCACCACGTGACGGAGGAACAGCTCCCACTCGACCTTGAACGCGTTGTCGTAAACACCCTGGTCGGGCACGCGCACCCAGCCGTCCTTGTATTTGATCGGGCTGTCCACGTCGGGATTCCAGACGCAGCGCGGGGTGGCGGCCATGGACTGGGCCTTGCAGTCGCGCAGGCCGGCGACGGCGGTGCCGTGCGTGCCGTCCACGTGCAGGGTCAGGAGATCGTCGCGGTCCACGCGGGTGGCCCAGGAGGAGTTGAAATGGCAGATGATCCCGTTGGTCAGCTCGAAGGTCGCATAGGCGGCGTCGTCGGCGGTGCACTTGTAGGGCTTGCCCGCCTCATCCCAGCGCTGCGGGATGTGGGTCGCGCCGAGGCAGGTGAGGCTCTTGATGTCACCGAAGAGGTTCTGGATGACATACTGCCAGTGGCAGATCATGTCCACGATGATGCCGCCGTCCTCCTCCTTGCGGTAGTTCCACGAAGGCCGCTGGAGCTTCTCATGCTCGCCGGTGAAGACCCAGTAGCCGAACTCGCCGCGCACGGAGAGAATCTTGCCAAAGAAACCCTGGTCCTTGAGCCACTTGAGCTTCACGAGACCGGGGAGCCAGAGTTTGTCCTGCACGACGCCGTGCTTGAGGCCAGCGGCGGCGACTTCCTGCGCCAGCGCGAGGGCCTCCTTGGAGGTCGTGGCGGTGGGCTTTTCGCAGTAAACGTGCTTCTTGGCGGCGATGGCCTTGCGGACGCCGACGGGGCGCTGGCCGGTGAGGGTCGCATCGAAGTAAACCTGGTTGGCGGGATCGGCGAGTGCCGCGTCGAGGTTGGTCGTGTAGCGTTTGACGCCGGTGCGGGCGGCGAGCGCGGCGATCTTGGTCTCGCTGCGACCGACCAGAATCGGGTCGGGCATGATGACCTCGCTGTCGCTGAGCTTGATGCCGCCCTGATCGATGATCGCCTTGATGGAGCGGATCAGGTGCTGGTTCGTGCCCATGCGGCCGGTCACGCCGTTCATGATGATGCCAACTTTGTGTGTAGTCATGGTGGGTAAGGATTGCGCGGAAGAC
>JAHCLN010000153.1 GCA_026125215.1 Opitutaceae bacterium
GAGCAGTACGCGGCGTTCTTCGCGCGCGCCGACGTGTTCGCGCTCGGCGTGTGCAACGGCTGCCAGATGGTCAGCAACCTCAAGTCCATCATCCCCGGCGCCGAACACTGGCCGCGGTTCGTGCAGAACAAATCCGAACGCTACGAAGGCCGCTTCGTCTCGCTGAAGATCGAGCAAAGCCCGAGCATCCTCTTCCGCGGCATGGAAGGCTCCGTCATCCCGATTGCCGTCGCCCACGGCGAAGGCTACGCCGAGTTCCCCGACACAGCCGCGGCCGCCGCCTTCAGCGCCTCCGGCCTCGTCGCCGCGCGCTTCGTGGACAACCACCACCAGCCGACGGAGGTCTATCCGCTCAACCCGAACAGCTCCCCCTTCGGCATGACCGCGCTCACCACCCCCTCGGGCCGCGTCACGATCATGATGCCCCACCCCGAGCGCGTCTTCCGCAGCGCCTGCATGAGCTGGTCACCGAAGGAATGGGGCGAAGACTCCCCGTGGATGCAGCTTTTCTACAACGCCCGAAACTGGGTCAGGTAACTGGATTGACCGGACTTTGATTTTTACGCAGCGTGACGGCATGTCCACGGTCGAACAGATTCAGGCCGCCATCCGTGCGCTGCCCGCCGGTGAACGGAGACGTCTGGCGATAGATTTGCTGAAACTTTTTCCCGAATTCGACGGTGACTCTGCTTGGGAACGTCTCGTTCAGGATACGCGGCCTCGGCCGGCGCTTTCAAAGCTGCTCGATGAAACGGAAGCTGCGGTAGCCGAGGATCCAGCGGCTTACCCGGAGACTACGGACGACGAATTCAAACGCCGGTCGTGACCTCCCGGGGCACCGAGCGATTCTGGGATCTCTACGCCGGACTGCCGTCCGAAATTAAAGCCGCCGCCCGCAAAGCATTCACCCGGTTTCGCGAAAACCCGGCCCATCCTAGCCTTCATCTCGAGCGCCTGCGAAGCGATCCCAGGGCGTGGTCGGCACGGGTGACACTCAACTACCGCGCGGTCGCCCTGCGCAACGGTGACAACTGGACTTGGATATGGATCGGCAGTCACAGGGATTTCGATCGGAGTTTTCCCACCTGAATTCGCGGTTCGCCGACCGTGCCGCGGCTCCGTGTAAATATTTCCGCCACGCGTTGCGGATTGCCACCGGTGCCGCCACCCGGTCCACTCGCCGCATGAGCTTCCTGTCACGCCGGGGCGGTTTCCTTTTCTGTCTCGCGCCGGCGCTTGTCGCCGCGCTGCTTTTTGCCGGTTGCTCGCGCAAGGAATCCCCCGCCGACCGCGCCCTGCGCGACGGCATCCTGCTCATCGGCAACGGCACCGAGCCCGAGGACCTCGACCCGCACATCACCACGGGCGTGCCCGAATACCGGCTCACCAGCGCGCTGTTCGAAGGGTTGACCGCCTACGACCCCAAGGACCTAACGGTCATCCCCGGCGTGGCCGAACGCTGGGAGGTATCCGACGACGGCTGCATCTACACCTTCCATTTCCGGCGCGACGCCCGCTGGTCCAACGGCGACCCGGTCACCGCGCACGATTTCGAGTATGCCTGGCGGCGCATCCTCTCGCCCAAGCTCGGCAACCGCTACACCTACCTCTTCGAGCCGATCCGCCACGCCACCGCCTTTCACGCCGGGGAGAAACCTTGGTCCGAGGTCGGCATCCGCGCCCTCGACGACCATACTTTCCGCGTCGAGCTCGTCCATCCCGTGCCCTACCTGCCGGGCCTCCTCACGCACAACACCTTCAATCCCGTTCATCCCGCCACGATTGAAAAGCACGGCGCCATCGACCAGCGCGGCACCGCCTGGACCCGCCCCGGCAACCTCGTGGGCAACGGCGCCTTCATCCTCACCGAGTGGCGCAGCAACAGCGTGATCGAGATGCGGCCCAATCCGCATTACTGGAACCGCGCCGCCGTGAAGCTCAACGCCGTCCGCTGGTTTCCCATCGAGTCGGCCGACACCGAGGAGCGCGCCTTCCGCAGCGGCCAGCTGCACATCACCAACACCGTGCCCTCGCACCTCATCCCGCGCATGCAGGCCGCGGGCGCACCCGAGCTGCGCATCGCGGACTTCCTCGCGGTCTATTACTACGAGTTCAACGTCAACCGCCCACCGCTCAACGACCCGCGCGTGCGCCGCGCGCTGAGCATGGCCATCGATCGCGCCGCGCTTGTCCGCAGCGTCACCCAGGGCGGCGAGACGCCCGCCTTCAGCCTCCTGCACCCCGGCACCCTGGACAACCGCCCCGCCCCGGGTTTCACCGCGGATCTCGCCGAGGCGCGCCGGCTGCTGGCCGAGGCCGGCTTCCCCGAAGGCCGCGGCTTTCCCCGGCTGGAAATCCTCTACAACACCCTGGAGGCGCACCGCGCGGTCGCCGAAGCGGTGCAGCAGATGTGGCGCGTCAACCTCGGCATCGACATCCGCCTGACCAATCAGGAATGGCAGGTTTATCTCGGCAACCGGCGGCAGGGCAACTACGACATCGCCCGCGCCGGCTGGGTCGCCTCCTACAACGACGGCACGGTTTTCTCCAACCTGCTGCTCACCGACGCCGGCAACAACAACTCCGGCTTCTCCAACGCCCGCTACGACGAGATCGCCGCGCAGGTGGCGCGCGAGGGCGACCGCAGCACGCGCGTGGACCTGTTCCACCAACTCGGCGCCATCCTCGCGCAGGAGATGCCCGTGATGCCGATCTATTACTACACCTCGAAATGCCTCGTGGACCCGCGCGTGCGCGGCTGGCACGACACGCTGCTCGACATCCACCCGTTGCAGGGCGTGCATTTCGCGACCGACTGAGTCCGCCATGGATCCCGCCCCGGCCACCCGCGCGCCCGACGCCCTGCTCATCATCCTCGCCGTGCTCCTCGGCGCGGTCGTGCTGACGTGGATCATCCCCGCGGGCGAATTCGAGCGCCGGCAGGAAGGCACCCGCACGGTCGTGGTGCCCGGCACCTACCAGACCGTCGAAGCCGCGCCCGTGCCGTGGCACGGCTTCTTCACCGCGCCGCTCAAGGGCTTCACCGACCACCACGCCGCCCTCATCATGGGCTTCGTCCTGCTCATCGGCGGCGTCTTTGCCGTCATCAACGCCACCGGCGCCATCCCCGCCCTGCTGCTTTGGGTCGTGCGCATCGTGGGCGACAACCCCGCGCGCAAGCGCCTTGTCATCCCCGTGTTGATGACCGCGTTCTCCGTCGGCGGAAACACCTTCGGCATGGCCGAGGAGGTGCTGGTCTTTCTCATGATCACCATCCCGCTCGCGCGGCGGCTCGGCTGGGACCCCGTCGTGGGCGTCGCCATCCCCTTTGTCGGCGCGGGCGTGGGCTTCGCCGGCGCCGCCTTCAATCCGTTCACCGTCGGCATCGCCCAGGGCCTGAGCGGTCTGCCCGTGTTCAGCGGCTGGGGTTTCCGCATGATCATGTGGGCCGTGCTCACGCTCATCGCCATCGTTTACGTGATGCGCCATGCCGCGCGCATCGAGCAGGTCCCGGCCGGGCCTGGGACGGCCGCGGACGCCCCGTTGGAAGACCAGCCTCTCACCGCCCGCCGGCTGGCCGTGCTCGCGCTGTTTCTGGGCGGACTCGCGCTGCTGATCGTCGGCGTCACCCGGTGGGACTGGTATATCGAGGAGATCGCCGCGCTGTTTCTCGGCGTCGGCCTGGCCGCCGCCATCGTCGGCGGGCTCGCCCCCAACGCCGCGGCCCGGGCCTTCGGTGCCGGCACGCGCGAGATGGTCGGCGCCGCCATCCTCATCGGCCTGAGCCGGAGCATCCTCATCGTCATGGAACAGGGCCGGATCGTGGACACCGTGCTGCACACGCTGAGTCAGGCGGCGGCGGGATTGCCGGCGGTGATCTCCGTGCAGGTGATGCTGGCGGTGCAATTTTGCCTGAATTTTCTCGTGCCGAGCGGCAGCGGCCAGGCCGCGCTCACCATGCCGATCATGGCCCCTTTGTCCGATCTGCTCGGGATTCCGCGGCAAGCCGCCGTGGTGGCCTACCAGCTCGGCGACGGCCTCTGCAATTTCGTCACCCCAACCAGCGGCATCCTGATGGGCATCCTCGGCATCGCCGGCATTTCCTTCGGCGCATGGCTGCGCTGGATCGCGGGGCTGATGGTGCTGCTGCTGGCCGCCGGCATGATCTTCCTTGTTGCCGGGGTCACCATCGCCAGCTGGTGATTTTCCCCTAGACGGCCGATGCCGCTTGATCCGGCCGGATCGGCTGGAAACGATTGATCCCATGTCGTCCGTCCTCGAGTCCACGTTGCAGGAGCGCGCCCGGCAGGCCATGGCCCTGACCCGGTCGGATCCCGCGACCGCCCGACGTCTGGCCGGGGAAGTTCTCGCCGGGGCGGAGGACCCCGGCACCCGGGCGGCCGCCCTGCTCGTGCAAACCACCCTGTTGCACCGCGACTCCCAACACGCCGACGCCCGGAACCTCGCCCGCGAAGCCTTGCAGCTCGCCCGCACCGCCGGAAACCAGGATCTGGTCACCCGATCGCTCAACATGCTCGGGTTGATCCAGCATGCCCTCGCGGACGAACGCAGTGCGCTGGAGTATTTTCACGAATCGGCCCGCTCGGCCGAAGCCGCCGGGGATGGGCGCGGGGTCACCGCCGCCCTCGCCAACACGGCGATGGTGATGCACGCCCAGGGTGACCGCGAATCCGCGCTGCAGGTTTTTCGCGACATCCTTTCGCGCCCGCACGTCCGGGAAAACCCGCAGTTCCTCGCGCAGACCCGGCACAATCTGGCCCAGACGCTCTGGGATCTCGGCCGCGACCTGCCGGAGTGCGCGGAACTCTTCGCGCAGGCCGCCGCCGGGAAGAAGGCGCTGGGCGACCGCTGGAGCCTCGCCTTCACCCTGTGCAGCCTCTCCGGTGTGCAGCGCGACCTCGGCCGCTTCGCCGCGGCCCGCGAGACCCTGCGCGAGGTGGAATCCCTGCTCACGGGCGAAGCCTCGCAGGAACTGCGCTATCTCCATCACCTCAATCTCGGCGTGCTGCTGCTCGCCCCAAACCATCCCGGGCGCGATCCCGCCGCCGCCCTCGTGGAGCTTGATGCCGCCCTTCGCGCCGCCCAAGCCACGAAGACACCCTCCTACGAGGCGTTGAGCCGGCAATACATGGCCGAGGCGCTCATGGTGGCCGGCCGCCCCGCCGAGGCCTGCGAGCAACTCAAGGCTGCCGCCAAAATCCGCGAGGAGTTTCAGCGCGACGAATCGCGCCGCCACCTCGAACGTCTCCGGGTGGCCTTCGAGGCCGAGCGCGCCCAGACCGAGGCCGCCCACGAGCGCAAGCTGCGCACCGAGGCCGAGGCCTTCAACGCGCAGATCCGGGAGCAGAACGCCCGGCTGGAAAAACTCTACCGGGAAAAATCCGACATCATCGGCCTCATCGCCCACGACCTGCGCGCCCCCCTCGCCGCCGCCCTCGAGCTCGTCAACGAAATCGCCGCCGATCCCGCCGACCGGCAGAATGTCGCCGAGACCGCCGCCCTGCTCGCCGCCGGCCACCGCCAGATGCTGGATCTCACCCAGTCCCTGCTCGACATCGAGGCCATCGAAAGCGGCACCATGCGCACCAAGGAAGGCTCGGCCGACCTCGCCGCGCTGTTCGCCGACCTCCAGCTGGCCCACGCGGCGGACATCCGCACCAAATCGCTCCACATCGGCATCAGCCTGCCGGCCGGCCGCCTCACCTGGTGGGGGCCGGTGCTGCTGTTGCAGCGCGTGGCCGAGAATCTTTTCTCCAACGCCGTAAAATACACCCCGCACGGCGGGCGCATCATGCTCGCCGCCGGGCAGGAGGCCGACGGCCTGCGGTTGCGCGTCAGCGACAACGGCCCAGGCATTCCGCCCGACCAGCGCGACCGGCTTTTCGAAAAATTTGCCACCGCCGGCTCGCTGCCCACCGGCGGCGAGGCCGTCCACGGCCTCGGCCTCTATCTCGCCCAATGCTGCGCCCGGCACGCCGGCGGCAGCATCCGCTACGAGGACACCCCGGGCGGCGGCGCCACCTTCGTGCTGGAGCTGCCCGCCGCCTCCTGAGCCGGACCCTCGCGGTTAAATCAAATGCTGCCCGAGTAGGCAGCCCGCTTGCGGGCGCTTTGTCGGAGCGCGCGCCAGCGCGCTGACCTACACCGGATTGCATGATCCCGGCTAAGGTCGCGCGCCGGCCGGAGTCGGTTCAATTATTCGCAGCTCCTCCGCAAAAAATCGTAACTTTCCGGCCCGGACCCGGGTTATGGCATCAATCATGAACACCCTCGGCCTCTTTCTCCTCTGGTGTCTCCTGCTGGTGCTGTGCTGGCCGGTGGCGCTGCTTGCCTTGGTCCTCGCCCCGCTGGTCTGGCTCATCGCCCTGCCCTTCCGCTTGGCCGGCGTGTGCCTCGGCGCCCTCTTCGCCTTCATCAAGGCCGTGCTGTTTTTGCCCGCCCGGTTGCTGGGCGGACGGTCGCCGGCTTGTTGAGGATCACCCAAAGATGTGACCGCGACAGGAGCGAGGTAGGGGCCGATCTCCGAGCGGCCCGCCACGGACACAGCGGAGGCGCACAGAGCTTACACCATACGCACCAAGTTTTTGGACTGTAGGGCGGGGTCTCCGAACCCCGCCTTTATTCGATCAGGATGCCGCGGTCGAGGCGGGGTTCGGAGACCCCGCCCTACAAATTTTGATCAAGCCAAAGTCAAAAGTTGATATTAATCGCCTCCGACGAGTCGGGCCCTGCCTTCGGTCACTGCTTCGGGCAATTCCCGTAAGTCCGCTCTTGTTCAGCCTGCCGGCCGCGCCTTCGCCTCGTAGTAGGGGATGATCTGCTTGAGATGTCCCTGCACGATGGCGCCGACGGTGGAGGCGGGCAGCGCGCCCCGGTGCAGTTCGAAGATCGCCACGAGCAGTGCCAGCTCGATGTCGTTTTTCTTCGGGCTCACCGCCTGCATCGCGCGCATGAGTTCCAGCGCCTTCGCCTCGGCCTGCTTGTAGTCCTTGAAGTTTTCCTCGGTGGGCGTCGCCATGCCCCAAGGCCTCCGGCAAAGCGCCCCGCCGTCAAGCGTGCAATCGCTCAAAACCCGATGCTCGCGCCGCCGTCCACCGGGATGATCGTGCCGGTGACAAACTTCGCCGCCGGCGAGCAGAGCCACGCCACCGCCCAGCCGACGTCGGCCGGGTCGCCCAGCCGCCCGAGCGGGGTGCGGCCGATGACCTTTTCCCTGCGGGCCGGGTCGCCGGCAAAGGCCCGGCGCGTCATGTCGGTGTCGAACCAGCCCGGGGCAACGGCGTTCACGCGGATGCCCTCGCCCGCCACCTCGCGCGCTAGGCCCAGCGTGAAACTGTCGATCGCGCCCTTGCTGGCGGCATAGGGAACCCAGGCGTTCGGCCCACCCAGCCGCGCGGCGACCGAGGAGACGTTGACGATCCCGCCCCCCGCCCCGCCCTGGGCCGTCGACATGCGGGGCACCGCCAGCTGGGCGGCGACCAGGCAGCCCAGCACGTTGATGTCCAGCAGCCGGCGCATTTCGGCCGGCGGGAACGCCCCGATCCGCCCCATCCGCCCGCCGACGATGCCGGCATTGTTCACCAGCGCGGCCAGCGGCCCGATCGCGTCGGCAGCCTTGAACAGGTCCTCGATGGCGGCGGGCTCGCCCATGTCGGCCTGCACGGCGTGCGCCGCCCCGCCGGCCTGGGTGATGCGGCCGACGACGCGGGCCGCGGCCTGGGCATCGCGGGCAAAATTCACCACGACGGTGTAGCCGGCCTGGGCCAGCAGCACGGAGGTCGCGGCCCCGATGCCGCGCGAGCCCCCGGTGACGATGGCGACCCTCATGGCCGGGGCAACCCGGCGAGCGGCGGGATGGGGTCGGGCAGGAATTTTTCCGCCATGATCGCCTCGTGCAGCGCCGAGGCCGATCCGCCCGCCCGCAGCGC
>JAHCLN010000154.1 GCA_026125215.1 Opitutaceae bacterium
CCCTGGTCCCAGTAGGCCTGCGAGGTCGGCGGGAAGGCGTAGATCGAATGCCAGATCGAGGAGCCGGTGAAGCCGTTGACGACGGCGGGGAAGTCGTCGGTGGACTTGCGGCCGGGCTTGGCGTCGAAGAAGGCGCGGGCGGCCTTGGCGGCGGTGATCATCTTGCGCGCGGCACGCTTGCGGACGCCCTCGGGGTCGCCGTTGCCCCACACGTCGGGCGGGAGGATGGCCTGGTGGCGCTCGTCGATATTGTCGCAGATGGCCTGGCCGACGAGGTGGCTGGAGATGGCGTAGCAGGTGAGCCCGTGGGCCTTGAGCAGCGCCCACTTGTCGTGGACGTATTTCTTGGAGCTGGCGGCGGCGTCCACGTCGAAGTGGTCGCCCCAGCAGGCGAGCTCGACGCCGTCGTAGCCCATGGACTTGACGAGCGGGGCGAGTTTTTCGAGGGGCAGGTCGGCCCATTGGCCGGTGAACAGGGTGACGGGTCTCGGCATAAACGCGAAGGGTCGGGGTTGAGGTTGGGGCGGCGGACGGGGTGAGTTTTTTCGCGCAAATGCCGGTGGCGGCAAGTGCTTTGTGTGTCAGGGGGCGATCGGGCGGGAGTCGCCCGCGGCGGCTTTGGGGGCAAGCCGCCCGGCCCGGGGAGGGCTTTACGTGGACTGATCGTAGATCGCCGGCGTGACGACGGCTTCGAGGGGACGGCCCTCGGCGTAGGCGCGAAGATTTTTCAGGGCGAAGGCACCGGCGTCGGGGTAGCGGTCCACGGTCGGGCCGGCGATGTGCGGGGTGAGACTGGCATTGCGCAGGCCGCGCCAAGGGCTGTCGGGCGGCAGCGGCTCCTGCACGAAGACATCAAGGCCCACCGCAATCTGGCCCTCGGTCGCGACGCGGAGGAGCGCGGCTTCGTCGGTGATGGCGGCGCGGGCGGTGTTGACAAAGACCCCGCCGGGGCGGATGAGCCGGAGGAGTTTTTCGGTGACAATGCCGGTGGTGGCGGGGTTGAGCGGGGCGAACTCGACGATGATGTCGTTGCCGGCGAAGAGCGACTCCAGCGAGGCGGCGGGATGGGCGCCGGTGCGCGCGGCGGCGGCGGCATCGAAGTCGGGCGCGAACACCTCCACGCGGCAGTCGAAAGGCCGGATGAGTTTCAGAAATTCACGGGCGACGGAGCCGTAACCGTGCAGGCCGACGCTGCGGCCGAAGAGCGAGCGCACCTCGTCGAAGCCGTCGCGCCAGCCGCCTTCGTGATGGAGCGTGAAAGTCCAGTGCGGGCCGCGGCGCAGGCAGGCGAGCAGGTGGTAGAGCGCGCACTCGGCGACGGTGCGGCTGATGGTGCCGCCCCAGTTGGTGACGAGGAAGCCCTGCTCGATCTGGATGCGGGTGACGAGCCGGCGGACGGAGCCGGTGAGGTAGCACAGGTAGCGCAGCGACGGCGGCAGCGCGGCGGGGAGGGACTGCAACTGCCAGCCGCCGAGAAGGACCTCGGGATCGAGCTGCGCGATCCTAGCGGTGAAGCCATCGCGGCCGAGCTCCGCCGGATCGGCAAAGTGCAGTTCCGTCGCGAGGGCAGGGAGTTCAGCCGCGAGCCGGCCGGGGAGGAAGCGCTCCCGCTCCTGCGGAGTGAGGGCGACCAGGAGCGAGCGAATGGGCGGCATGGCTCAATAATACAGCCAGAAACGCCGGCTCTGTTGCTGGTAGACTTTCGCCTGTTCCTGCCATTGGCGGAACCAGCCTTCGACGTTGGTGCGGACGCCGTCGCGTTTGAGGGTGTCGTAAAACGCGGTCGAGCCCATGTGGCGGAGGAAGCCGCCGGCATCACCGGAGCGGAAGGGATTGCGCGGGTCGAATTTGATGCCGAGCCGCATGAGGTGAAAACTCAGCTCGGTGGGGTTCCATTCATCCCAGTCGCTGATCTCGACGAAGACGCCGGTCTGCGGACGGCCGTCGCGGCCGGGCACGCTGACGCGGCGGAAGGAGAGGCCGGGGAGGTTCATCGCCCGCAGCTCGCGTTCGAGATCTTCGCTGCGCATGGTGCGGTGCGAGAGGCCGCGGAAGGCGTATTGCGGGCCCACGCCGTGGCGGAAGCCGATGTCGAAACCGACGCGGGTGTCGAAATAGGTGCCGAGGCCGACCATGGCGTAGCCGATGACGGCGGAGAAATCCTGCACCATCGGCGAAGTGGGCACCCATTTCAGGCCGGTCTCGGGCCAGCGCATGCTGCGGCGCCAGCCGCGCATGGGGATGACGGTGAGTTTGCCGCGCTGGCGGACCTCCTCGGAAACATTGATGGCATTGGGCACCTGCATGACGCCGGGCGAATCCTTGGCCATGCGCGCGAGTTCGCCGATGGTGAGGCCGTGGACGTAGGGCACGCGGAACGCGCCGAGGTAGCTCTTCCACTGCGCGTCGAGCGGTGGGCCGTCCACCTTGTAGCCGCCGAGGGGATTCGGGCGGTCGAGGATGATGACCTCGACGTTGTTCTCGAAGCACGCGGCCATGGTGTAGAGCATGGCGCTGACGAAGGTGTAGCTGCGCGTGCCGATGTCCTGCAGATCCACCACCATCGCATCGAGGCCCTTGAGCATGGCGGGCGTGGGTTTGCGGGTGGCGCCGTAGAGCGAATAAACCGGCAGCCCCGTGCGGGCATCAACGCGGTTGGGGATGGGGACCGAGGCCTTTTCATCACCGTAGATGCCGTGCTCGGGGCCGAAGAGCGCGACCAACTGCACGCCCGGCGCGCGACGGAGGACCTCCACCGTGCTTTCGCCGCGGCGGTTGACGCCGGCGGGGTGGGTGAGGAGGCCGATGCGTTTGCCCTTCACCGCGGCGAAGTCCTGTGACTCCAGCACGTCGATGCCGAGCATGACGGGAAACGGCGCGGCCTGGGTCGAGACCGGCGGGCTGGCGGCGGTGATCTGCGGCGCGACGAATTCAGGCCGGCTGGGGGCGGCGCCAGCGGGTTGGGCGGCGGGCGGCTGGCTGGCGCTGCAACCGAAAAGACCCAGCGTGAGGACAAACCAAATCAGGATTGATTGGGGGAAGAGTGGGCGTTTCCGGCCGGACATCGCGCGTTACTTTGGTGGTCCGGTGGGCTCCGTCGAGCGGGAATGCCACGGCCGGCGGAAAAGTTTGCCGCCGCTGCGCTCCAGCGCAAAACGCCACAGCAGGTCGAGCAACAGACCGATGAGGGCGCCGGCAATCACACCGCCGATGACGAGGGCGTTGATGGCGGTGCCGATGCGGCGACCGATGGGCACATGGCCGTTGGCGGGCTCGGGCTTGATCTTCGCGGCTTCGAGCCGCGGCGGCGGCAGCGGGCCGGCGGGAGGGAGGGGTTCGTCGTGGTTGACGACATCAATGCTGCGGCCGAAGCCCGAGACCTCGATGACGGTGCGCCCGAGCTGGTGGGTGGCGTAGTAAACCGGCGCAGCGGTGAAAGGCGTGGTGATGAACTGCAGCGCGGCCATCACCATGAAATTGGCCCGCAGCAGCAGGGCGAGCAGCAGCGCGAGCGGAATTTGCACGCCGAGCACGGGCATGAGCGCGAGGATCGCCCCGGCGTAAAACGCGGGCCGCATATGCGGCGTCTTGAAGGACCACAGGTAGGCGCGCTTGCGGGCCATCTCGGCAAAGCGGCCGACGACGGGGTATTTGTGCATCACGGCGCGGCGGGGCACGAAGCGCAGCAACTGTTTCAGGCGGCGGAAGCGGGCGTGGCGTTCCTGGCGTTCGGCGTGTTCCTCGGGCGGCATGGAGTCAGCAGTGTTGCCGGATGGCGGCGGTGAGCAAGCCGGACGCGATTCGCAACGCTTCGGCCAGCGGCAGATTGGCCGGGGTGATGGCGTGCAGCTGGAAATTTCCGGCCGGGGCGGCGACGGCGACCTGACCGGCGAAGACCTGCACGGATTTGCCGAGGGCGAGGGCGCGGCGGGCGACGGCCCCGGGGCCTTTGCCGGTGAGCGAGCTGGCGTCAAAGCGGCCCTCGCCGGTGATCACCAGGTCGGCGGCGGCGATGCGGTGGTCGAGATCGAGCCACGCGGCGACGAGATCAAACCCGGACAAGAGCCGGGCGCCCGCCGCGGCCATGAGACCGAAGGCGATGCCGCCGGCGGCCCCGGCCCCGGGGGCATCCATGAGCGTGTCGGGTTTTCCGCAGCGGGTGCAGAGCATCAGCCCCAGACGCGCGCACTCGTGCTCGAGACGGGCAAGGTCGGCGGGCTGCAAGCCCTTCTGCGGGCCATAAACCGCGGTTGCGCCCTGTGGGCCGAGCAGGGGATTGGTGACGTCGCAGGCGATGAAGATGGGCGGAAGTGAGGTCGGGACCGTGCCGGTGAGACGTTGGATCCGGGACCAATGGGCGGGAACAGGCGGGCTGACCGGCCGGCCGGCATCATCGGCAAGCCCGAGCCCGAGCGCGCTTAGCGCGCCGAGGCCGAGGTCGTTGGTCGCGCTGCCGCCGACGCCGAGCAGGATGGCGGCGGCGCCGCGGCGCGCGGCCTCGACGATAAGCTCGCCGGTGCCCCGCGAGGTGGTTTGCCACGGGTCGCGCTGATCGTCGGGCAGCAGGGCGAGCCCGCTGGCCGCAGCCATTTCGATGACGGCGATGTTGGCCGGTTCGCGGCGGTCGAGAGGGAGATTGAGCAGCACTTGGGCGGCCGGGGGAATCTGCTGCCAAGGCACAAGGCCGAAGCCGGCGGCGACGGGCTGGCCGCGCGGTCCGGTGACTTCATGCGCGAGCGAAACCCCGCCGGCGGCGCGGGTGAGAATGGGAGCAAAACCCTCGCCGCCGTCGGCGAGCGGGCATTCATCGAGCGACCAGTCGGGATGCTTTTCGCGCAAGGCCGCGGCGGCGGCGGCGCAGGCTTGGGGCGCAGTGAGCGCGTCTTTGAATTTGTCGAAGGCGAGGAGGACGCGCACCGGAGGAAAGGGAGAAGACAGAGGGAAGAAGGAGGAAATTACGGGCCGATGCAGGTGAAGCGCGGAATGGTGCGGCCGTTGATTGCGACGGTTTCCAGAAACATGCCGGCGGGGCGGACCCAGAGGCCGTGTTCGCCGTAGAGAGCCTGATAGACGACGACCGGCTCAAGGGTTTCGGAATGCCGGGCGAGCCCGAGCACGCGGTAGTCCCGGCCCTTGTAATGCCGGTAGAGCCCGGGGCGCGGTTCGGAGGGAAGCGGGGGCAGCGGAGCCATGGATTCAGCCCAGCGTGGGCGGCGCCGCACGCAAGGTCCAGCTTGTGCCGGCAACCAGTTGCGCCGGGCCGTTCGTCGCCGTCAGGGTGGCGGTGGCGGCAACCGGAAAAGCGACGACGCGCGTGTAGGCCGCGCGGGCGTTGACGAACACCTCAAGCAGCGAGCCGTCGAGCAGCCAGCGAAGTTGCAGGAGGTTTTCCCCGGCCGGCAGCGGGACCGGCGGGCGCTGGTCGAACTGCACCCCGGCCGGGCCGAGGGTGACCGTGATGCCGGCGATGGCGACCGTGATGGTGGCCGCTGCCGGGCGCGCAAACGTGAGCTTTCCCTCGTGTCGCGCACCGGCAGGCAGGGGCAGCGACAGCGGGGTTGATGACAAGGCTTGCGCCGGCCACCCGGTTTCGCCGGTGCGCAGGGCGGCGAGTTCGGCCACGGGCTCGCTGCAAAACCAGCTATCGTCATCGAGCCAGACGCGACGGGGCACGCCGAGGCAGCCGTTCCAGCCGCGGTGCTTGGGGAATTTCTGTGCCCAGCCGAAGAGCACCGTGCGGCCGGTTGGATCCGTGGCCGGATGAGTGGCGTAATAGTGGTCGCTCGCGTCCACCACGCCCATGCGCTCGGCGTGAAACCGACAGGTTTGCAGGTCGAGCGTGCCGCTGTGCCACTCAACCTCGCGGCAAGGGGAGGTGAGGAGCAGCCATTTGTCGCCCAGGCGGACGAGGTTGGGACATTCCAGAAAGACGGTCTGACTGCGCGGCGCGCGGTGGATGATGCCGCGGTATTGCCACTGCTGCAGGTCGCCGGTGGGATTCTCGTAGAGCGGGATGACGGTTTCATCGCCGAGGGTGGCGCCGAGAATCAGGAAGGTGCGCCCAGCCTCGCGGAAGACGAAGGGGTCGCGCCAGTCGCGATCGAAGGCCGGACCACCGTGGGTGGACAGGTCGAGAAACGGGGTCGCGACCTGTTGGTTCCAGATTCGCCAGCCGGGGTCGGCCGGCGTGGCGGGCACCTGGGTGGCGGGTGCGGCGGGATCGGTTTTTACACTGGTGTAGAGAATGCGCGGCGCGCCGGCGGCGGTGAAGGCGAGGCAGCCGGAATAGCAGTGTTTTTCCCCGGCGCCAAGCTGCGGGCGCAGGGCAAGCGGCAGATGCTCCCAGTGCACGAGGTCGCGGCTGCGGGCATGGCCCCAATGGATGTCGCCCCACTCGTCGCCGCCGGGGTTGTGCTGGTAGAAGACATGACACCAGCCGTCGTGCCAGCAGACCCCGTTGGGGTCGTTCATCCAATACGCCGGCGGACCGAAGTGCCACTGCGGCCGCGCGGGGTCGGTGATGAGGGGGTAGCGGGGTGACATGAAAGCTGCGGTGGCGAAGGGTGTGCGGTCAGCCTTTCAGCGCCTGATCGGCCGGCAGATCCACGCCGGACCAGAGCCGTTGGCTGCTCAATGGCATGTCGGCTCCGCTCCAAAATTCATCGCTGGCCGGCAGTCCGAGCGGCAGGAAGGCGGTGGTGCACAGATACAGGCTGGCGGTGCTGATGTAGGTTTCCGCCAGCCCGGGTTGATGACCGCAGAGGCCGGGCCGGAGCCAGCCGGCGTTGTCGAATGTGCCCGGAGCGGTGAGCGTGCGCCGGATGACGGCGGTGAGTGCGCCGCGCACCTGCGCCGGCGGCAAGGCTGCGGGCAAAGCGTGCTGCAGGGCTAGTTGCGCGAGATGCTGGAAGGCGCCGCAGCGATAGGTGAGCGAGCGGCCGAGGGCCGGGAAGGAACCGTCCGGCGCGATCAGACGTTCCTGCACCAAGGCGTAGCGTTCGGCCCGGCGGCGCACCTCGGGCAGGAGCGCCCGCCAGCGATCGGTGTGCGTGTCGGCGACGGACAGCACATCGAGCAGCATGGGCTGGATGACGTAGCCGTTGTAGTAATCCCAGTGAAAGTCCGCGCCGTCGCCGTAGGCGCCGTCTCCTTTATACCATTGCTCGTGCTGGTCCACGGCGTGGGCGATGGGCGCAAGGTCGGCTTCGCCGGTGAAGCGCAGCAGCGCGGCCTCGACCATGGCGGAAAACAGCAGCCAGTTGTTGGGCCAGGGATTGATGATGCGGGTGGAACGCAGCGCGGCCACGAGGCGGTCCCGGGTGGTGGAATCGTGTGCGGCCCACAGGGCTTGCGGCGCACGAAGGAGGGCGTGGGCAAGAAAGGCGGCATCCACCAGCGGTTGGGTGCCGATGGTGAAGTTCAGCCGGTCGGGCGAGGCCGGATCGAGCCCACTGCGGATGGCGGCGAGGGCGAGTTGACGCAGCCGGGATTGGGATGCGGCCTCATCCGCCGGAACGTCCTTCAGCTCCAGCCACGGGGCCAGCCCCGTCAACGTGCGGCCGAGAATTTCGAGGCCGGGGGTAAAGGTGTCCGGCGCGCCGGCGCCGGGCAGGTCTGCCAAGGGCAGGGTCGCACGCAGCCGGCCCTGCGCCAGCGCGTCCAGAGGCGGCGTGGCAAGGCGAACCAACAGGTGGTGCCAAAAAGAGCGGATGCCGGAATCGGATGGCATGGAAATCGCCGGCAGTTTCACGGCGGCGGCAAAAAGGGAAAGCAAAAGAGCGGGGCAGTGACGCCCCGCTCTGGAAAAAACGCCGGTTGCCGGCTCAGAACTTCGAGCCGTCGGCCTTGGTGCCGCAGACGGAGACCTCGAGGCCGAGTTCGGCGGCGAGGGCGGCCTTGGTGTAGAGCGCGAGGTCGGCTTCCTT
>JAHCLN010000155.1 GCA_026125215.1 Opitutaceae bacterium
CTCTATCCGCTGTGGGCGTTTGTGATTTGAGGGGTTCATTCTCTAGTACGAGAGGACCGAGAATGACGAACCTCTGGTGTTCCGGTTGTCGCGTCAGCGGCAGCGCCGGGTAGCTATGTTCGGAAGGGATAAGCGCTGAAAGCATCTAAGCGCCAAGCCCATCCCAAGATAAGATCACAATCCACCGCAAGGTGGTGCACGGTCCGGGTAGACCACCCGGTTGATAGGGCAGAAATGTAAGCGTCGCAAGGCGTTCAGTTTACTGCTACTAATGACCGTGCCGGTTTATGCAATCAAAGCGCCCGTATTCTCAGGCGTTTATTTCACCCCCTTACATTGGCAGCTACCCTGAGCTTTGACTTGCCCCGATACCATCGGGGCTCCCCTTCCTGGTGACCACATGCCGGGGGTTCCACCCGTTCCCATCCCGAACACGGCCGTTAAGCCCCGAGCAGCCAATGGTAGTAGGACGATAGGTCCCGCGAGAGTAGGTTGTTGCCAGGTCTATGGCCCGGTTCGTCGAAAGACGAACCGGGCCTCTTTTTTCTACTGATCTTATCACCTAAAACTGGAGATGGCCCTGATAACCGGGTAGTGTCCGTTGACCCCGATGGCCACGAGCACGCTGACGTTCTTGACCTCGCCGCCCCAACTGCGTTTCAGCCAGATGCCGTCGAGGAAGACGTAGGCGTGTTGACCCTGGATGGGCTGGTTGCGCCAGGCCTCGATCTGGCCGGCCACCTTCTGGTTGAGCTCGCTCACGGTGGAAGCGCTGACCCGCGAGCCCCAGAGGGCTTCGGTGATGTCCTCCACCCGGCGCATCGACACCCCGGCGTAATACATCTCCAAGAGCGCCTCCTCCACGCTGGTCTCCCGGCGCTTGTAGCACTCGATGATCGCCGTCTCGAAAGGCAGACTGCGCAGCTTGGGCATCTTGAGGGTTACCTCGCCGGCCTGCGTTTGAAACTGACGCTCGTAGTGCCCGGCGCGGGTGTCCACCCGGTCCGCGCTGTGCTCGTAACGCTTGGCTCCGCACAGCCGTCGGCTTCGGCGTCGAGCAGCGCGTTGAGGGTGTCCTGCACCGTGGAGCGCACGACCTCGCCGAGGTGCTTTTGCACCAGGGCCTGATCGATCGAGATGACCTCGCCCATGGGCTTGGTCGGGCTGGTCGTGGTGCTTCCCGCGACCGTCGGGGTGTCGGTATTATCAGACATGTTGGCTATCGGGTTCGGGTTATCGGTTAACCCGCCCCATGCCAACCCTCGCTAAATGTGCGAAACATACCGGACGTTATCGTCCGCTGCGATGCCGTGTTCGCGCAACAGCTCGGCTAACGGTTTGCCCTGCTCGGCTTCATTCAGTGACCTGCCCCCCGAAACTGGAGGGTTAAAATGAGAGTCCCGGGATGGTTGTGATCCGCTCCCGTTTACTGGACAGCAGCCGGTGTTAGTTTTTCCGGATTGGGCGTAGGTTTTGGTGAGGACCTCGTGGCTCGCTCGGCGAAGGCTGCCGGAGGCAGCCAGCCGAGCGAGCCATGAGGTCGGAGAGTGTTATAATCTTGGCGCCAAGCTTCAAACTTTTGCCGGGCGTCCTCGAGGTGGAAGAACAGACTCGCATTGAGGCACTCGTCGCGGAGCCGGCCGTTGAACGCTTCGATGAAGCCGTTCTCACACGGCTTGCCGGGCCGGATGAAGTCGAGCTTCACTCCGCACTGATAAGCCCAAGCGTCGATGGCGCGGCTGCAAAACTCCGCGCCGTTGTCCACGGTGATCGACTGCGGGAGGCCGCGGCTGGCCGCCAACCGCTCCAGGCAGCCCACCACCTTCAGCCCCGTCATGGACACGTCGGCCCAAAGCAACGGGCACTCCCGGGTAAACTGGTCGATGATGGTCAGCACCCGGAAGTAGATGCCGTTTTCAAAGCGTTCGGACATGAAGTCCATCGACCAGCGCTGATTGGCGGCCGTTGCCGCCCCCAGCGGCACCCGGATTTGCGCCGCCCGCTTTTTCCTCTGCTTGGTGCGCACGTAGAGGTTTTCCTGCCGGTAGAGCCGGTAGACAAGCTTCTTGCCCACCTGCCAGCCTTCCCGCTGGAGCAGGATCGTCAGGCGGCGGTAACCGTAACGCACCCGCGTGTAGGCCAGTTCCTTCAATCGCAACAGCACCGCCCGGCGATCCTTCACCACCGGGTGATACCAGTAGCTTGATGCGCCCAACAGCATCAGCCGGCACGCTCGGATATTGCTGACGGCGAAGCTCGCCTTCAGCCAATCGACGATTGGACGCTTGCGCGACGGCCTCAGACTTTTTTTGCCAGCACCTTCTGGAGCATCCGCTTGTCGAGGCTCAGATCCGCGACCAAGCGCTTGAGGGAACTGTTTTCGTCTCGGAGTTGTCGCAACTCGCGCAGCTCACTGACACCGAGGCCGCCGTATTGCCGCTTCCAGCGGAAATACGTCTGCTCGGCCACACCAAGCTGCCGGCACACTTCACCAATCTTGGCGCCGCCTTCCACAGAACGCAGCGCGTAGATGATCTGCTCTTCGGAACACTTTTTACGAGGCATGGGGATGGGATTTTGACGTTTACCCACCCGGAAATCCCTAACTCAAGGCCTGTCCAGAATCAGGGGAGAGGATCAGTTGGGTTTGGTTTATGGGTTGGAGCTACGACTGCAAGTGAAGGGTTGTTCCGGTCCACAGAGGCCCCCATGGGGGCCTGCGCGATTTTGGCCGCAAACTCGGCCGGCGTCAGGTCGCCGAGCGAACTATGGGGCCGTAACTGGTTGTAATCTTCCCAGAAGCGCTCGATCAGTTTCCGGGCGTGTTGGAGGTTGATGAACTTGTGCTCGTTGAGGCATTCGTCGCGGAGCTTGCCGTTGAAGCGCTCGATGTAGCCGTTCTGGGCAGGTTTGCCGGGGGTGATGAAGCGGTGCTGGACCTGGCGGTCATGGGTCCAGCGTTCCAGCTCTAGGCCGGCAAACTCGGGACCGTTGTCGGTGATCAGGCTCGTCGGCCGGCCCCGCAGCTCGGTCACGCAGTCCAGCGCCTGCGTGACGCGGGGATGATGCTGCGCGCCGATCTCGCCCAGGCGGCGGCGTTGTTGGAGCAGCTTCTTGACCATGCCTAGCGACACCCGGAAGCGGGCCGCGACCATCTCTCTGGTGCTGTCCTTGGCATAGTAAGCCACCACAATCCTTTCCCGCAGATCCAACGAAAGTGTCTTCATGCCCCGAGCCCGCCTCAGTCTGAGGGATAGGCCAGACAATAGCAGTTACACTATCATTTAATATTTTCTAATCTCGCTGTCAGTGTCCGTCAGAAGCTCAGGCGTACGCCGGCGCTGACGCTGCGGCCGGCGAGCGGGGCGACGTCTTTCAAGAGCGAGGTGTGCACCCGGGCTTCGGCGTCGCCGAGGTTGGTGCCGCGGAGGAAGAAATCCCACACGGTCCGACCGACGACGTGCCGGTAGGTGGCGTAGGCACTGACCAGGTCGTAGCTGTCGGTCGGGAGTTCGTTCGGCGCCGTGCGGTGCTGGCCGGCCACCCACTGCACCTCGCCGCCGAGCACCCACGGGCCGTGGCTCCACACGAGGCCGGCTTTGCTGCGGGCGGGGGTGATGCGCGGCAGGTGCTCGCCGTCGCCCCGGTTGCGGCCGCGCACGAAATCGGCGCCCACGATCAGGTCGAGCTGGTTGGCTCCGTCGCCGTGGAGGTGGAAGATGGCCTCCAGCTCGGCACCGTGGAAACGGGCGTCGCGCTGGATGAACCGGTAAACCGGCAGGCCGCCCTCCGCGTCGTGGTGATGGTCGTGGTCATCATGGTGGCCGTGATCGTCATGATCGTGGCCGCCGTGGAAGTGCCAGTGGTCGTGGTGTGGCACGGCAATCTCGCCGGTGGGCACCTCGAAGATGAAGCCGTTGAACCGGTGGGTGAACACAGTGACCTCGCCGGTAACGAAGCCGGCGCGCTTGCGCAGGGAGAGGTCCAGCGCCAGCGAGCGCTCGCGGCGGAGGTCGGCGTTGCCGATCTCGTAGGCGGCGGTGGCGGCGTGCGGGCCGTCGGCATAAAGCTCCTGCACGTTGGGGGCGCGCTGGGTGCGGGCGAGCGACGCGGCGAGGGTCCAGGTGTCGTCGAGCTTCCACACGATCCCGGTCGACAGGCTCAGCGCGGTGTCGTCGCGTTTGATGCCCGAGCCGTCGCGCAGCGCGAGATCCTGTTTCTCGGCGCGTGCGCCGACCTGCCAGGTGAAGGGTGCCAACTCCGCCTCCTCGAACAGGAACAGGGCGTTGGTGGTCGTGCGGGAGGGCGGCACGAAGGCCTCGTCCCCGTCCGCCTCGAAATCGCTGCGGCCGCCCTGCCAGCCGACCGCCCCGCTGAAGGCGCCGAGGGGCTGGTGCAGCAGCTCCACGCGGCCGTCATGGCCGCGGTTGCGGAAGACGGTGCCGACCTCGTCGCCCTCGAACTCGGTGTGACGGTAACGGGCGGTGCCGAGCTTGAAGCGCGCGCCGCGGAAGACGCCGAAGGGCTCGGTGATCTCGCCTTGGAACTCCCAGCGGCGCTGGCGCAGGTCTATGGTCACATTTTCGTCCTCTTCCCCGTGCTCGTCGCCATGGTCTTCATCGTGATCATGATCGTCGTGGTCCTCCTCGCCGTGATGGTGCGCATGCACGCCGGCGGGAATGCCGTAGCGGGAATCATGCGCGCTGTGCGAGAGGCCGAAGTAGCCCCGGCGGCCGATGAATGACAGGCCAAAGGCGCCGCCCTCGTTGCGCAGGGCGGTGTTGGGAATCCGGCCGAAGACGGGATCCTCCTCCTCGTGATCGTCATGTTCGTCGTGCTCATCGTCGTGATGATGCTCCTCTTCTTCCATTGCCCGGCGGCGGGCGCTTTCGGCGAAGCCCGGGATCTTCACGTCCGAGGTCCGACGGTGGTAGTAGTCAGCATGCCAGGCGATCGGTCCGGCAGCGCCTTCCAACACGAGGCCGCCGGATTCCTCGCGGTCGGCGGAGTTGCCCCGCACTTCGAACCGGCCCTGCACGGGGGTGTCGGGAAGGCTGGTGTGGATGCGGTGGGTGATGACGTTGACGACACCGCCCACGGCATTGCCGCCGTAGAGCAGGGCGGCGGGGCCGCGCACGACCTCGACACGCTCGATCAACAACGGGTCGAGCGACACGGCGTGGTCGGGGCTGATGATGGAGGCATCGGTGGTGCCGAGGCTGTTTTCCAGCACGCGGATGCGGTCGCCGGACAGGCCGCGGATGACGGGCCGGCTGGCGCCGGGCCCGAACCAGCTGGAGCTCACGCCGGGCTGGCCGGCGAGGAGTTCGCCGAGCGTCGGCGCCATGCGCAGCGTAAGTTCGCGGCCGGCGAGCACGCTGGTCGGCTGGGCAAGGTCGGCCTGGCTGCGGGCGTAGGGCGAGGCGCTGATGACAAAATTTTCCAGGGCCAGCGGCTCATCATGGTCGTGCCGGTGATCCGGCGGCGGCTGCACTTGGGCCGCGGCGAGCGCGGCGGTGAGAACGTAAAGGGAGTGGGAACGAAAAGGGTGCATGGCCAGGTTGAACGAATGAATGGACGCAGGGCGTCACAGGAAGTCCGTCGCGCACCGCGTGCGGACGGAAACAGCCGAGGCCAGGTGGCGTTCGGTGGCAGACGGATTCGTTAAACGGCCGGCGGGCCGCGTCCCGGCTGATGCAGGTAGCGCGGAGCCGTCAGGAGTGTCTCCTCGACGGCGGCAAAAACAGTCTCGTGCCAGACGGCCGGACGTGTCGCCGGTGCGACGGTCTCAACCGCGAAAGTAACGCCCTGGGCAAAGAGCACGACGGCGCAGGAGTGCTCGGCGCCGTCGGCATCTTCGCCGGCATTCTGATCCACGCCGTGATGGTGGCCGCAGCCGCACCCGGTCGGGACCGGCTCATGCGCGTGCCCGTGGGCGAGATCGTGCAGGGCAGGATTGACTGCCATCAGCCCCAGCCCGAACACCAGCAAAGCGCCGCCCGTCGCCACGGTTTGGCGGAGGAAAGCGGCAAGGATACTGGTGCGGGCGGGACTCACAGGGTTGGTAAGGACGGCATTATGGCAGAGTCGTCAAGGGGGGTGGTATTTTTAATCTGGAACTCAGGAAAGCTGGAACAGAGGCACAGGCCGCGGACTTTGCCACGGATGGCACGGATTGGGAATTTATCCGCGTAGATCAGCGCCTGTCAGCCACAGCCCTCGGAGCGACGGCTGGTAATCCGTGAAGAGGATCGGATGGAGATTGATGTGTAACTCAAGAGGGTTGGAAAAACCTCGGGCTGCCTCTGCTTATTCCCGCCTTCCTGATTTCCACATTTAACTTCGTTTTAGTTTTTCCAGAGTTCCTGAGTTCCAGATAAAAAAGCCCGGATCAAGGCGTGGGTGCCCCGAGCAGCTTCACGTTGAACAGCCACCAGTCGCGGCCGCGCTTTTCGATGCGGCCGAGCACGGGCTGCCCGGGCGTCAGTTGTTCGAACAACGCGGGCTCGGCGCGGCAGGCGAGGGTGGTGGCCCGCATCACGCCGGGAATTTCCTCGAGCTGCACCCAGATGAGTTCGCGGCCGGGTTGCACTTGGGAAACCACGCCCTTCATCGCGTAGCCGCGCACGGCATTGGCGTCGTCCTCGTCGCAGGGCAGACAGGGCTTGCGACCGGCGAGCGCGGACAGCGTGGGCAGGGTGAGGAGCCGGGTGTGCACCGCGGAGGGCTCGCGGTCCTCCGTGTAGGCGAGCAGCAGCTGCGCGGGTGTGGCGTCGTAGTCCTTTACGAGCGCGAGCCGGGGAAAGCCGCTGGCGCGGGCCTGGCTGGTGGCGGCGAGGAGCACGGGCGGGCCGATTTCGTCGGCGGGGGAAATGCGCCGCAGATAGATGCCGGCCTCCTGCCCGCCGCCAGCTTCGATCCAGATGACCAGCCGCGAACCGTCGCGCAGCAACACGGTGTCCACGCGTCCGAACGGATTGCCCAAGTCAACCCGCTGCGGCAGGATAAAACGCGCGCCGGCGTCGGGCGACAGGGAGGCGAGCACGCGGGGCTCGTCATCGGCGGCAGTGAACCAAGCGGCGGCGACCGTGCCGCCTACGCTGTCCAGTCGCGGGCCGTTGACCGGGCAACCGTGGATGCGCCAGTCGTCATTATTCAGCAGGCGCGGGTTTTCCCAGCGGCCCTCGCGGAAACGCGCGGTATAAATGTCGCGCACCTCGCCCTCGCGCCGGGCACGATAGGCGACGAGCGCGCTGCCGTCGGGAAACGCGGTGAGCGTCGTCGGGCAGCAATCGCATACGGAGTCGTCAATCAGTTGGTCCGGGCCTTCGCCATCGAGGATGCGGCCGTAGAGCCGCATGGCGGCGGCATCAGTGTGCTTGGCGCGGCCGTCGAGCCAGACGGTGAGCAAGTCGCCTCCGGCCAAGGGTTGCAGGGAGACAAATTCCACGTTGTCGCTCTCAGTGGTGAGTCGGGCCGGTTCACTCCACGAGACACCATCGTCATCGCTCTGGCTGAACCAAGCCTGATAACCGGCGCCGTGGTGGGCGTGGTCGCCGTGATTACCGGCAGCCGATGAGTTGCTGACGAACCACACGGCGTTGAGCCTGCCGCCGGGCTGCACCGCAAGCATGGGCGTGTCGGCCCAGTTGACGAACCAGTCGCGCCCAGCGGCGATCTCGCGCACCGGACTCCACTGACCAGCGGCAGCATCGAATTTAGCCGCTCGCAGCGCGGTTACGTCCGTGCCTTTGGGTTCCAGCCAGCTCAGCCAAACCGAGCCGTCCGCGCCGTGGATCAAGCCGGGGGCGTTTGCCCCCGGACCGGCGGGTGAGGATATGG
>JAHCLN010000156.1 GCA_026125215.1 Opitutaceae bacterium
GTAATCAAGCAGCGGCAAACTGGCCGCGGAACCGGAGCCTGCCAGATGCAGCGCTTGCTCCAGGGTCGCGCGGTCAGGACCGACAAGGATTTCATCGGCATCAAGTGGCAAAACCCAATCCGCACCGTGGCTGTGTGCGGCGAGTCGGGTTAGGTAATTGCTGCGATGCTGCTGGAGATGTCCCGGCGCATCGTCGCGGAACAGTGCAAGCGGCAGACCTTCGGTCTGCATGGCTTGGAGGATCTCCCGCGTGCCGTCGGTGCTGTCATGGTCGAATACAAGATGGTGATCCACCCAGGCCGAGGTGTGGCGGACAAACGGCTCGATGATGTCGGCTTCGTTTTTGACGACTGAGACTGCGACCAGACGCATTCCGAAAGTCTGGGAGGCTTCCGGCGCAAAGCGGAGCCAAAACTGAAAAGCCAACGCGATCGCTCGCTGGCCGGGGCAGGAAGGTTCAGCCCAGCAGGCGCTTGAGGTATTCGCCGTAGGAGGACTTGCCGAGCTTCTTGATGTTGGCTTCGAGGCCGGCGCGGTCGATCCAGCCGGCCTTGTAGGCGATTTCCTCGAGGCAGGCGATCTTCAGGCCGGTGCGGTTCTCGAGCACGTGGACGAAGGTGGCGGCCTCGACGAGCGAGTCGTGCGTGCCGGTGTCGAGCCAGGCGGTGCCGCGGCCGAAGAGTTCGACGTGCAGGTTGCCTTTCTCGAGGTAGAGACGGTTGAGGTCGGTGATTTCCAGTTCGCCGCGCTTCGAGGGCTTGAGGCTCTTGGCCAGCGGCACGACGTCTTTGTCGTAGAAGTAGAGGCCGGGGACGGCGTAGTTGGACTTGGGCTGGGCGGGCTTTTCCTCAAGCGAGAGCACGCGGCCGTCCGGGGCGAACTCCACGACGCCGTAGGCGGTGGGGTTGGCGACGTGATAGCCGAAGATCGTGGCGCCGGCGGTGCGCTTGCCCGCATCGGTAACGGACTTCACAAACTCGGAACCGTAGAACAGGTTGTCGCCGAGCACGAGGGCCGAGGGCTCCTGGCCGGTGAGGAAGCCGGTGTCGCCGGCGATGTGGAAGGCCTGGGCGAGGCCGTCGGGGCTCGGTTGCTCGGCGTAGCTGAACTTCACGCCGAGGTTGGCGCCGTCGCCGAGCAGCTTGCGGAAGAGCGGCAGGTCGGTCGGCGTGGAGATGATCAGGATCTCCCGGATGCCGGCGAGCATCAGCACCGACAGCGGGTAGTAGATCATCGGCTTGTCGTAAACCGGCATGAGCTGCTTGGAGACCGCGATGGTGAGCGGGTAAAGACGGGTGCCGGAGCCACCGGCGAGGACAATGCCCTTGCGGACATTGTCGGTTGAAGGGGCAAGATGAAGTTTAGGGTCTGACATTAGCGGTCGAGGGATTTGATGAGGCCGTGGATCATGCGGGAGATTTCGCGAAGTTCGGCAACGAGGGCGGAACCTCGTTCCTGAGTGATGTAGCCAAGGGCAATGGCACGCAAGGTTTGCGAGCGGGTTTCCCCGGCGGAACCCTTCGCGAAGCTCAGGAATTGTTTGAACTCGGCTTTACCGGTGCGTTCGGCGCCTTCGGCAATGTTGTCGGCAATGCTGTTTCCGGCGCGGGTGATCTGGTCCTTGAAGCCCCAATCGCGGCATTCAGCGAGCAGGCGATACAGCTCGATGCTCAGTTTCTGTGAGCGGCGCCAAACCTCCAGCTTCTCGAAGGACTCATCAGCCGGCTGCATCGCTCTTGAACTTCAACTTTCGACTTAAACAGTTCCAGCGCCTAGGCGCTGGAGCTTATAGGAACCGTCGAGGATGCCCTTCCACCAGGCCTCGTTGTCGAGATACCACTGGACGGTCTTGCGGAAACCGGAGGTGTGGTCCTGCTTCGGGGTCCAGCCGAGCTCACGTTTGATCTTCGAGGCGTCGATGGCGTAGCGCAGGTCGTGGCCGGGGCGGTCGGTGACGAAGGTGATCTGCTCGGCGTATTTCTTGCCGTCCTGGCGCGGGCGCAGTTCGTCGAGCAGGCTGCAGAGCAAGCGCACGAGGTCGATGTTCTGGCGCTCGTTGTTGCCGCCGATGTTGTAGGTCTGGCCGAGGCGGCCCTTGGCGATGACGGTGTGCAGTGCCTCGGCGTGGTCCACGACGTAGAGCCAGTCGCGGATGTTTTCGCCCTTGCCGTAAACCGGGATCGGGTCGCCGCGCAGGGCCTTGAGGATGACGACGGGAATGAGCTTCTCGGGAAACTGGTAGGGGCCGTAGTTGTTCGAGCAGTTCGTCACGAGCACGGGCAGCTTGAAGGTGTCGGCCCAGGCGCGGGCGAGGTGATCGGACGAGGCCTTGCTGGCGGAGTAGGGTGAGTGCGGGTCGTAGGGCGTCTCCTCGGTGAAGAGGCCGGTGGCGCCTAGCGAGCCGTAAACTTCGTCGGTCGAGACGTGGAGGAAGCGGAAACGATCCTTGGCGGCGCCGGTGAGTTTTTCGAAGTGGCCGCGGGCGGCCTGCAGCAGCGTGAAGGTGCCGACGACGTTGGTCTGGATGAAGGCGCCGGGACCGTCGATCGAGCGGTCCACGTGGCTCTCGGCGGCGAGGTGCATGACCCAGTCGGGCTGGAACTCGGCGAAGAGCTTGGCCATGGCCGCGGCGTCGCAGATGTCGGCCTGCGCGAAACGGTAGCGGGGATTGCCCTCGAGGTCGCTCAGCGAACGCTGGTTGCCGGCGTAGGTGAGCGCGTCCACGTTGAGCACGCTGTGCTCGGTCGTGGTGACGAGGAGGCGAACGAGGTTGCTGCCGATGAAGCCGGCGCCGCCGGTGACTAAAATTTTCATGCTGAAAATTTCCGAGTTTAAGTTGGAAGTTTAAGTTTAAGAAATGCGAGCAGTGGAGAGTTGAAGCGGAAGACTGGCTTCAACTTAAACTCCGAGCTTCAACTGGTGCTGGCGCGAACCCAGCGACGGAGGTCGCGCTCTATGGCCTCGTGGACCTCGGTCATCTTGATGCCGGTGGCGGCGAGTTTGCTGGAATCCATGGTGCAGTTGGAGCGCGGGGTCTTGGCCGCGGTGCGCATGAATTCGGCCTCATCGGTGAAGAACTTGAAGGCTTTGTTGGACACGCCGGTCTTTTTGATGAGCGCGACGACCTGACGGGTGGTGACTTCGCCGGGATTGGTGACGTTGTAGATGCCGAAGGGCACGCGTTTCTCCCAGCAGGCGAAGGTGGCCGCGACAAACTCCTCCAGCTGCGAGATGGAGTTGGTGGCTTCGAGGAGGGTGCTGTAGCGCATCAGCTTCGTGAGGTAGTTGCGCGGGTTGTCCACCTCGTTGAACGGAATGCGCAGGCGCCAGATATAAACGTCCTTGCGATCGGCGAGCACCTCTTCGCCGAGGGCCTTGGTGCCGGAGTAGAAACTGCAGTTGTTGGTGCGGAAGGTGAAGTTCGGCGTGTCGGTCTCGGTGAAGCCCCGGCCGTCGGCGCGCGAGCCGGTGTATATGCAGCCGGAGGAAACGTGGCCCCACGGCACGCCGGCGTCGGTGCAGGCCTGGGCGATGATCCCGGGCAGCACGCCGTTGCCGAAGAGGCAGTCGGCCTTGTGCAGCTCGCAAGCATCGACGTTGGGCTTGCCGGTGTAGCCGGCGGCGTTGATGAGGAACTCCGGCTTCTCGCGGCGCAGCAGCTCGGTCAGCGCCTTCTGGTTGGTGTAGTCAAAGTCTGCCCGGCGCAGATTGCGGAAGGGCAGGCCTTTCCGTTGCAGGAGAGCCTGATATGCCGAGCCGACGTAACCGGAGCCACCGAGCAGATAAATCATAGAGCGATAAGTCAGTTGATGCGTAGCCGAGGGGTCAATGCGTCTTGTCGTGCGGCATCACTTCTTCCGGTAATCTCCGCGGCTGAAATACTTCTCCAGCCACACGTAGGCGCAGATGAAGAAATAGCGGCTGCCCATCTCCTTGATCTTGAGCTTGGCCACGCCGTATTTCCGGTTCTGCCACGAAATCGGCATCACGGTCCACGAGTAGCCGCGCACGATGGCCTTGAGCGGGATCTCGACGGTCAGGTTGAAGTGCGGCGAGAGAAACGGCCGGCAGCCTTCGATGACGGTGCGGCGGTAGGCTTTGAAGGCGTTGGTGGTGTCATTGAGGGGAATGTTGAATCCCACGCGCACGAGGAAATTGGCCAACCGGTTCACGAACAGCTTCACGCGCGGATAGTCGATGACCCGCCCGCCTTTGACGAAACGGCTGCCGAAGACGCATTCCCAGCCTTCGTTGAGCAGGCGCCAGTATTTTACGGCATCATCGGGTGAGTCGGAGGCATCGGCCATCATGATGGTGCAGGCGTCGCCCTTCATGTGGTTTAGCCCGCAGATGACGGCGCGGCCGAAACCGTGCAGGCCGTGGTTTTGCACCGGCGCGAGCGTGGGGATCTCGCGTTTGAGCTCCTGCAACACGGCCCAGGTGCGGTCTTTGCTGCCGTCGTCCACGACCACGATCTCGTGCGGCACGTTCTCGCGCGCGAGCACCGCATAAAGATCACGCAGCGTGGGCGGCAGCGATTCCTCCTCGTTATGCGCGGGTATGACGATGCTGTAGAGCTTGAGCGGGGCGGTGGCGGCCTCGGGCATCCGACCAATGAGGGCGATGGCCGGCGTGGCGGCAAGCCTTGGCTTACCGGGGAGCCGAGAGTTCCAGCCAGCCGGGGTTCTGCTCGGCGTGACGGGCGATCTCCTCAAGGACGGCCGGGGTGGCCGTGGCCGGGCGCCAGTTCCACAAACGCGTGGCCTTGGCGTGGTCGAGCACCATCCAGCCGATGTCGAAGGGGCGCGGCGTGCCGTCCTGCACGACCGTGTGCGGACCGAAACGCTTGGCGCACCAGTCGCTGAGCTGCTTGAGCGACATCGCCGAGGCGGCGCCACCGGAGAAATTGGCCAGCCGGTCGGCGGCGGCGAGCTTGGGCGCGGCGAACTGCTGCTCCAGCACCGGCAGCAAATCGCGCGGATGCAGGCAGTCGCGCACCTGGTGGCCGTGTCCGCCGAAACCAAGATACTTGAGCGGACGTTTCCGCAGCCACGCGTTGATCCAGTAGGCGAAGATGCCCTGGTCGGCGCGGCCGAATTGTCCGGCGCCGGCCATCACGCCGCAGCGGTTGACGAACACCGGGAAGCCGAAGGTCTCGCCGTATTCGAGGGCCATGGCTTCGGAGGCGAGCTTAGTCGCGCCGTAGAGCGAAACCGGTGCCTGCGTGGCGAAGGACTCGTCGAGTCCCGCGGCGGTCAGGCCGGGCGGCAGCGGTTTCGTCACATCGGGCGCCAGTGCGTCGTCGCGCACAACGGTCGGCAACGCGGCGAGCGGGGGGATGGAATAGACGCGGCTGGTGGAAAGCAGGATGAAGCCGGCTTTGTGCGCCTTGCAGTATTCGAGGACGTTGATCGTGCCGGTGAGATTGTGGTCCACGAGCTCGCGCGAACTCGTCTTGCCGTCCACGCCGGCCAGCACGCTGGGATTGGCCGCGGCGTCCACCACGAAGTCGGCGGCGGGCAGGGCGTCCATCGCGCGGGCATCGCGCAGGTCGGCGGTGATGATTTTTGCGCCGAGTTTTTCCAGCGGAGCCCGGTTGGTCTCGCTGCCGGGGCGGATGAAATTGTCGAAGCCCGTGACCTGATGGCCCGCGGCAATCAGCTCGCGGGCGAGCGTGCTGCCGACGAAACCGCAGATGCCGGTGATGAGGATTTTCATGCTGAAAATCAGCTTAAGCGGGAAGTTGAAGTTTAAGGAAGCCGCGAATCTTGCCGCAAAGCCGAAATGATTGGTTTCAACCCGAGCTTCCAACTTAGACGGGTGGCAGGCAGAAAAAACGGGAAATTACTCCTCAGAACGCCGCGCTTACCGACAGCGAGTAGGTGCGGCGGCGCCAGTCGCCGTAGGGCTGCACGCCGGCGCCGGAAGTGTCGTTGGCATAGCGGGGAAAGGGAGCGTCGAAGAGATTGTTGATGCGCAGCTGGGCGCGCAGGTCTTGCCGGTTGAGCAGCCCCGGGAGCCAGCGGGCGAGATTGATGTGGGCGTGGATGTCGTGCTGCCAGTAGGGCTTGATGTCCCGGCCGGCCTGCGCGGGCCATTCCGCGACCGGCAGCCGGCGGGAGTGGAAATACTGGCCGTCGAGACCGAAGCCCCAGTCGCGGTTGGACCACGCCGCGCCGAAGTTCGCCCGGTAGCGCAGCAGCCCCGGCGTCGAGCCGTCCGGCCGGTCGAGCTGGTTGACGCTCGGGCCGCCGGAAAACAGCCGTGTGGTGTAGTTCTGAAACCAGAGCAGCCGTCCGCGCAGTGCAAGGGTGCCGCCGAAGCACCGGTGCCACAAGTAGTCCACCGACCCGGTCCAGTTCTGCGAACGTCGTTCCGAGGCATTGACGGGTCCGGTCTGCACGCGGGTGACCAAGCCGGGGACTCCACCGTCATCCGGAGCGCGTTGCACCCGCTCGGGATAAACCGATTCGAGGTTGAGCACCGCCTGCGCATCGAGTCCGAGGATTTCGTTGGCCTTGGTGGTATCCACGAAATCGAGCGCGAGTCTGATCCGGTGAACGTTTCTACGTTGCAGCACCACGCCGGCGGTCTGGGTAACGGCTTCTTCATTGTTCAGCAGAAAATCGAGCGCTTCATCCGCCTGAACATCGTAGCTTTCGTTGCGGCGCGGATCAAAGATGCGGGCGAGGTTGAGGCCGGATCCGGGTGCGGCCGGCAGGTCCAGCCGCCGGCTCATCTGGGGCGAGGGCATGCGGTTGGCCGTGGTCACGCTGCCCCGCAGCATGAGTCCGCCGGCGAAATCCGCCTTGAGGCCGAAGGTCGGTGCGGTGTTGGTTTCGTTGCCCAGATCGGAGGCCATGTAGCGGACGGCGAGGCTGGCCTCCAAGCCGCGCACCGGGGCGGGGAGTTTTGTGCGGGGCAGCAAGGGCGCCTGCAGCTCGCCAAAAAAGCTGTAACGCTCGAGCGTGCGTCCGGTCCACACTTCCGGAGGTTGCGCCAGGCTGCCGTCGGCGTAACGCTTTTCATCGGTGAAGCCCGCGAGCCGGTTCTGCCGGTAGTCGGCGCCCAGATTCAGGACGGCGTCACCGGTGGGCAGCGGCAACGCCGGTTGCGCGAGCCGGACGGCGGCATCGAGGGTCCGGTAGTCGCCGACCTTTACGAAGCGGTCCGGTCCGCCCTGATAGAGCAGCACTTCCTCGTAGAATGCATCCGGCGGGGCGAAAAGCTGTGTGTCCCGCAGCGGGTTGTAGCGGCCCTGATCCGCCAACTGCTGCCAGCGGTCGTGATCGGCGCCCGCAAGACC
>JAHCLN010000157.1 GCA_026125215.1 Opitutaceae bacterium
CCGCTGAAGATCCGCGCGGGCAGCCGAGACACACGGCAGGCCGATGTTGGTCGCGTTGCCAAAGAAAATCTCGGCGTAGCCCTCGGCGACCACGGCGCGGAAGCCGGCCTTGCGGATGGCCTGCGGCGCGTGCTCCCGGGAGCTGCCGCAGCCGAAATTGGCTCCGCTGAGGAGGATGCTCGCCCCATGGAACCGGGGATCGTCCAACGGATGCACGCCGCCGGCCGCCGCCGCGGCCTTGCGGTCGTCGGCAAACAGTCCGGCCGCGAGCCCATCGAAAGTCACGCACTGGAGGAAGCGCGCCGGGATGATGCGGTCGGTGTCGATGTCGTTGCCGGGCACGACAACGCCCCGTCCGGCAATCTGGGTGAATTTTTCTAGCGACATTTTAAGCGGGCATTTTGACCACGGAGGGCACGGATCATCACGGATAGAGTCTGCTTGAATCCGGGTTCATCCGAGAAATCTGTGGTTAGTTGGATTGGGAAACAGCAAAAACCTCCCTCGCGTCGGCGACGGCCCCGGTGACCGCGGCGGCGGCCACCATGACGGGGCTCATGAGGAGCGTGCGGCCGGTCGGGCTGCCCTGCCGGCCTTTGAAGTTGCGGTTGGAGGAGCTGGCACAGATCTGGTCGCCGACGAGTTTGTCGGGGTTCATCGCCAGACACATGGAGCAGCCGGCCTCGCGCCACTCGAAGCCCGCCTCGCGAAACACCCGGTCGATGCCCAGCTCCGCACACACGGCGCTCACGAGCTGCGAACCGGGGACCGCGATGGCCTTGACGCCGGACGCGACTTTCCGGCCCTTCAGATAGGCGGCGACTTCCTTGAAATCGGACAGCCGGGCATTGGTGCAACTGCCGAGGAAGGCGACGTCGATCTTGGTGCCCTTGATCGGCGCGCCGCCGGTCAGCTTCATGTAGGCGAGTGCTTCCTCGATCGCGGCCCGCTCGTCGGGTGAAGCCGCCTTTTGCGGGGCGGGAATGTTTTCGTCGATGCCGATGCCCTGCCCGGGATTGATGCCCCAGGTCACCGTCGGCGGAATGTCCTCGCCGCGCAGGGTGACCACATCGTCGTAATGACAGCCGGGATCGCTCGCGACCGCCCGCCAACGGGCCACGGCTTCATCCCACGCCGCGCCCTGCGGCGCGTAGGGCCGGCCCTTGAGGTAGGCGAAGGTGGTCTCGTCGGGGTTCACGTAGCCCGCGCGCGCGCCGCCCTCGATGGACATGTTGCACACGGTCATGCGCTCTTCCATCGAGAAGCGGTCGAACACCTCGCCGCCGTATTCGTAGGCGTAGCCCGTGCCGCCGTTCACGCCGAGCGTGCGGATGATATGCAGGATGACGTCCTTGGCGTAGACCCCCGGCCGCAGCCGGCCGGTGACGTTGATCCGGCGGACCTTCATCGGACTGAGCGCAATGGTCTGCGTGGCCAGCACATCGCGCACCTGGCTGGTGCCGATGCCGAACGCGATTGCCCCGAACGCCCCGTGCGTGCTGGTGTGCGAATCGCCGCAGGCAATCGTCGTGCCCGGCTGGGTGATGCCCTGCTCCGGACCGACCATGTGCACGATGCCCTGCCGGCCGGAGTTGAGGTCAAAATACGTGATGCCGTGCTCGGCGCAGTTTTTCTTCAGCGCCTTGATCATCTCGTCGGCCAGCGGGTCGCTGAACGGCTCGGTGCGCTGGTCGGTCGGCACGATGTGGTCCACGGTGGCGAACGTGCGGTGCGGCATGGCCACCTTGAGCCCAAGGTCGCGCAGCATGCCAAAGGCCTGGGGGCTCGTCACCTCGTGGATGAGGTGCGTGCCGATCAGCAGTTGCGTCTGGCCGTTGGCCAGCCGGCGGACCGTATGGTCGGCCCAGACCTTCTCGAACAGGCTGCGCGGTGTCTTGCTCATGTTTCGAACGGTCCAAGGTGCAATGAATGTGCGCTCCTGCAACAGGAAATCCCGCCATAAAACCGCGCCTGTCCGCGAGTTCAGCGGCACGCCGCCATTGACGCGCCAATGCCGATGGGTTGCATCTTCGTCCATGCGACTGCTCCGCCTCGTCAATCTGGCCCTGATGCTTTCAGGCCTGGGCGCGGTCGGAATGATTCCCGCGGCCGCCAGCGAGCTCGGCCGGCCGCTGATGCATAACTACACCCCGCGCAGCTACGAAGGCCACAACCAGGTGTTCGGCGGTTTCCAGGCGGACGACGGGCTGCACTACTTCACCGCCGGCCAATACGTGCTGCAGTTCGACGGTGCCCGCTGGACGCGCATCAAACTCCCCTCCCCCTACACCCGCGGCATGGTGCCGGGCGCGGACGGCCGTATCTACGTCGGCGCCGTGGACGAATTCGGCTACCTCGCGCGTCAGGCCGATGGCTCCCTGCGCTACGAATCGCTGGTCGGCCAAATGCCCGCCGAACTGCAGCCCCCCGGCACCGTCTGGTCCATGGCGCGCCTCGGCGAGGCCATCTACCTGACCGTGCCGAACCGCGTGCTGCGCTGGCAGGACGGCGTCTTCAAGGTCTGGGAAACACCGGACGCAACCCGCCACCTGCTCGCCGTGTGGAACGACCGGCTTTACCGTCATGTGCCGGGGGTCGGCGTGTTCCGGCTCGATGGCGACGAGTTCGTGCGCATCGAGACCCCCCGCGAGCTGGTCGAAACCGTCACCTTCCTCCTCCAGCCCGGGCCCGACGGCGAAGCGTTGGTGGGCGTGGGCAACGGCAGCTTTTATCACTGGGATGGTGCCGGCCGCATCCGCCCCTGGACGACCGAGGCCGCTCCGCTCATCACCAAGGAAGGCCTCTTTGGCGGACGCCGGCTGCGCAGCGGCAACTACCTCATGAGCACCCGCAGCGGCACGGTGATGCTCGTCTCGCCGGAAGGCCGGCTCTTGCGGCTGGTGGACGCCGCCGCGGGACTCGACCCCGCACAGGTCTACGGCCCGAGCGAGGACCGGCAGGGCAATCTCTGGCTCGGCAGCTCCAAGGGCGTTTTCCGGCTGGAGCTGGAGTCCCCCTACTCCGTGTTCGACCGGCTCAACGGCCGCATCCGCGGCGAATTCTTCTACACCTTCCGGCTGCACGGCACGCTTTACACCTTCACGGTCGAGGGACTTTACCGGCTGCGTCCGGGCAATCTGCCCGCCGGCACCAACGCGCGGTGGGAGCGGATCGAGGCCGCGCCGAACATGATCTGGAATGTCAGCGCCGTGGACAACCTCGCCCTCATCGCGACCGACCAGGGCCTCATGGAATTCGACGGCGAAACGCTCCGGCCCCTCGTCCAACTGCCCGCGCCCGTGGTGTGCTTCAACACCTCGCGCGAGGATCCCGGCCGGCTTTTCGTCGGACTCAGCCACGGCCTGTATATTTTGCGCCGCGACGACGCCGGCACCTGGAGCATTGAGGGCAAAATCGAGTCCGTTGCCACCGAACCGCGCGCGATCCACGAAGAGGCCGACGGCACGCTCTGGATCACCAGTGCCAGCCGCGGCCTGGGGCGGATCCGCCGCCTGCCGGGCAGCAGCGACTGGACCACGGCGGAAGTCACCTACTACCGCAATTCCCATGGTCTGCCCGACGGCACGATGGGACTCGCCCTGCTGCCCGCGGGCGGCGAGACGGTCTTCGCCACCCAGAGCGGCATCCATCGCTTCGACCCGGTCGCCGAGCGGTTCACGCTTGATCCCCGCTTCAGCATCGAGGGCCGCACGGATTTCACCTTCATGATCGCCATGCCCGGGGCCGACGGCGACCTCTGGGTGCAGGCGGTTTTTCCCGACGGTTTCGACAATCTGCGCATCGGACGTTTCCGCTTCGGTGCGGACGGCGCCGTCACCTGGGAAGCCATGCCCCGCCGGCTGGTCGAGCTTTGCGGGCCGCGCGGCGCCTACGGCCTCACTTTCGAGGAACGCGATGGCCGCGGCATCCTCTGGGCCAGCGGGCAGGAGAACATGGTCCGGGTGGAGCTGGACCGCATCCCGGCCGCCGCCGAGCCGCCCACGCTCGCCCTGCGCGCCCTCCATGCCGCCGGCAGCACGTTTGTGCTGGGCGATTCGGCTCCCCAACTGCCCCGCCTGCCTTACAGCACCGCGCCCATCCGCATTGATCTCGCCCCGCTCAGCACCCCGCTGGGCGATCGCATTGAATACCAGACCCGCCTGCTCGGCTACTCCGAAGAATGGTCCGACTGGGGGCCGGCGCCTTCCGTGAACTTCACCAACCTCTGGGGCGGTCCTTTCACCCTGGAGGCCCGGGCCCGCAATCTCGAAGGCCTCGTCAGCGAACCTGTCAGCGCCGTTTTCCACATCGCCCCGCCCTGGTATCTGCGCCGCTGGGCCGTCGCCGGTTACGTCTTCCTGCTCGCCGCCGCCGTCGGCCTCTTCGTCCGCTGGCGGCTGCGCACCGGCGAACGCGAACGCCTCCGGCTGGAGGGCATCGTGCGCGACCGCACCGCCGAGCTGGCCGTGGCCAAGGAGCAGGCCGAGGCCGCCAACCGCGCGAAGAGCCTCTTCCTCGCCAACATGAGCCACGAGCTGCGCACCCCGCTCAACGGCATCATCGGCTACACCCAGGTGCTGGCCCGCTCGCCCGATCTCACCGGCACCGACCGCGAACGGCTCGGCGTCATCGGCACCAGCGGCGAGCACCTGCTCAAGATGATCAACGAGGTGCTCGATTTTTCCAAGATCGAGGCCGGCAAGCTCGACCTCCGCCCCGCCCCCTTCCACCTGCCGCAACTCCTCGACGCCATCGCCGCCGCGCTGCGCCCGCGCGCCGCGCAGAAGGACCTCGCCTTCGACCTCATCCTGCCGCCCGGCCTGCCCGACCACGTCATCGGCGACGCCCAGAAGCTCCGCCAGGTGCTCGACAATCTTCTCGGCAACGCCGTGAAGTTCACCCGGCGCGGCCGCGTCGCCCTCCACGTAACCCGCGACGGCGACACGACCACCTTCAGCGTCACCGACACCGGCGTCGGCCTCGCGCCGGCCGACCGGGAGAAACTTTTCCAGCCCTTCGAACAGGCCGCGGACGGACGCCCGCCCGAACCCGGCACCGGCCTCGGCCTCGCCATCAGCCGGCGGCTCGTCACCCTCATGGGCGGCGACCTCACCGTGGCCAGCGAACCGGGCCAAGGCAGCACCTTTGCCTTCACGATCGCGCTCCCCGCGCTCGCCACCCCGACGGCCGCCCCCGCCGCCCGGGCCGCCGGCCGGATCACCGGCTACACCGGCCCGCGCCGGCATCTGCTCGTGGTGGACGATGTCGCCGTGAACCGGAATCTCATGGCCGATCTCCTCACCCCGCTCGGCTTTGACGTCGCTTGCGCCATCTCTGGCGAAGAGGCCCTCGCCCTCGCCGCCCGCCGCCTTCCCGATCTCATCTTCCTCGACCTGCGCATGCCCGGCATGGACGGGCTCGAACTCGCCCGCCGCCTCCGCGAAACCGCCGGCGGCGACCGGCTCAAGCTCATCGCCATGTCGGCCTCCGTGCTCTCCTTCAACCGCGACGACGCCTTCGCCGCCGGCTGCGATGATTTTCTCTCCAAACCCTTCCGCGAAGAGGAGCTGCTGCGCCAGCTCGCGCTGCACCTCGACCTGACGCCGGTCCACGCCGCGCCGGCCGACGCGCCCGCCGCTCCGGCCGGCGGCGCGCCGCTCCCGCCCGCCGAGGTTGTGGCGCTGCTGGCCATCGTGCGCCGCGGCGAGATCAACACCCTGCGCCGCCGGCTGGCCGAGCTCCGGCAAACCCGGCCCGACTGCGCCGGCGTCCTCGGCGAACTGGAAACCCTCGCCGCCTCCTTCCGCATGGAGCAGATCCGCCGGCGGCTGGAGGAAACGCCCGCCGCCACCCCATGAATCCGCCCGCCAAGGTCCTCGTCGTGGATGACACGCCCGCCAACCTGGCCCTGGTGCTGGAGGCCCTCGCCGGCTCCGGCCACGAAGTGCTCGTGGCCGAAAATGGCCGCGCCGCCCTCGAACTGCTGGCGCACACCACCCCCGACCTCATTCTGCTCGATGTCGTGATGCCGGAGCTCGACGGATTCGCCACCTGCGCCCGGCTCAAGGCCAACCCCGCCTGGGCCGAAATCCCCGTGCTCTTCATGACCGCGCTCGACGAGCCGGACGAGAAAGTGCGCGCCTTCCGCGCCGGCGCGCTGGATTACATCCCCAAACCTGGCCACCCCGCCGAGGTGCTGGCCCGGGTTGACACCCACCTCCGGCTCCGCGCCCTCCAGCGCGCGCTCGCCGACGAACTCGCCCTGCGGCTCGACGCCGAAAACCAGCTCAGCCAGTCGCTCGACCGCGCCGCGCTCCTCACCGATACCGCCGGCCGCATCGTCTTCTCGACCCGGCTCGCCGAGACGCTGCTGCACCGGCACTTTCCCGGTTACGAAGCCGGCCGGCTCCCTGCCGACCTCGAGCGGCCGGACTCGCCGCTGCGCGTGCGCCGGCTCACCGAGACCGGCCGCACGGAACTCACATTGCTTTTGCTCGAGGAACAGCAGGCTACTCCCGGACCGGCCGCACTGCTGGCGCTCGGGCTCACGGCCCGCGAGGCCGAGGTGCTCTACTGGCTGGCGCAGGGCAAGAGCAACCCCGACATCGCCACCATCCTCGGCACCAGCGTCCGCACCGTCCACAAGCACGTGGAAAACCTTTTCCGCAAACTCGGCCTCGAGACCCGCAACGCCGCCGCCCTCACCGCCTTGGAAATCCTGCGCCCCGCGGGCCGGTGATTCCGCTGCTTAACTCCCGCACAAGCCCGAAATACGCGCGAGAGCGGACTCCGCCGGCCAAAAAAAAAGACGCCGGACGGTGAAGTCCGGCGTCAGCTTTCAAATCGCAGCCTTTCCACTACGCCCCGGTCAGGACGGGCTGACTGGCTGCGGCGTCGGGGTTGGCGTTGGAGTCGGGGTAGGCGTAGGGGTCGGCGTTGGCGTTGGAGTCGGCGTCGGTGTTGGTGTTGGCGTCGGTGTTGGTGTTGGCGTCGGCGGCGGGGCAGGAGTGGGTGTAGGCGTCGGGACAGGAGTCGGCGTCGGGACTGCGATCGTGCCCACATCAATCGGATTGATCGGGGTGACGGTGGTGGTGGTGGTGCCGCCCTTTCTTATTCCCCCCTCAGTAGTCTGGGTAAATGTGCCGGAGGCGGCGGAGGCATCGAAAGCGCCCTGCTGAGCCTCAGGAACCTCGTTGCGGATGGCTTGGATCACCGGATTCTCGGCGGAGGTCTCACCGCCCGAGGCCTT
>JAHCLN010000158.1 GCA_026125215.1 Opitutaceae bacterium
TGCTGCTATTATTTTTATTAACACATCCATAGCCAAACAGACGAGCATGTCTGCTATGATAATATTAACTGAATATCATTATGACTACGATGAGCTAGAGAACGGAAAATCGAGTTCTGGCCCAGAGGTAGTTGAATGGATCATTGAACCAGGAGCATGCACGGTTCGGGCACGACGTTCGAGCTGGCAGCAGGTGGGTGATATATATGACACAACCAAGCGACTTAGTGATAGCCAAGCGCGTCAGATACTCAATCTAGTTAAAAGGGAAGTTTCCCACATTCCAGATAAAGATATGTCAAATTTCACCTCAACCGCGAAACCTCAATTACATTTCTCGTATAATGGTAAAACATGGCGGATAACTTACGAATCTGGAAATTATCTTGAAAGCCTGAAGGGCGAGATTCCAAAAATAATAGAGATATTGAAAGCTATAGGAGTTTACCAAGAACCCAGACAACTAACGGGCCGAAGCGCAGGCCGTTAATAGCTGATTATTTTGTGCTAAGGCCGAGCCGATGAGATCGGGCTTTAACGTCCGGCATGTTTTGGTTAACCTCGTTCACCCGCTCGCCGGAGCCTAGCCAATCCCTGACGAATATTTCTTCTTGGATTTCTACTCGCTACCCGCTGCTCACTGCCCGCTACTACCCACCATGTATGACTTTCTCCTCACCGGCGCCCAGCGGACTTATCTGCGCGGACTCGGCCAAACCCTCGCGCCGAAGCTGAAGCTCGGCAAAGGCGGACTCACGCCGGCTTTTTTCAAAGAACTGCAAAAGCAACTCCAAGCCCACGAGCTCGTGAAACTGCGTTTCCTCGGCGCCGAGCGCGACGAGCGCGCCGCCCTGTGCGCCCGGATCGCCGACGAAGGCCGTTGCCTCTGCATCGGCGCTGTCGGGCACACCGCGCTCTTTTACCGGCAACATCCCGAGCCGGCCGCCCGCAGCGTCGCCCTCCCCTGATTCGAACCATGCAGCCCGTTACCCTCACCCCGGAACAAATCCACCACTACCGCGAGCACGGCTACCTGCTCCTGGGCAAGGTGCTCACCGATGCGCAGGTCGCCGCCATGCAGGCGGAGGAGCTGCGTTTTCGCACCGCCCCCATCTGGCCGGACAGCAACGTGAAGACGGGCCAGACGATTTTCCGCAGCCAGATCCAGGCCTACTCCGCCGCCGTGCGCGAGGTGGGGCTGCACGGCGGCCATGTGCCCGCCATGCAGCAGCTCATCGGGCCCAACCTGATCTTCTGGTTCACGCAGTTTGTGACCAAGTTTCCCGACGCCGCCTCCGGCAAGAGCGAGTTCCCCTGGCATCAGGACAACGGCTACTCCAAAGGCATCGAGCCCGCGACCAACATCACCGTGTGGGTGGCGCTGGATGTAGTGAACGAGCACAACGGCTGCGTTTACGTGCACCCCGGCAGCCACAAGCGGGGCCTCCTCCCCCACGAGACGAAGGGCGAAAGCTGGCACCTGCATGTGCCGGTCGAGGGCGACGGCATCCCCGCGATCCTGCAGCCCGGCGAGGCCGTGGCCTTCACCGGCCTGACGCTGCACCGCTCGCTGCTCAACCACAGCGACCGGCCGCGCCGCGGCTTCTTCATGGAATATGCCGAGGCCAACGCCGTCGAGATGGCCACCACTGCCACGCCGCGTCCGCTGGTGGAGCGCAGCTGCGTCTATTTCATCGGCGGCCAGGCCGACCTGAGCCGGCGCACCACGCCGCCGCCGCTGGCCTGAGCGCCGGCGCGACCGGTTCCCGCCGACTTACTTGCCGGCGCGCTGGGCGCGGGCGCCCTGCTGGTAGGCCTTGCGCACGGAGGCGTCGTAACCCTTTTCCAGCGCGGGGTAGATCGCCATCGCCGCGGCCAACGCCTTCTCGTGCTCGGCCGTGCCGCCATACATCACGTGCAGGTAGACGGAATAGTCGTCGAGATTGTTGAAGGACTGGGTGGAAGTCTGCTTCACGAACTCCAGCCCGCCGATGGCGGTGAGGGCGCCGATCTCCTTGGACTTGCCCTTGAGGGCGCCGGCCGCGAGCCCGCCGAAGGGAATCTTGGACGCGAGCGCCTTGCCGGCCTGCTCACCGGCCTTGGCGCCGATCGCGGCGCCGGCCTGGGCATTGAGGGATTTGTGCGCCCACTCCGTGAGGTTGCCGTCGTTGTCGTAGGGCAGCAGGTAGCGGCCGCTGCTGTCCGGGATCGGCTCCGGCGCGACGATCTCGACCGACTGCTCCTTCATCTTGGCGCTCAGCTCCATCACCTTGCCGAGGATGATCTGGGCTTTGATGATGTTGCCGATGTCGCGCTGGGCGTGCGCGGGCAGGGCGATGAGGAACAGCGAGACGAGCAGCAGACGGATGGTGGTTTTCATGGGTGAATGGGATTCGGGGTGCGCACGGTTTTGGTCACGGCTATCCTCAAAGCAAGGCCGCACCGGCCCGAAGCCCTACGCATAGATGCGTAGCCGGCCGAAGCCGGGAGGAGGATTGACGCCCGGCCGCAACCGGCCAATTCTCGCGCCACTATGTTCATCATCATCGGCGGTGACGGCAAGGAATACGGCCCGGTGTCAACCGAGCAGGTGCAGGCATGGATCGCAGGCGGGCGCGCCAACCTCGAGACCCAGGCCAAGCGCGTGGGCGAGGAGCAGTGGCGCCGGCTCGGCGATTTCGCGGAATTCAACGGTGCCGGCACCCCCATCCCCCCGGTCGCCCCGGCCGCGGCCACCGGCCCCGGCGGCGCGGACCAGGTCAACGTGGACCCGAAAGCCTACGCCGAGGATCTCATTGCCCGCGCCGGCGTGCTGAGCATCGGCGGCTGCCTCGAACGCAGCTGGAACCTGCTCAAGGCCAACTTCTGGCCGCTGGTCGGCTGCACCTTTGTTCTGTTTGTGGTGATGATGATCGCCCAGTCCATCCCGCTGCTGGGCATGTTGGTCAGCCTGCTGCTCACCGGCGTGTTCTACGGCGGTCTCTACCTTTACTACCTGAAGAAAATCCGCGGGCAGCCCGCCGAGCTGGGCGACGTGTTCGCCGGTTTCAGCCTGGCGTTCCTGCCCCTGATGCTGGCCACGCTGGTCTCCACCCTGCTGACGCTGGTCGGCTTCCTGCTCCTCATCCTGCCCGGCATCTACCTGGCCGTGAGCTACGCCTTCACCTACATGCTCGTGATCGACAAGCGCCTGGAGTTCTGGGCCGCGATGGAGGTGAGCCGCCGCGTGATCACGGCCCAGTGGTTCCGGATGTTTGCGCTCATCCTGCTCGGCGCCATCATCGCCTGCCTCGGCGTGATCGGTCTCTTCATCGGCGTGTTCATCACCCTGCCGATCATGATCGGCGCCATCGCCTACGCCTACGAGGATCTCTGCAATCCGCCGCCGAAGGCCTGAGCGGTTGCGCCGCCCGTGAAAAAGCCGCCGGCCCGCCGGCGGCTTTTTTGCGGGCTCACACGACGCGGTCGGTCCATTCCCCGCCGCCGGTGAAGGCCGCGAGGTTGGCGAGAAAATGCCGCACGAGCGCCTCGTCCTGATCGCGCCGGCCGCCGGCGGTGTGCGGCGTGACGTAGCAGTTCGGCGTCGTCCAGTAGGGGTGGTCCGGCGCCAGCGGCTCGGGTTCAAACACATCGAGGTAGGCGGCGCCGATCCGGCCGGAGTGCAGCGCCTCCAGCAGGGCGGCATCGTCCACCGTCGTGCCGCGGCCGACATTGTAAAAGCGCGCGCCGCGCTTGCAGCAGGCGAGCCGCCGGGCGTTCACATAACCGCGGGTGGAGGCGTTGTCGGGCAGGATGTTCACCACATGGTCGGCCAACGGGAGAATGCTGCTGATTTTCTCCTCCGGGATGATGCGCACGCCCGCCTCGCTGCGGGTCTGGCGCCGCACGGCGTAAACCGTCATGCCAAACGGGGCGAGCAGCTGGGCCAGCCGGCGGCCGATGGCGCCATAGCCGAGCAGCAGCACCGTCTGGCCGGTGAGCAGGATGGAATCATAGCGGCGCTGCTCGTAATTCCAGGCATGGTCGCCCAGCTGGTCGCCGTGGGAGGGCAGCAGGTTGCGGCCGAGGGCCAGCATCATCGCGAGCACGTGCTGCGCGCAGGGATCGGCAAAGACCTCGGAGGCATTGGTGAACGCGGCGCCGCGGGCCCGCAGCGTCTCCTTGAACTCCGGGGTGTCGTAGCGCGTGTAACCCGCCGTCGTCACCTCGATCCAGCGCAGTCCGGCATTGTTCAGGCAGTCGGCGGGCAGCGGCTGGCCGAAGGCCACGTCGGCCTTCGCCAGCGCGGCGTCGGGTTGGCCCGCCTGCAGCACGTTGCTGGAAACGGTCCCGGCCCACACCAGCCGGTGCGGCCGCACGCCTTCGGTCAGCAACGCCGTGGCGGCGGGGTTGAACTTCGTGTTGCACCAGATCGTGAGGCTCATCGCAGCGGGTAGCACGCCGCGCCCGCTGCCGGCGCGCAAGCAAAAGCTCCGCCGCCCGCGCGCGTCACTTCGTCAGTTCGACCCAGACCTCGTGCGGCCGGTGCACCGACTCGGGCGAGACCGGATGGGGATTCTCCGCGTAAAACCGCGGCCGGCCCGCCACCTCGATGCGCGCATCAATCACGATGCGGCGGCCGGTGCGGATATCCCCGGGCAGATACGGCAGCTCGAAGGCAATGGGCGGATTGCCGGGATTGGCGATGCTCTTGTCCGCAATCACGATCGCCGGGGCGTCGGGCCGGGTGACATCCAGCAGCCGCAGCGTGAGCACGGCGTCGGGCGGCAGCGCCATCCGTGCACGGTAGTTCACCGTGCCGCTGATCACCGGGCCCCGTTCGGCGGCCCCCGGCTGGCGGGAGTTGCAGCCGGCGAGGGCCAGCCCGGCAAGCAGAAGGATGACAACGGTTTTCATGCAGGTTCCTCGTGTGTGACTGCGGCCATGCTGCGCAGTTCCTCCACCCGGTCGTTGATGGCTGTCAACAGTTCCGTGTGCTCGCGGGCTTCGCAATCTTGCGTATGCACCAGCCCGCCCGCGAAGGGCGGCTGCTCGCCCGGCCGGTCGGCCCAGCGGCTCCACGCATAGCCGATCACCGCGGGATGCGCCACCGCCCGGCCCAGTGCGAGGCGGCCGCGACGGAGCATCCGCTCCACCGTCGTGAGGCTGCGCCCGGCCCGGCCGGTGGACTCCCGGAAAAACTCCGGCCGCACCCAGCTGAAATCCGCCACCAACACCGGCCGGGCCGACGGGCCGGCCGGCAGTTCCGCGTGGTCGAGCACCTGCACGTCCAGCGGCGCGGCCGCGGCGGCGGTCCGCACCGCGGCGGCCACCGGTCCGCCCCAACGGCAGCCCAGCACCAGGTGGTTCGGAGCCTCGGTGCGGATGGCCGTTGTGGTCGCGGCGAAATAGCGGCGGGCATATTCCCGCACCCACTGGTCCTCATCCCGCAGGTAGCCGCGGCTGGTCAGACCCTGTTCGCGCCGGGTGAGTTCGCGCAGGGCCTCCTTGTTGGCGAGCGAAACACCCCAGGCCTTGGTCAGGGATTCCCAACGGCCGCCGTGCACCGCGAGGACAAACTCCCACGCCGCGTGATAGGCGGCATGCCCCGGCTCCAGGCTCAGGCAGCCCTGCAGCAATCCCGGACGATTCTCCGCCGCCGGCCGCGCCCAGGCGGGAAATTCATCGGTGAACCAGCCCAGCAGGTCGCGGGCGGACGCCAGCGGGGCGCAGACCTCGGCCGCCCGCGCCAGGGCGCGTTCCGGCCACGCGGGTTCAAACACATCCGGCGCCCGGGCTCCCGCCAGGGCCATCAGTCCGTCGCCGCGGCAGAAATCCACCGCCGGCATGAAGGCGAGGCCTTCCTCCAGATAGAGGCGGTCGCTGCCACAGCCGAGCGCGTTGAAACCCCAGGCCCGCAGTCGCGCCGCGGGGTCCCGGGCTTCCGGTCCGGCTTCCACGCCGTGCACGGCCCGCACAAAAAACGGCCGGTCCTCCGGATCGATCACCCACCACTGGCCGCCGTGTGTCCGGCCGATGCGATGATGGCCGGGCGTCCCGCGCAGGGAGCCGGGATTGAAATCCGCCAGGGCGTCGGTGGATTGCGCCATGTTCCGCGAGCGTGGGTGTCGTTCACAAAATTGCAAAGCGCGATTGCCGCGCCCAGTGCAATCCGCTTCCGTCGCCCCGGCATGAACCCCGCACGCTTCGCCGTCCTGACCGCCGCCTTTCAGCGGCTGCGCATCGGCGTCGTCGGGGATTTCTCCCTCGACCGCTACTTCGACATCGATCCCGCCCGCTCCGAGCGCTCCCTCGAGACCGGCCGGCCCGTGCACAACGTCACGCGCGTGCGCTGCCAGCCCGGCGCCGCGGGCAACATCGCCCAGAACCTCGCCGCCCTCGCGCCGGCCGCGCTGTGGCCGGTCGGTTGCTGCGGCGACGATGGCGAGGGTTTCGAACTGCGCCGCGCGCTGCAACGGCTGCCCGCCGCGCGGCTGGATTATTTTTTCACGCGGGCCGACCGGCCGACCTTCACCTATTCCAAGCCCCTGCTGCACCACCCCGGCCGCCCGCCGGAAGAGTTGTCCCGGCTCGACCTCAAGGCCTGGACTCCGGTCGCCGCCGGGCTTGCCACCGCGCTGGCCGAGGCTTTGCGCGCCCTCGCTCCGCAGCTTGATGCACTGATCGTGATGGACCAGGCCGGCGTGCGCGGTTGCGGCGTCATCGACCCGACGGTGCTCGCCGCTTTGGCGGAAATCTCCCGCGCCCACCCGCGGCTCATCATCATGGCCGACAGCCGCCATGGCCTCGGCGGCTTTCCCCCGCTCGCCTTCAAGATGAATGCGGCCGAATTCGCCGTCCTGACCGGCCGGCCCGACGGCCCGCCTCACCCGACGGACGAGATCGCATCGGCCGCGGAGCAGCTGGCGCAACGGCACGCCCGGCCGGTTTTCATCACCTTGGCCGAACACGGCATGATCGGGGCCGAGCCCGGTCGGCCGGCGGAACACGTCCCGGCGCTGCCGGTCGCCGGTCCGATCGACATCGTGGGCGCGGGCGATGCCGTCACGGCCTGCCTGACGCTGGGTCTGGCCGCCGGGGCAACCCTGCGCGAGGCGATGGAACTGGCCCAGGCCGCGGCCTCGGTGGTCGTCCATCAACTTGGCACGACCGGCGTG
>JAHCLN010000159.1 GCA_026125215.1 Opitutaceae bacterium
GTTTGAAGGTTCGGGCCCTGGGCACCGCCTTCAACGTTCGCCTCACCCAGAACGAAATCGAGGTGCTGGTGACCGAAGGAAAGGTCGAGGTCCGACAGGAGTCCCAGCCGGTGGCCCCCCCGCTGCTGGCCGGAGAACGGCTGGTCTGGTCGGAAAAGCCGGCGGAGACCAAGCCGGCACCGGAGGTGGGACCGGTGGCGCCCGAAGTGATGCGTGAAGCCCTGGCCTGGCAGCGGCTGCGATTGGTCTTCGCGGACACGCCGCTGGCGGAGGTGATCGAGCAGTTCAACCGCCACAACCAAGTCCAGCTGCAACTGGCCGATCCCGTGCTGGCCACCCTGCCGATCGGCGGAAGTTTTCGCCCGGAAAATGTCGAGGCCTTTGTGCGGTTGCTGGCGAGCGACGGCGGCATCGTGATCGAGCGGCCTCATGCCCAGCTGATCGTGCTGCATCCGGCCCATTGATACGCAGATTCGATTTATTTTGCGGGTCCGTAGCCCGAACCGCGCCGGCGACCGTCTCACTGATAGCGCGGCCATACCCCAACCCCCTTGGCCGGCGCTTATCCCCATGATGATTCCTCCCTGTCTGCCGGCCGCACTGGCCGTTTGGTTCCGCCGTTTCAGCCTGTTGGCCGTATTGGCCTTTCCGGCTTTGCTCTGCGCGGACGACGGCCCCCGCAAAAACTACGATCTCGCGGCCGGTGATGCGGCGGAAACGCTGCCCCAGTTCGTCCGCCAGTCGGGCGAAGAGGTCGTGTATCTGGTCGACCGTGTGCGTGGCGTGCGCACCAATCCGGTGAGCGGCAGCTTTTCCGCGGCAGAGGCACTGGAAGCAATGTTGCAGGGCACCGAACTCCGGGCCGTCCGGGATGAGCGCAGCGGCGCCATTACCATCCGGCGGGAAAACGGACCCGCCCCGGAACCCGGCCGCCGCGCCTCGCCAACCAGCGACCAGGTGGTGGTGCTGTCGGCGTTCGAAATCGCCGAGGATCGCGCGCGCGGCTACCAGGCCACCAACACCACCAGCGCCACCCGGCTCAACACCCCGATCGTGGATCTCTCGAAAAACATTTCCGTCATCACGCGCGATCTGATCGACGACATGAAGGTCACCGAATTCAACGAAGCGCTTTATCTGTCCTCCTCGGTTTCCTACACCTCGCCGTATTCCGGCCGGGTGGCCATCCGCGGCTTCGAAAACGCCGCCCCCAAGCGCAACGGTCTCGGCAACTACGGCTCCGACGAATCCATCACCGACACCGCCACAATGGAGCGCATCGAGGTCGTCAAGGGGCCTTCCTCGCTCCTCTACGGCAGCTCCAGCCCGGGCGGACTCATCAACTATGTGACCAAGAAGCCGGTGTCCTACCGGATCAACGACCTGCGCCTGATGGTCGGCTCCAACCAGAAGCTGCGCACGGAACTGGACTTGGGCGGCACTTTTTTCGACCGGCAGGACCTCACCTACCGCTTTGTGGCGGCGCACGAAACCTCCGACGGACCCGGGCTCTACAATCTCTCCGAACGCGGCGTGGTCGCCGGCTCGGTGCGCTGGCACCTCACGCCCAAGACCTACCTGATGGTCGGCGGCGAATACATGAGCAGCAAGCGCACCCTGCCCCGGCCCTACGGCGACGGCTACCACATGGCCCAGTTTGGGCCGTCGGGCATTTTCGACGGGGACTACGTTTTCAACACCTACAAGCTCATCAACAAATTTCAGCGTGATGACGGCGTGCATGCCGGCGCGGGTCCGCGGAACCACCACGACACCTTTGTCACCCGCTACGACATCGACTTCTCCCACACCTTCGCGAACGACCTGAGCATTTTTATCAATTACAACTGGATGCAGAACAAACTGCAGGAGATTAACACCAACGGTCAGAATGAAGGCTGGGTGACCCGGCCGGTGGATCCTCCGTCCTACAACGAGCAGGCCATGCCGCTGGCTTTTCGCTGGCCGAACCGTATCCAGAACAATCTCACCGCTTCCCTGAACTACACTTTCAAGCGCGACTGGATCGAGAGCCAGATCGTGGCCGGGATGGAGTTCTACAAGTTCGACCTGGAAATGTCCTACTTCGTCATGGCCGATTCCGCGCTGTGGCCGAAGGTCAATTTCGTCACCCTGACCGGTTACGATGCGCAGAACTGGGCCAACACCCCGCGCTCGATTCTGCAAAACGTGGCCGCCACCAACGGCACCCAGTGGCAGCAGCAGTTTTACTACACCCGCGAGCAATCCTACAACGCCCCCTACCTGCTGTTTCACAATTATCTGTTCGAGCGCCGGCTGCGGGTGCTGGCCGGCATTCGGCGGGACCAGATCAATATCAAGCAATTGTTCTACCCCATGGATCCGGCCAACGGGCCCTTTGGGCTGCTTCCGCCCCAGCCGACCGATTCCGACTCGTCTGCTACCACCCCGTTGCTGGGATTGTCCTTCACCCCGATCAAGGACCAGCCCGGTTTCACCGTTTACAGTTCGTTCAGCCGCTCGCTGCTGGCCAATGAGATTGTCAACCCCGACGGTTCCTCGCTCCCCCCGGAGACCGGCGAGGGCTTGGAAGTCGGCCTGAAGTTCGACCTCGACAAGCGTTTTTCCGCCACGCTGAGCTGGTTTCACATCGAGAAGAAAAATCTCGCCCGCATCATCCTGAACACCAACCCCGCGTTCTGGGAAACCACCGGGCTGCAGCGCACCAAAGGCGTGGACCTCGATGTCTTTTATGCGGTTACCCCGGACTGGCAGGTGATCTTCAGCGGCGCGGTCATGGACACCGTCTATGTCAGCGACGACAACCCCGCCTATGTCGGCCAGCGGTTGCCCGGCGTGCCCGAGTGGAGTTACTCGCTCTGGACCAAATATACTTTCTCCTCCGGCAACCTGCGCGGCTTCAGCATCGGCGGCGGCGTGGTGTCGAAGCCGGAAATCCTGCCCTGGGGCCAGCAGGCACCCAACCTGAAAAACCCGGCCTATGACCGGTTCGATCTGCTGCTCGGCTACAACACCAAGATCGGCGGCCGGGAGTGGGAGTTCAGCGCCAAAATCAACAACCTCACCGACAAGCTGTTCTTCGACGGCTACGGCTGGGGTCCGGCGAGAAGCTATCTGCTCACCGCCTTGGTCCGCTTTTGATTGTTTGGGTCTGGTTTGAGAAAGCACGGCGGCACCGGTGCCGCCGTGCTTTTTTGTGGCTGCCGGCACCGGACCCTCTCTCCCTTCTTCGGCACCGGATTCTTCCATCCCTCCGTTTCCCCTCCGATCCCATGCGCCTCACCCTTCTCTCCGCCCCGCCTTCTCCGGTCATCGGGCCCGGCCATCCCGGGCTCGCGGGCAACCGCTACGGTTTCGAGGGCGGGCGCGTCCTGCGGCACGGCGGGCGCTACCATCTCTTCACCGCCGAGATGGCGGACGACCCGTTCTGGGTGAAAATGCGCCTCGCCTACTGGACGAGTCCGGACGCGCTCACCTGGAGCCGCGTGCGCACCTTGTTTGAAACCGCCGGCACCCTCGTGCCCGGTGACAACCGTTTCTCGCTGTGGACGCCCATCCCGGTCTTCAACGAGAGCGAGAACCGCTGGAATCTGTTCTACGTCGCCTATCGTCCCGGTCAGGGCGAACGCGAGGGCCTGCACATGCACGGCCAGATCTGGCGCGCCGTCTCGGTGGTTGCCGGCCCGGAGGGCATCGGCGGACCCTACCGCGACCACGGGATCGTGCTGCAACCCGACGCTGCCAGCCAGTCGTGGGAAGGCCAGCAGGGCACGGCTTCGTTTTTCCCCTACGAGGTCAACGGCCGCTGGCTGTCCTTTTATTGCAGCCACCAGCACTGGCCGCTGGGCAACTGGCCGGTCGGCCTCGCCGAGGCTCCGGCGCTCGCCGGACCCTGGACGCGTTGCGCCTCCGGCAATCCCGTGCCGATCGAGCCCGTGTTCATCGAAAATCCCGTGGTCACAAAAATCGGCGACACCTTCGTGGCGGTTTACGACAACTGCGCGCCAGGCGATACCTACGTGGCCGACGGCCTGCACGTCGGGATTTCCTGGTCGAAGGACGGAAGAAACTGGAGCCGCGGCCGGCCGCTGGCCGTGCAACCGCCCGCCGGCCCGGCGCAGTGGTCCGAGGACATCCGCACCCCGCTCGGCCTCGTCCCGGAGGACGACGGCACCTTCACCCTGCTCTACACCGGCAAACTCCGCGGCCAGCACTTCTGGCCGATGGGCCTGGTCAGGCTCAAACTCTCCCAGGCTTAAATCCCCGCCTGCCTCAAGTTGGCCGAAGCACGATGCGCTTGTCCGGCCTGCACGCGGCTGAGCAATCGGAGAATCGGGAATTATTGAGTCCCTGCGCTGAGCTTCACCGGGTGTTGGCCTCCCGGCCAGTTTGGCGTTGTCCCGGGGCACGGTTCACGGCTTCCTCGACGGCACCCCGCCGATGAAGAAAAAGAAACACAGCTACACGGTTTATTTCGGCAGCGAGCTTTTTAATCTGAAGCACCTCATCGGCAACGCCTACCTCGCCGAGGCCATCTACGAGAAATCCCACGGCAAATACCTCTGCATGCTGCCGCAGGACCTCGAGCCACGCGGCAAGACCGCCACCGCCGTGCGTGACCAGGCCATCCGCACCCTCCTTGACTGCGACCTCGGCCTCTTCTGCTACGACGGCGCCGAGCCCGACACGGGCACGGTCGTCGAATTCATGCTCGCCAAGTTCGCCGACATCCCGGCCGTCATCCTGCGCAGCGACATCCGCCGCGCCGGCGACGGCCCCGATCCTTGGGACCTCATGTCGAGCTTCTACCCGCGCTGCGTGAAGGTCGCCGTGCACAGCCTCGGCAGCTATCAGGCGCTGATGAAACACCGCCACCGCCGGCTCGACGAGGTCATACGCCTCGCCGGCCAGCACAGCTCGGCCGATGCCCAGGCGATGTGCGAACAGATCGCCGCCGCCTGCGTGCGGGCCTTCGACCGCGTGCTCGCCCAGGAGCCCGTCATGCCAAAACACCTGCGCGAGGAGGTTTACCAATGGCTCGCCCTCATGCCCGGCCTGCGCGGCAAGGAAAAGGCCCTCCGCAAGGAATTCGAGGCCATCCTCGAGCGAAAGGTGGAGAAGGACCTGCTGTGATTTTCGATTTTGGATTCTCAATTTTCGATTGGGCGGCGCAGATGGCGTTTATGGCGTGTCCAAAGTTTCCCGTGACGGAGGCCATGCCAAGCTCCCGAGCCGTGCGTCCGGCCTGAAATCGAAAATCGAGAATCCAAAATCGAAAATCCCCCCCATGCTCCACGTCCTCCAGCATCCGCTCGCCGCGCACATCATCACCCACCTGCGCGACGAAACGACCAAGCCCGCCACCTTCCGCACGCTCGCCTACCAGATCGGGCTGCTGCTCGCCGTCGAGGCCACCCGCGACCTCGCCACCAAGGACAAGTCCATCCGCACGCCGCTGGAGCCGCACACCGGCCGCGTGCTCGCCAAGCCGCTCGTCGTCGTGCCCATCCTCCGCGCCGGTCTCGGCATGGTGCAGCCCTTCCTCGATATCTTTCCCGATGTGAGCGTGGGCTACATCGGTCTTGAGCGCGACCACGCGACCGCCGTCGCCCGCAGCTATTACTGCAAGCTGCCGCCCCTCGCCGGCACGCGCGTCGTCGTCGTGGACCCGATGCTGGCCACCGGCGGCTCCGCCGCGCAGGCGCTCACCGTCGTGAAACAGGCCGGGGCGCAGGAACTCGTCTTCGTGAGCATCGTGTCGAGCCCCGAAGGCGTCGCCGCCGTGCAGGCCAGGCACCCCGACGTGCCGCTCCACACCGCCGCCTACGACCGCGAGCTGAACGCCAAAAAATACATCCTCCCCGGCCTCGGCGACTTCGGCGACCGGCTGTATGGGACCTGAACCGGGTTGGGTTCAGGATTTAACCACAAAGAACGCAAAGGGCACAAAAAGCGGGACTGCCCGGCCGGCATGGAGGCGTGGTTGAAATCACGCACTTCCACCCGTTTTCTTTGGCCGCCTCCAACGGGCATGCCGGTCCCGCCGCTTGACGCTCCGGTGTTCCAAGGCATGCTAATGACCATGACAACCACCGCGTCACTGGAACTGAAACAACGCCTGTTCCGGCTCTCGGCGGCTGACCGCCGGGCCATGAGCGCCTATCTGCTCCGGCTGAAGCATGAGTCTTCTTCCGGCCGCAGGGAAACCTCGCGGATCATGCGCGAGATGGATGCCGGTCGGAAAACGTCCCTGCGGACAGCCGCCAAGCGTTTGGGCCATGCCTAACTCCGGCGCCTTCGAGCCGGTCCTGTCCGCCAAAGCCCTGGGCCTTCTTCACGCCCTTTCCAAACCCAAACAGCGCCGGCTGATCGGCCTGCTGTTTCGTCTGGCGGAACAGCCGGACCAAGTCGGGGATTATCAGTCCCGGGATGACACCGGCCGGGAAGTGCAGCATCTGCTGATCGGCGATCTGGTCGTGAGCTTCTGGCCCGATCATGCGGTGAAGGAACTCCGCATCGTCGAAATCGAGGAGATTTGATGTCGCCCACCGTCCCGCCGCCAGCCAAGGACCGGACACAATGAAGATTAAATATTTCGAGGACACAGACACCGCCCTGTTCGAATTTGGGGGCCGGACGCCCGTGCAAACCAAGGAGTTTTCCGAGGACATCTATCTGCACTTGGACGCAGCCGGTCATGTGGTGTCCATCACCGTTGAACACGCGAGCGAGCACAGCGATCTCACAGAGGTCACCTTTCACCGAATGAGCAAAGCGGCTCAAACGGCCGGGTAAATAAGGCGACTTCGGCGACCGGCTGTATGGGACCTGAGCCGGGTTGGGGTTAAGATTTAACCACGAAGAACACGAGGGGCACAAAGGCCGGGACTTGCCCGAGCCACCTTCTTCCAGTAACCCAAAATACATTTTTAGCCAAAGCACTATGCCCATTCCTGATTACCAGTCGTGCATGTTACCGCTCCTCCGATATGCAGGTGATGGCACAGAGCGCGCATTCAAAGAAGCGGTTGCTGTGCTAGCGGAGGAGTTCCGTCTGACTGAAGCCGAGAAGAGCGAGTATCTTCCTAGCGGTCAACAGACGGTTTTTCAGAACCGTGTCGGTTGGGCGCGCACCTACATGAAGAAAG
>JAHCLN010000016.1 GCA_026125215.1 Opitutaceae bacterium
CGAGGCCGTCGGCCAGTTCCATGGCCCGCTCCAGCCGGCGGCTGGCGACCGAGAACGAGCCGGCGCCGCGGCTTTGGAAGGCCCGCGCGGTTTTCTCGCCGATCTCGCCCGCGCCCACCAGCAGCACCCGCGCCGGCGCTAGGTCGCCGAAGATGTCGCGGGCCAGCTCGACGGCGACATTGGCCACGCTCACCTGGCCGGTGGAGATGGCGGTATGCGTGCGCACATGCTTGGCCGCCTGGAAGGCCTTCTGAAAAACGCGGTTGAGCACCGGGCCGGTGCTGCCCCGGGCCTGGGCGGCGGCGTAGGCCTCCTTTACCTGGCCGAAAATCTCGGTCTCGCCCACGAGCTGCGAATCCAGCCCGGCGGCGACCTCCAGCAGGTGCCGCACCGTCTGCGGTCCGTGCAGGCTCACGCGGTGGCGCGCGAAGGCGGCCTCGTCGAACTGCTGTCGCCGGCAAAATGCGGCCTGCACCCGCGCGGGCACACCGGGCTCGTCGGCCACGCCGTAAAATTCCACCCGGTTGCAGGTGTTGAGGATGGCGAACTCGCGCAGCCCCGGGATCGCCCGCAGGTCGCCGTGCAGGCCTTCGGCCGCCGTCTCCGCGAGCGACAGCTTTTCCCGCACCTCGAGCGGCGCCGTGTGGTGGCTGGCCCCGAGGATGAACAGGCCCGGATCGTTGTCGGGTGCGCCGCTCATGCGTGGGAGAGGAGGCCGAGTGAAAGCAGGGCGGCGGCAAACAGCAGGATGCAGGTCCGGCCGAAGCGGGTGGCCACCAGCCGACCGCCCAACCGCAGCCCGAGCGCCGCGGTGTAGCCGGCCCAGATCAGCACGGTCAGCAGGTGCGGCAGGCCGACCCGGCTGAGGTCCTGCAACCAGTAAACCGAGCCGACGGCCAGGGAGGCCGTGAGCAGGATGGTGCCGCAGGCGAGCAGCCGCACGCTGATCAGGTCGAGATCGAAGAGCGAGGGCAGGAAGGAAAACCAGCCGCCGAGGTGTTTGTGCTTCAGCGAGTGGTTGCGGAGCAGGAGCATCAGCGCCGTGAGGGCGAGCAGTGCAAACACCCCGTAGCTGAACAGGGCCAGCGCCGCATGGAACTCGATCCAGGCGTTGCCGCCGAAGAGGTCGCTGCGCCGCGTGGCGTCCCACGCCGGGATGAGCAGCGACACCAGCGTCAGCGTGGCGCTCAGGCAGGCCGTGAAATAGCCCAGCAGACTGCTGCGATACGTCACGCCGATGACCAGGTAGAGCGTGATGGCCGACCAGGCGGTGAATTGGAAAAGCTCGAAGGTGTTCCCGAGCGGGCAGCCGCCGACCGCGAGCCCCCGCAGGTAGAGGCCTGTGACCTGCATCGCGTAGCCGGCGAGGATGAGCCCATACATCGCGACGTTGAGCGGACGGCCGCCCCGCAGGAGCGACCAGGTGCCCAGCAGGAAGCCCACCAGATAGAACTCGGCGGCGAGCCAGAGCCAGGTGCGGTCGGTCATTTGGGCGAGCATAAGGGCTGGAACGTGCCCCGCCGCCGGCCCGGAGGCAAGTCCGGCGGCGGCTTGAATCGCGGCGGCAGGGCGTCAGTCTGCGCCAACATGCCCGCCCGCCGTGCCCCGATCCGTCTCGTGCCGTCCGCCGCGATCCAGCGGCCGGCCCCGGCCGGCCGCATCGCCGCCCGCCGGGTGCACACGCTGCGGCCGGAGCAGATCCATCCGGTCGTGCGCATCGCCCACCGGCAGGACGGCGGCCTGCTTATTCCGCGCCGCATCATCCTCGACCACGAGCTGGTGTTGATCCTCCAGGGGCACGGCACGTGGACGGTGGACGGGGTCGAGCATCCGCTGGCGCCGCATGATCTGCTGCTGATTCCGCCCTTCGTGCCGCATTCCTTCCAGGTGGCGACGGACGGGCCGGTGGAGCACATCGCCGTGCATTTTGATTTCGCCCCGGCCGTGCCGCCGCCCGCCCGCGGCCTGGAAAAACGCCGGCCCTACCGGGTGCGGCTGACGCACGGGCTCGGTTTTCCCCGGCGCCAACATCTTTATGCCGGGCACCGCTTGGAACGCCTGCTTCAGGGCGTGGTGGCGGCGCACGCGTCGGGCGCGGCAACCGGCCCGGCGCTTGCCTCCGCACGGCTGGCCGGCGTTTTGTTGGAGCTGCTCGACCACCCGGCAGGCCAGGCCGGCGCCGAACCGTCCGCCCGCCACCGCGAACGGGTCGGCCGGGTCACGGCGCACATGCAGGCCCATCTCGGCGGAACCATCAACCACGGCCAGTTGGAACGCGTTTCGGGTCTCAGCACCAGCCGGCTCCAGGCGGTGTTTCGCGAGGTCACGGGTTATCCGCCGTTGGATTACCTGCGCCGGCTGCGGGTCGAGGCGGCGCGGCGATTGCTGGCCGATCCGCGGCTGGCGGTGAAGGAGATCGCCGCGCGCACGGGTTTCCGCGACACCAGCCATTTCAGCAAGGTGTTCCGCCGCATCGACGGGCTGTCGCCGGCGCATTACCGCGAGGCCCTGCTGGCGGGCGGACGGGGAAAACAGGAAAAATAGCCAACACCTGCGCGCCGCGGCCATGAGTGCGCGGATGACATCCGCGGTTTGGCGGGCATGTTGGCGGCACCATGCTTACCCCCGCCCAAGTCCAGGAATTCCAGTCCACCGGCTATCTCCGCGGCGCCAAGGTCGTTTCCGATGCCGAGGTCGATCAGATGCGCGCCGAGGTCGAGCGCGTCATCGCGGAGCGCGACCGCAAGGATATCCCGCAACCCGTGCTCTGCCACAATTTCGTGGGCAATGAGGAGGCCCCCGTCTGGCAGATCGTGAACATCTGGCAGGCCAGCCAACCCTTTGCCGCCCTGATCCGGCACCCGGTTATCTGCGAGGAAATCGCCCAGCTCACCGGTGCGACCGACCTGCGGATCTGGCACGACCAGATCCAATACAAACCCGCCGCGCGAGGCGGGGTAAACATGTGGCACCAAGATGCGCCGCTCTGGCCGATCATCCGGCCGATGACCGAGGTTACGGCCTGGGTGGCGCTCGACGATGTGGACGTGGACAACGGCTGCATGAGCATGGTGCCCGGTTCGCATCGGTGGGGCGACCACATGGACTATCTCAGAACCTGGCGTGATTTTACGAAGGACGTGCCGTCCGAGTATCAGAGCCACAAGGTGACGGTGCGCACCTGCCCGGTGAAAAAGGGCGAGGTGCACTACCACCACGCGCTCACGTGGCACGGTTCGCACGCCAACACCAGCGGCCGCCCGCGCCGGGCCATCGCGCTGCACTTCATGACCGGCGACACGCGCTACGTGGCCTCGGGTGAACACTGCATGAAGCAGTTCGTCACCGTGGCCGACGGCGAGGTCCTCCGCGGCGAACACTTCCCGCACGTCTGGAGCAAGGAAGCCGTGCCGGCTTAAAGAAAACAGGAACGTCCGGAGAGCCGAATGGGTTGGCAGGTGGGCGGGCACGTCCCTGTGCCCGCCTTTGACAGGCGCTGAGGCCGGTGGCTACGGTGCTTTCCATGCCCGCGCCCTTTTCTCCCAAAGGTCGTCTTCATCATACCACACCCGGTTGGGTGCCTGAGGGAGAATTTTTCCATGTGCGGATACGGTGCGATCGCCGGCAGCAACCGGCGCTGACCGATTCTCGCTTGGCGTGCAGCTTGTTGGAGTCGGTCCGTCACTACCACGTTGGCGGACGGTGGTGGTGCCGGTTGTTATTACTGATGCCGGATCATCTGCACGCACTGCTGGCGTTTCCGCCCGTGCCCGGGATGTCGCCGACGGTCAGGCAATGGAAGGCCTATCATGCTCGCCAAAATCGGGTGCAATGGCAGGACGGCTACTTTGACCATCGCATCCGCAGCCCCAAGGAACTGGACATTAAATCGGATTACATCCGGCAAAATCCCGTGGTCAAAGGATTGTGTGCCACGGCTGAAGATTGGCCTTGGATGATCGAACCAAAGGATCGATCACAGGGGTGATGGAGGGCGGATGATAATCCGACGCGCAGAGGGACCTGCGCGTCCACCTTTGGTTTACTTGCCCGCCGCCAGGGCCTGCGCCTTGGCGGCGGCGAAGCGCACGCTGAGCCGGTGCCAGGTTTCGGGCGACAGCACGGCATCGGCCGCCTTGACGACACCGGTGATGTGGTCGGGCGTCTTCACGCCGACAATCGCACTGGTGATGGCGGGGTGGGTGAGGACCCAGCGCACGGCCAGCTCGGCCATGGTGAGCCCGAGTTCCGCGGCGATGACCTTGGCTTCTTCGACGGCGGCCAGAATGGCTTTCAGGCCTTCGCCGTGAAACAGCGGGGTCTTGCTCCGGTGGTCGGTGAATTTGGTGTCCGCCGTGTAGCGGCCGCCGAGCAGGCCACGGTAGAGCGGGGAGTAATTCAGCACGCCGATGTTGTGGCGGAGGCAGTAGGGCAGCTCGCGGGCCTCGATGTCGCGGGCGAGCAGGCTGTAGGGCGGCTGGAGGCTCGCGAGGTTGAAGTGCCCGCGGTAAAGTTCCATCTGATCGGGGTTGAGGTTGCTGACGCCGAACCAGCGGACCTTGCCTTCGCGCTGCAACTGGGCGAACGCGGCCGCAACCTCGTCGGGCCGCGTGAGCGGATCCCAGCCGTGGATCTGGTAAAGGTCGATGTGGTCGGTTTGCAGGCGGCGCAACGAGGCTTCGCAGGCGCGCAGGATGTAGTCGCGGGAAGTGTCGGGGTGACGGCCGCTTGGGGCGGTGAAGTTCCAGTAGAACTTGGTCGCCAGCACAAAGCGGTCGCGGACGCCCTCGCGGTGGAAGAGCTTGCCCAGCTCCGTCTCGGCCAGCCCGTCGCCGTAGGCGTCGGCGGTGTCGATGAAATTGATGCCGTGGTCGAGGGCAGTCTTCACCGCCGCGGCCCAGGGCTCAACCGGCACATCGCCCCACCAGGCGGGGCTCAACTGCCAGCAACCGAAGCAGAGCGGTGAAACCTGAAGATCCGTGGAGCCGAGTGGACGCAGTTGCATACGGCAACGTTTCCTTGTGTGCCGGCTCCGGTCAACCTTGCGGGCCGTTCTATTTTTTCCGCGCGACCCAGAAGCGGCAGTCGTCGGAAAAATCGCGCACAGCACGCGACTCGGCCGCGACCTCGCGACGCATCACGTCGTGGACGTGTTCCCAGCCGGTGGTGCGCAGGTCGGCGAGGATCTCGTCGCGGTCGGGCAGGTGCATGAAGGTGCGGCCCGTGCCTTCCTCCTCGAAGTAGCGGTCGCCGAATTCGCGGAGGATGGGGTCCTGTTTGCCACGGGCCCAGCGGCGGGCTTCGAGGCGCCAGAGGGCCTGTTCGGCGGGGGAGCTGTTGCGATCGTGGGTGGTGAAGAGCAGCGTCGCTCCGGGCCGGCAGACGGCGGCGAGCTGGCGCAGCGCGCGGCGACGGTTGCGGCGCAGAGGAATCTGCATCAGCCCGTTGAACATGAAGAGCACGCCGTCGAACCGGATGTCATCTATTATATGACAATCGTGCAGGCGCGTGGCGTCGGCGTGGAAGAGGGTGACCTGCGCTTCGCGCTCGAGAAGGATGCTCTGCGCCTGGGCGAGCAGCTCCTCGGCAAAGTCGAAGGCATGCAGCCGGCGGTAGCCGAGTCCCCAGAGGGCGGTGCAGACCCGGCCGGCCCCGCAGCCGGCCTCGAGGAGGCGGGCGGTTTTGTCGGGAAAGAAACGCTCGATCAGGATCCGCTCCGAAGCCCAGAGACCGAGCTTGTGCGCGGCGCGGGTGTAGTGCACGACCGCGGTGAGGTCGTTGAAGTCGGCACGGACGGTTTGGGCGGAGATTTTCTTCACTGCCGGCTGGTTCAGCTGGGGCGGCGCCACGCGGCGATGAACATGCCGTTGGCGTTGAGCTCGTGTGGCCAGAGTAAAAGCTGCGGGGTGCGGGCGAGGACGGGTTCGGGGGTGAGTTCGGGATGGGCGGCGCCGAAGGCGTCGGCCACGGCCGTGGTCTCGCTGCGGGTCAGCGTGCACACGGCGTAGATGAGCCGGCCGCCGGGCTTGAGCGAACCGGCGACGTGGTTGAGCAGGGCGAGCTGGGTGGCGGCGAGCTCGCGCACGTCGTCCGGCGTGGTGGTCCAGCGGGCGTGCGGGTTGCGCTGCCAGGTGCCGACGCCGCTGCAGGGAGCGTCCACGAGGATGCCGTCGAACTTGGTCTTGGTGGGCAGCTTCGCGGAGCCGTCCCACACGGCGGTGCGGTAGTTGAAGAGTTTGGCCCGCGCGGCGCGGCGCTTGAGCGTGTCAAGGCGCCTGGCATTGCGGTCGCTGGCCCAGATTACGCCTTTGTTGTGCATCAGGTCGGCGAGGTGGAGGGGCTTGCCGCCTTCGCCGGCGCAGGCGTCCCACCAGGTTTCGCCCGGTTGCGGGGCGCAGGCGAGGCCGACCAGCTGGGAGGCGAGGTCCTGGATCTCGAATTCGCCGGTCTTGAACTGCTCGGTCTTGAACAAATCCTGTGTGCCGGTGAAGCGGACGGCGTCGGGGGCGAGTTTGGTGGTCTCGGCGGCGAAGAGCGACTTAGCGAGCGCGTGCGCGTGATTGGGCCGGGCCCGCAGCCAGAGCGCGGGTTCGCGCTGCAGCTGGCGGAGATAGTCCGCGGGCAGTTCCATCTCGGCCGCGACCCAGGCGGGCACGGCGCGCACGGCGAGCGCCTCGGCCTTGACGGATTTCTCGTCAGCCTTGAAGCGTTCGTGGAGGGTCACGGCCTGCTCGAGGCGCTTTTGCGGCGAGAGTTTGGGGTCAAGCCACGAGAGCCAGCGAAAGTAGGCGAAGACGGTCTGGGTGATGGCCCGCTTCTCGCGGGCGCCCAGATAGCGCCGGGTTTCAAAGTAAAAGCGCAGCGCGGTGTCGGCGCGTTTGTCCGCGGAGATGCCGGCGATGACCTGGGCGGCGTGGTTGAGCGTGGCTTGATCGGGCATGGTTTTCACCACGAAGGACGCGAAGGGCGAGGAGGACAAACCCGGAAAAGCCCGATTTTTCCCGTGCGGGGCGCCGATTGGCGGAAGGCAGCCTGCCAAACCGGGGCAAGCGACCGCCGCGGTTTGGACGGAGGATGATTCACTTCACGCCCGAACCTTTGGCCAGCCACCAAGGATGAACCTCGATGACGAGCAGGCCGGCCTTGACCATGGGATCCTCGCCGGCGAGACGTTCGGCATCCTCCTTGGTCGCCACGTTGTAAACCGAAAACCCGCGGATTTCGCCGGGGCCGCCGGTCGGGCCGTTGAGGTTGATGATGCCCTGCTGGTAGAGTCCACCGAGGTATTCGAGGTGGGCCTTTTGCAGCGCGGCGATCTTCTCCCGGTCTTCGCGGCTCGCGGGGCCCGATTTCAGGAAGACGATGAAGTATTGCTGCATCGTGTATTTTTGGCCGGCCCATTCGTAGTCGAAGGTCTTGGGCTGGGGGGCGGGTGCCGGCTCCGAGGCCGGGGCCGCGACGCAGGTGAGGAGAAGGCAGGCGAGGAGACGTTGCATGGGGAGGAGGGGGTGAGTGCGCCGAGTAGAGCCGATCGTCCGGCAAAGGCGATGCGGATGTGGGGGCGCCTAACGCTTCGACCAGCGGCGTTCCTGCTTGAGCTCGAGGGGCTTGGTTTCGAGCTGGACGCCGGCGACGGCGGGGTGGCTGCGCAGTTCCTGAAACACGGGGGCGGTGAGTTTCCAGGCGAGCGCCGTGCTCACCTCGGCGACCGGGGCGACGCGGTCCTCGAAAAGGAAGCCGAATTCCACGCGGGTGTCGCCGTTTTGCCGGTCGATGGTCTGGCGCAGCAGCCGGATAAAGACGGGGGTCTCCGGGTGTTCGGGCCGGAGGAGCCAGGTGACCTTCCGCACGATGCCGGTGATGAAATGGTCGAGCGGGTAGCACTCCTTGACGTTGATGCGTGCGCCGTCGTTGCCGGCGATGATGTTGCCCTGCACGAGCACGGGCGACTCCGGCAGGAGGTTCGCGGCATAGGCGGCGTAGGCGTCGGCGAACATGTTGAGGGCAACCGAGGACTGCTTGGTCGAGAGGGTGAAGGCGGCCCAGGGGCGGTTGTCCTTCTTCGAGAGTTTTTTGGTGATGTTGCCCGCGATGCCGCAGAGCCGGAATTCGACGCGGTCGGTCTGCTGCAGAAGGCTGTCCACCGTGTGGCTGTCCACGGCCTCGGCCAGCCCCGCGTAAACGTTCATCGGATGGCCGGAGACATAGAAGCCGAGCAGTTCCTTTTCAAACTGCAGGCGCTCGGCGGGGGGAAAATCGTCGGCGGATTTGGGATTTTCGATTTTCGAATTTCGGTTTTCCGCCGGCGCGGGCGCCTCGGCGAGCATGTCGAGGAAGCTGTGCTGGCCGGCGGCCTTGTCCCGGGCGGCGGCGGAGGCGGTGGCCAGCGCGCCGTCGATGCCGTCAAAGAGCTGCTTGCGGCTGCCGCCGCTGAAATCGAAGGCGCCGGTCTTCACGAGGTGCTCGAGCACGCGCTTGTTCAGGGCCCGGGGATCGCCGCGGCGCACGAAGTCGGCGAAGTCCGCGTAGGGGCCGTTTTTTTCGCGTTCCTCGATGATCTTCTGCGCCGCCTGCTCGCCGACGCCCTTGATGCCGGCGAGGCCGAAGCGGATCTTGCCGCCCACCGGGGTGAACATCTCGCGGGATTCGTTCACGTCGGGGCCGAGAACGGTGAGGCCCATGGACTCGCACTCGGCGATGAAGTGGGAGACCTTTTCCGAGTTGCCCAGCTCGGAGCTGAGCATGGCGGCCATGAACTGGACGGGATAGTTGGCCTTCAGGTAGCCGGTCTGGTAGCTGAGGACGGCGTAGGCGGCGGAGTGCGATTTGTTGAAACCGTAGCCGGCGAATTTGTTGAGAATGTCGAAGATCGAGTCGGCCGTCTTGGCGTCGATGTTGTTCACGCGCTTGGCGCCCTCGACGAACTTCGCGCGCTCCTTCGCCATGGCCTCGGCGTCCTTTTTGCCCATGGCGCGGCGGAGCATGTCGGCGCCGCCGAGCGTGTAGCCAGCGATGACCTTGGCCGCCTCCATCACCTGTTCCTGATAGACCATCACGCCGTAGGTCTCGCGGCAGATTTCCTCGAGAAGCGGGTGGGGGAACTTGACGGTTTCGGGGTCGCGCTTGCCGCGGACGTAGTCGGGAATCCACTCCATCGGGCCGGGCCGGTAGAGCGCGATGAGCGCAACGATCTCGTCGATGGAAGAGAGGCCGATCTGGCGGCAGAGGGCCTGCATGCCGCCGGATTCCAGCTGGAAGACGCCGGTGGTGCGGCCGGAGTTGAGCAGGGTGTAGGTCTTCGGGTCGTCGAAACCCACGGCCTCGATGTCGAACTTGGGATCGGCGGTGCGCCGGATGTTGTCCACCGCATCGGCAATCACGGTGAGTGTCTTCAGCCCGAGGAAGTCCATCTTCAGCAGGCCGAGCTTGCCGACGGCGTTCATGTCGAACTGCACGGTCACATCGCCTTCCTGCTCGGTCAGGGGGACGAACTCGTCGAGCGGCCGGTCGGTGATGATGATGCCGGCGGCGTGCTTGCCGGTGTTGCGCACCATGCCCTCGAGCACGAGCGCCTGGTCGAAGATTTTCTTGGCGACCGGGTTTTTGGCGACCTCGTCACGCAGCTCGGCGGATTTCTCCCGGGCGGACTCAAGCGTGATGTTGAGTTCGTCGGGGATCATCTTGGCGAGGCGGTCGGCGTCGGCGTAGGGGAGGTTGTGGACGCGGGAGACGTCGCGGATGACCATCTTGGCACCGAGGGTGCCGTAGGTGATGATGTTGGCCACGCAGTCGGCGCCGTATTTCCGGCGCACGTAGTCGATGACCTCGCCACGGCGGCGCATGCAGAAATCGATGTCGAAGTCGGGCGGCGAGACGCGCTCGGGGTGGAGGAAGCGCTCGAAGAGCAGCTTGAAGCGCAGCGGATCGAGGTTGGTGATGCCGAGGACGTAGGCGACGAGGCAGCCGGCGCCCGAGCCGCGGCCGGGGCCGACGGGAATGCCGTGTTCGCGTGCCCAGTGGATGAAATCCCAGACGACGAGGAAGTAGTCGATGAAGCCGGTTTTGCCGATGATGCCGAGCTCGTAGTCGAGGCGTTCGGCGAGGGTCTGCGCGAGATCCGGGTCGCGCGCGGAACCGGGTTTGGCGTAGTCCACGCCGTAACGGTGCCGGAGGCCTTCGATGCAGAGCTGCTTCAGGTAACCGGCGCGGTCGGTCTTCACCTCGGGCGGCAGCGGATACTTCGGGTAGCGCTCGCTGCCCTTGGGGAAGGGGATGGTGAGGTCGCACATGTCGGCGACGAGCTGCGTGTTGACGACGGACTCGGGCACCTCGGCGAAGAGTTTTGCCATCTCGGCGTGCGACTTGAGGTAGAACTGCGTGCCGGTGAACTTCATCCGGTTCTCCTCGTCGATCTTCGCGCCGGTCTGGATGCAGAGCATGGCGTCGTGCGGGCCGGCGTCCGCGGCATTGACGTAGTGGACGTCGTTGGTGGCGATGACCTTGAGGCCGAATTCCTCACCGAGCCTCAGCAGACCGGGGATGATCTTGCGTTGCTCGGGCAGGCCGTGGTCCTGGATTTCGACGAAATAGTTTTCGCGGCCGAAAATCTCCACGAAACGGCCGCAGGCTTGGCGGGCCTCCTCCTCGCGATCGTGCAGCAGATGCTGGGGGACGAGGGAGGCAAGGCAGCCGGTGAAGCCGATCAGGCCCTCTGCGTGGCGGGCGAGGGTTTCGAGGTCGGTGCGCGGCTTGTAGTAAAAGCCCTTGAGGTGCGCATCGGAGACGAGCTTCAGGAGGTTCTGGTAGCCGGTCAGAGTGCGGGCGAGCAGGCCGAGGTGGAAAATGCTTTTGCCCTCGTCGGACCGGCCGTGCTTTTCGAGGCGGGAGGTCTCGACGAGGTAAAGTTCGCAGCCGATGAGGGGCTTGATGCCCTTGCCCTTGGCGGAGTTGTAGAAGTCAATGGCCCCGTAGAGGTTGCCGTGGTCGGTGAGGGCGATCGCCGGCATGCCCAGCTCGACGGCCTTGTCCATCAGCCGGTCGATCCGGCAGGCGCCGTCCAGCAGGCTGTAGTCCGTATGGACGTGGAGATGGACGAATTTCTGGTCGGCGGCCGGCACGGGAAACGAAGGCAAGAGCGGCGGGGCGGCCGTGCAAGGCCAAAGCCGGGTTTCCGGGTCCAAAAGCGGCACATTTTTCCCCGGGAAAAAAGCCATTGACGGAGCCGGAACCGCATGGCTTGCTCACGGGCTTTTCCTCTTAACCACGACCAGTTTGTCATGCCCATCGAAATCAAAATCCGCAAAAACGAGCCCATCGACCGTGCGCTCCGCCGCATGAAGAAGAAGCTCGAGCGCGAGAACATCATCAAGGGTGTTCGCGCCAAGCGCTACTACGAGAAACCGTGCGAAAAGCGCCGCCGCAAGGAGAAGGTTCAGGCCTTCACCCAGATGCTGCGCCGCCGCTACGCCGAGTAAGCCAGCCGGCTCCGTTCCTTTCGCCAACCGCGTTCCGGCCTGCCGGGACGCGGTTTTTTCGTGCAACCTGCTGGCAAGTCGGTTCGAGATAGCCCCCTGTTCGTGATGCCGATCCTGTCCCTTTCCTCCAGTTGGAACTCCCACCGCCACCAGGACGGCCATGCCATGTTGCGGGAGATGGCCGACCTGGGCTTCACCCATGCCGAGCTGAGCCACGGCATCCGTATCACCCTCGTGCCCGGCATCCTGAAGGCGGTCGAGGAAGGGGTGATCAAGATCGGGACCACGCACAATTTTTGCCCGCTGCCGACCGGGGTGAACACCGCGGCGCCCAACCTCTTCGAGCCCTCGGCGCCCGACCGCCGCGAGCACGAACAGTGGCTGCGCTACACCAAGCGCTCGATCGACTTTGCGGCGCAGGTCGGCGCGCGCGCCATCGTGTGCCACCTCGGCAGCGTGGAGTTTTTTTGGTTCAACCCCACGCGCAAGGTGGAGGCCTACCTGGAGGCGCATCCCGACCTCAAGCCGGCGGAGGACAAGACCTACCAGGCCTTGCTCGCGAAGAGCCTCGCGAAACTGCGCAAGCGCATGGGGCCCTACTGGGAGCAGACCAAGGCGAGCGTGGCGGAAATCTCGGGCTACGCGAAGGAGAAGGGCGTGCTGCTGGCCTTCGAGAACCGCGAGGCCTTTGACGAACTGCCGCTCGACGCCGACTACGCGGATTTTCTCGCCGGCCTCCCGCCGGATACGCCCGCCGGTTACTGGCACGACACCGGGCACGCCGACATCAAGGAGTCCATGGGCCTGCTCGATCACCGCGGCATGCTCGAAAAGATGGCGCCGCGGCTGCTGGGCTTCCATCTGCACGACGTCAACGCCGCCGGCCGCGACCATCAGGCCATCGGCGACGGCAAGATCGATTTCGAAATGGTGAGCAGTTTCTGGCGCCCCGAGCACCTGCTGACCATCGAGCTCAGCCCGCGGATTGATGCGGAGGGGGTCAAGCGCTCAAAGGCGCGGGTCGAGGCGCTGCTTCGACGGTAGCGTTCCCTCACTGCCTTTGCCTGCGGTCGGCCGCGATTTCGGTAATCCAACGGCGATGCGGTCCGGAAAGCGTATAGGCGTCCAGCTTTGCGAGCGGCGCCCAAAGCAAGCCGGCGGGCAGTGTGGCCGGCGGGGTGGCGAGGCGGTGGATGGACTCGGTGATCCGGTAGCGGGTGATGCTGCGCTTTTTGCAGGCCAGCAACGGACCGCGCCGGGCTGCGGCCTCGGTTAAGCCCAATTGCTCCGCGGTGGGCAGCTCGTGCTGGTGGGCGAGGCGGCGCGCCCGGCCGTCGGCGCGATGCAGGAGCAGGCGTCCGCTTTGTTCGCACCAAACGCGGGTGACGGCGACCTGCTCGATTTTCTTCGGCGCGAGCCGTGGATAATGCTCTGGATCGCCGGTCCGCCGTGCGGCGCAGAAATCCGCCACCGGACAGAGGGCGCAGAGCGGGTTTTGCCGCAGGCAGACGGTGGCCCCCAGTTCCATCATCGCCTGGTTGTGGTCGCCCGGATTGGCGGCCGGCAGCAGGGCGTCGGCGGTCGGGGTGAACGCTTTCACCGCCGTGGTTCCGTCCTTGAATTCCCGGCCGTCGGCCGTGAGCCGGGCGAGAATACGCACGACATTGCCGTCCACCACGGCGGCGGGCGCACCGAAAGAGATGCTGGTGATGGCCGCGGCGGTGTAGGGGCCGACGCCGGGCAACTCGTGCCACGCCGCCGGAGTTTGCGGCGGGGTGGAGAGGGCGGCGACGGCTTGGGCGAGTTTGTGGAGGTTGCGGGCGCGGGAGTAGTAGCCGAGGCCTTCCCAGAGTTTCAGCACGCGGGCCTCCGGCGCGGCGGCGAGCGCGGCGAAATCCGGCAGCGCTGCCAGCCACCGCGCGAAGTAGGGGAGGACGGTCTTCACCTGCGTTTGCTGCAGCATGAATTCGCTGACCACGGTCTTGTAGAGCGAAGGCGACTCGCGCCACGGCAGTGCGCGGGCGTGGCTCCGATACCACCCGAGGAGGGTGCGCTGGAAGGATTCGCGGCGCTTGATGAGGTCGGGCACGCGCCGATTGCCCGAAAAATCCGCGGGTGGGCGCAAGCAAACAACCGTTGCGGCGGCCGGTTTTCGTTTTTGCGTTTTTGGCGCATCCTTGCGGACTACTGGACCATGCCCAAGAAGCCGGCCTCCGACGAAGAGGCGCCCAAGAAGCTCAGCTCCTACACCGTCAAGCTCGACGCCGACCAGCTCTCCAAGCTGCGGTCCTACTGCGAGGCGCGCAGTTGGCTGCCGATGGAGGTCGCCTACACGCACTTCGCGTTCAAGGCCGACCACCTCAAGCTCAACCTTTCCGCCTACACCAGCGGCAAGGTCGTCATCGCCGGCAAAGGCACGGAGGATTTCGTGCGCGATGTCATCGAACCGGAAATCACCGGGGCGGCCAAGCTCGGCTACGACGAGGTGCTGCATCCCGACTGGTTCGAGTCGCACGCCGGGCTCGACGAGAGCGGCAAGGGCGACTTCTTCGGCCCGGTGATCGCCGCGACGGTGATCGCCGACAAGTCCGCCATCGAGGCCTGGCGCAAGGCCGGCGCGCAGGACTCGAAGAAGATGGCCGAGAGCAAGATCATCGAGCTCGATAAGCTCATCCGCGAAACCAAGGGCGCGGCGGTGGAAACCTGCTTTTGCCGCACGATGGCGCGCTACAACGAGCTGATGGGCCATCCCGGGGCCAACCTCAACCGCCTGCTCGCCTGGCAGCACGCCACCGCGCTGGCCGGTGCCCTTGCGCGCAAACCCGTGCCGTGGGGCCTGCTTGACCAGTTCAGCGAGCAGCCCCTGGTCCAGCGCGAGCTGGCGAAGAAAGAGATCAAAAATTTCGAGCTGCGCATGCGCACCAAGGCGGAGTCCGACCCGGTCGTGGCCGCGGCCTCGGTTGTCGCCCGCTCCGAGTATGTCCGCCAGATGCACGCGCTCTCCAAAAAGTTCGGCGCCAAGCTGCAGAAGGGCGCCGGCCCGCTGGTGAAAAAGCAGGCGCACGAGATCATCACGCGGTTTGGTGCCCGGGCGCTGGGCGACTTTGCCAAGCTGCACTTCCGCACGGCCTACGAGGTCGTGGCCGAGGCCGGCAAGCTCGACGAGCTCCCGCTCAAGCCGCCGCCGCCGAAGATGGAGTGGTGAGCCCCATGGCCAAGCGCCGTCAGCTTCGCGGATTTGATCTCAAGCAGATCGTGGGTGTTTCCAGCCTCATCGGCGTGGACGAGGCCGGCCGCGGCGCGCTGGCCGGCCCGGTGGTGGCGGGGGCGGTGTTGGTGACACGGGAGTTCCTGGAAGGACGCTGGGCGGCGGCGAACGCCGGCCGCATCAACGATTCCAAGCAGTTGAGCGCTGCCGAGCGCGACGCGCTGTGGTTCGACTTTGAGACGCTGGCGGGGCAGGGCCAGATCCACGCCCACTTCGGGTCCGCCGATGTCGCGGAGATCGAGTCGCTGAACATCCTCGGGGCGACGAAGCTCGCGATGCGCCGGGCGCTGGAGGGCATCTATCCGCCCTCCGCCTTCGAGCAGAAAGTGGAGCCCGACCTGTTTACACCGCTGGAAGAGATCAACCGGTTCCAGCCCACCGTGTCGGCCCGGATACTGGTGGACGGGCTGGCGCTGCGAAATTTTCCCTATCCGCATACCGGCATCGTGAGCGGCGACGCGCGCTCGCTCTGCATCGCGATGGCCTCGATCGTCGCCAAGGTCACCCGCGACCGGCTGATGGCGGACCTGGATGCGCGCCTGCCCGGTTACGGTTTCGCGCAGCACAAGGGTTACGGCACCGAGGAACACCGCGAGGCGCTGCTCCGGCTCGGCCGGACGCCACACCACCGCGAGGTTTTTCTGCGCAAGCTCTTCGCGCAGCGCGTGGACCCGGCGCAGGCGGATTTTCTCAGCGAGGAGCCGGCCGGTGCCGACGGGACGCCCTGAATCTTTCCCATGCCCCCACGCCTGCATCTGGCCAACGATTGGAGTCCGCCCGGTGAACCGCTGCCGCCCCTGCCCGTGGGTGTCGTCCTGCCGCCGCGCGTGCGCACGCCGCAATTTCCGCTCAAGGACCGGCGCACGCTGTTCAGCGACGAAGAGATAACCCGGGCGCGTGCCAATGTCGGCCAATATGCCTCCGCCCGGAAATTGGCCGGGGAAATCATCAACGCCGCCGCCTACTGGCTGGAGTGGACGGATGCCGACCTGCATGCGCTTGTGACTTCCGCCGAGGTGCCGCGTGCCTTCGACTGTTCGCCCGCGGGCTGTCCGAAGTGCGGCAAGAAAATATTCGAGGCGGCGAAGAGCACCTACCCGTGGCGGCTTGATCCGCGCCGGCCGTTCAAGGTTGAGTGCCCGCTCTGTGCGACGGTTTTCCCGAGCAACGACTACGGGCGTTTTTACCGCAGCGGCTTCAAGGATCGCAGTGATTTCGACGGTCCCTACGTGGACGACGGCCGCGGCTGGGTGGCGCCCGACGGCGAACGCTACTGGTTCGTCGCCCACGCCAACCACTGGCTGTGGTATTGGCACCCGCAGGCCGACAATCCCACGCTGCTGCGCGGGTGCGAGGCACTCGGTCGCGCCTACCTGCTGACCGGCGACCGGCGCTACGCGCACAAGGCCGCCGTCATCCTGCACCGCATCGCCGAGGTCTATCCCAACATGGACCATGCCACGCAGTCGCGCATGGGTGAGTTCCTGGCGCGCACGGCGGGCGAGATTTATCCGGGCAAGGTGGTAAATGCGATCTGGGAGGCCTACATGTCGGCCCAGTTTGCCGAGACCTACGATGCGATCTGGGAAACCTTGGATGACGACGCGGAGCTGCATGCATTCCTCGGCCGCACCGGTCCGGAGATCCGCGCACACATCGAGGCCAACCTCCTCGAGGAAATCCTCGACGGTTACTACGAATGGAAAACCCGCGGCAACTACGGCATGCACCAGCGCTCGCTGCTGCAGACCGCGCTGGTGCGGCAGCACGGCGACAACGTCCGCTACATCGCCGACGTGTTGGACAAGCCCGACGGCGCCATCTTCCTCGGCCTGCGTTACGCGCTGCAGAGCCTGGTCTGGCGTGACGGCCACCCTTATGAGGTTGGCGATTACAATTTCGCCTGGGTCAGCAATCTTACGCTCATCGCCGGGCTGCTCGCCAAGCTCGGCGTGGACGTCACCGGCCTGCCGCGCCTGCGCCGGCTGCTGGACGCACCGCTCACGAGCCTGTGCATTGGCCGGCTGACGCCAGCGATCGGCGACAGCCAGACCGTCTATGCCAACCCCGTCGGCACCGATGCCGGCCTCTATCAGCAGGCATTGCGCACCTATGGCGACGCCCGCTACGCGCAGTGGCTCGCCGGGCTCGGCGCGACCGGTGAAAACTCCTTCGCGGGGTTTGCCTCGCTGTTTCACCCGCCGGTCGCCGCCCCGGCGGAACCGCCGGCCCCCGGCCGCTTGTTTCCGCCGCAGCCGTCCCGCCTGCTTTCGGGCTTCGGGCTCAGTTTGCTGAACAATCCCGCCGACACGGTCGGCCTCTCGCTTTACCACGGGCTGCATCTCAACCACCGGCATTTTGACCGGCTGCATTTTGACGTGTTTGCGCGCGGGCAGGCCATGATGCCCGACCTCGGTTACCCGGATGCGATGAATGCCATGGTGCCCGGCATCTACACGTGGTCGCTGGCGACGATTTCCCACAACACCGTCACGGTGGACGCGGCGATGCAGCCCGGCAACGAGGCCGGGGTCGTCGAACTGCAGGCCGAAGGAGGCTGGGTGCGGGCCGTGGCGGTCAACGCCCCCGGAACGTATCCGCAATGTCCGGTTTACCGGCGCACGCTGGTGATGGTGGATGCCGGGCACGACCGCAGTTATGTCGTGGACTTTTTCGACGTCGCCGGCGGCCGGCAGCACGACTACAGCCTGCATGGTCCGCCGGGCGAATTTGCGCTGAGCGGCGATTGGACGGCGCCCGCGCCCGGCACCTTGGCGGGTCCGGCTGTGCCGGTCGGTGCGCTTTATGATGACCCTACGCTGGCCTCGCCGGATAACAAAGAAGGCTACGCCGGTTACCGTGGCTCGGGCTTCCAGCATCTGGAAAAAGTGCGCCGGCATCGCGGCGGCGAGTGGACGGCCGATTACACGCACGAACGCGATCCGGCGGCACAGCTCCGGCTGCGTGTGCTCCCGCAGCCGGATCAGGAACTGATCCTTGCCGAAGCCCGGGTGTCGCCCGTCAAGTGGCCGCAGATCCTGCGCTATGTCATCGCGCGGCGGCAGGGTTCGGACGGTCTTGTGAGCCGGTTTGTGAGTGTGATCGAGCCCCACGAAGGCACGCCCTTTTTGCGCGTCGCCGAACGGCATGAGGCCGACGGCGGCACCGCGGTGGTCGTCACGCACGTCAACGGCGGCACCGATTTTATCCTGCATGGTTCACCCGGCGTGGAGCGCCGGTTCACGCTCGCCGGGCACGCGGTGGCCACGGATGCGCGCGTGACCGTGGTGACGATTGCTGCCGGCGGCGTGGTGGAGCGGCTCTGGTTGGCCGACGGCACGCACGTGACCGTGGACGGGGTGACGCACCGCGCGGTGCCGCTGACCGGCCGCGTGACGGCGGTGGATCCGGCCAACGCCACGGTGCGCGTCGCGCCTGATGCTGCGATAAGTCCGGAGACAGTTGCCATGCTGTCCGGCCGGATCGTTCATTTCGGTCCCGCCCGGGCGGTGGCCAACTCCGTGGCTTCGGCCCGATGGGAGGGCGGGGAACTGGTTTTGCAGCTGCGCGACGATGTCATCACGGGCTGCGTGAGGCTTCGCTCGGTGGCGCCGGACCGACTGGAAACCGCCTCGCGGCTTATGCTGGCGGCCACCTACGCCGGTCACGGGCTGCGCAATGCCGCGGGTCGTTTCGTCGGCCGGGTGCGGGCCGCCGGCGACGACTGGATCGAGCCGGCGGCGCCGTTGGCGGCCGGCGACCTGGCGGTGGGCGAAGATGTGCTCGTCACGCTGACCTCGCCCGGCGACCGGTGCGAGTTTCCCGCGATGGCTGCGTGGCGGCGTTGACCGCCTGCGCCGCTTTCTCCATCAACCTCCGCGATGCCCCCGAAGAAACACACCTCGCTCGACCGGGTGCTGGGCCGGCTCGATTCGCTCGACTCGGTAAACCTCGCCAACCTCGTGCAGCGGCTCGCCCGCGAGCGCGGGCTGTTTGAGGATATTTTCAACACCCTGCAGGAAGGCGTGCTCGTCATCGCCGGCGACGGCGAGATCGAGTATGCCAACACCGCCGCGCACCGGTTGATCGGCCTCGGCGACGACGGTCTGGCCGGCCAGGTGCTCTGGCGGCTGGTGCCGGGCCTGCGCCCTTCGCTGGGGGTTTCGCTGGACGACGATGCCGCCCTGCCGGTGGTTGCGCGGGAGTTTGAGCTCAGCTATCCGGAGCCCCGCACCGTGCGGCTTTACATGGTGCCGTTCCGCTCCGACGGCCGCGCGGGCGAGCGGCGTTTCGCCGTCATCCTCACCGACGTGACGCGCGACAAGCAGACTACCGAGGCGCGCATCGAGGACGAGCGCACCTCCTCCATTTTGCTGCTGGCCGCCGGCGTCGCCCACGAGCTGGGCAATCCGCTCAACTCGCTCACCATCCACCTCCAGCTCGTCGGGCGCCGCCTCAAAAAACTCAAGGCGGGCCGCGAGACGGAATCGCTCGCCGAGTCCATCCGGGTCTGTGAGGAGGAGGTCAAGCGGCTCGACGGCATCATCACCAATTTCCTCGAAGCCATCCGGCCGCGGCCGCCCGACCTCGCCGAGCTCAACCTGGCCGACGTGCTGGCGGAGGTGCTGGCCTTCGAACAGCGGCAGCTGGCCGACCGCGGCATCGTCGTGGAGGCCGAGACGGCGGGCGACCTGCCGCCCGTTCTCGCCGACCGCAACCAGGTGAAGCAGGTGTTTTTCAACCTGCTCAAGAACGCGCTCGAAGCCATGCAGCCGGGCGGCCGGCTGCGCATCCGCGCGCGCACCGACGACGATCATGTCATCCTTGCGTTCGGCGACAGCGGCAGCGGCATCAAGCAGGAGGACCTCGCCCGGCTGTTTCAGCCCTACCACACCACCAAGCCCGGCGGACACGGTCTTGGCCTGATGATCGTGCAACGCATCATGCGCGAGCACGGCGGGCAGATCGGCATCGAGAGCAAGGAAGGTGTCGGCACCGTGGTGACCCTGCACTTCCCCCGCAAGGACCGGCGGGTGCGGATGCTGCAAAGCTGAACTTCCCTGTCATAAGCGGAAGCAGGCCACGGAGGGTTTGCCTCCGGTCCGCCGCGCGCCCACACCAGCCGAACCCCGTTTTTCTCCCCATGAAACAAACCCTGCCCCTGGATGCTGCTTGGAAACTCATGCCGGTGGAGCCCAACCTCGGGCTCACCGCCGGCTGCTCGGCCCTGCCGTTTGAGCAGCGGTGGATCGACGCGCAGGTGCCGGGCGACGTGCACCTCGACTGCCAGCGCGCCGGGCTGATCGGCGATCCGTTCTACGGGCTAAACCACGACCACATCCGCTGGATGGAGGAATTTGACTGGTGGTATCGCACCGAGATCACGCCTCCGACGCCCGGGCCCGGCCAGCGGCTGCACCTGCTCTTCGAGGGACTCGACTGCTTCGCCACCGTGTATCTCAACGGCAAGGAAATCGGCCGAAACCAAAACATGTTTACGCCGCTGCGCGTGGATGTGACCGACCATGTCGTCCCCGGCGTTAACCGTCTCGAGGTCTGTCTCGGCGCGCCCGTCTATCCGCCCGACCGTCCCGCGCGCAGCCCCGGGGTGCGCGGCTACGGCAACGCCCTGCGGCTTCAGGTCCGCAAGGCCCAGTGCTGCTACGGGTGGAATATCGCCCCGCGCCTCGTCACCATCGGCATCTGGAAGCCCGTCTCGTGGCTCCTCGTCAACGCCGTCGAGATTGACGACGTGTCCGTGAGCACCGTTGCGCTCAACGCCGACGGCTCCGCCGAGGTCGAGGCGCTCGTCGAGTTGCGCTACAACCACGGCGCGCCCGATGCCGTCACCGTGGATCTCGCCGTCGCCGGCCAATCGCGCCAACTCGCGCTGCATTTCGACCAGGTCGGCGCCCGGCACGCCGTGCGTTTCACCGTGCCCGCCGCGAAGCTTTGGTGGCCGCACGACCACGGCGCGCAACCGCTCTACGACTGGAGCGCCACGCTCAGGCATGCCGGCCGCGAGCTTGACCGCCGCGCCGGTCGCTTTGGCATCCGCACCATCGGCATCATCCAGGAGCCGGAGGCCGACGGCGGCATTTCCTTCGTCCTCACCGTCAACGGCAAAAAGATTTTCCTCAAGGGGATGAACTGGACGCCGGCCGACGCCATCTTCGCCCGGGTGGACGCCGCCCGCTACGACCGGCTCCTTGCCGCGGCGAAGGACACCAACATCAACGCCATGCGCGTGTGGGGCGGCGGTGTGTATGAGCAGGACCATTTCTACGCGCGGTGCGACGAGCTCGGCATCCTCATCACGCACGACTTCATGTTCGCCTGCGGCTGTTACCCGCAGGACCAGCCTTTCCTCGACGAATGCCGCCGCGAGGCGGAATACCAGGTGCGCCGCCTGCGGCATTTCGCCTGTGTTGCCGTGTGGTTCGGCGACAACGAGAACGATGCGCTCGCGCACATGAGTTTCGAGCAGCCGGAATACCGGCACAACCGGCTCAGCAAACAGGTGCTGCGCGATGCCGTGCACGCCCACGCCCCGCGCACGCCCTATCTGCCCAGCTCGCCGTTCTCGCCCGTGCGCTTTGACCAAAACGCACCCGAGGAGGGCGACTGCCACATCTGGGGCCACGGGTTCTCTTACAAGAGCGATTTTTATGTGAAGCAAAAGCCGCGCATGGTCACCGAGATCGGCCACCTCAGTTTCCCCGACCGCCCGGTCATCGAGTCGTGGGTCCCGGCCGACAAGCGCTGGCCCGTGTGGAATCCCGAATACCTCACGCACGGCGCCGACTGCATCCGCCTCGACCGCGAGGCCCGCTACCGGCTCAACTGGGCGAGCATCAAGGAGCGCGGCTGGCCCGAGCCGAAGGACCTCGACGAGACCATCCGCCTCACGCAGCAGCTGCAGGGCGAGGCCTCGAAATTCTGGGTCGAGTTCTACGGCAACCAGCCGCAGTGCTGGGGCATTTTCCTCTGGAACCTCGCCGACAGCTGGCCGCAGATGTCCGACGCCTACATCGCCTATCCCTACGCCCCCAAAGCCAGCCTCGCCTACGTGAAGCAGGCCTACGCGGAGCTGAAACGGTGACGCCGGGGTGGGGCATGCCTTCGCCGATGGCTGCCGGCCTGCGTTGAGGGCTTGCGGCCTTCTGTGCATATCCTACTGATGAGCCCTATGCCGCAATCGAGTCAGTTTCCTTGGAGTGAGACAGAGTTTGCCCGACGGCTTAGACTGGCGGTCAAAGAATACTGGCTAGGACGAGGAGGGCAATATTCACAACAAGCGAGCCGTGGCACCAAGGACGCCGGCAAACGCGGTGAGGTCACGGGCGGCCAACATCTCAACCGGTTTTTGGGCTTGCTGACCGGGGTTGCGGAAGCGGCGGGTTTCAACCGCGACGAAATCAAGCTGAGGCAGGGTATTGAGTTGCCGGGGTATTTTCGCCCGCAGAAGCGCTGGGATATGGTCGTGGTGCGCGGCTCCCGGTTGTGCGCCGCGGTCGAGTTAAAATCGCAGGTCGGCAGCTTCGGAAACAACTTCAACAATCGCAGCGAAGAAGCGATCGGCAACTCCACCGATTTTTGGACGGCCTTTCGCGAAGGAGGCATGGGCAAGGAGACGCCTTGGCTGGGTTACTTTTTTCTGCTGGAGCAGGCTGACAAATCATCCCAGCCGATTGGTCTGAAGCCGGGCCTCTTTCCGCCTTTTCCGGTTTTTGAAGGGACCTCGTATGCGCGCCGTTACGAAATTCTCTGCGAGCGTTTGGTGCTGGAGCGGAAATACACCCGCACCGCCTTGCTGCTTTCGCCCCGAGGCGCATCCGGGCGATACATCGAGCCGAACCCGGCGCTGGATTTTTACGGTTTTGCCAAGTCTCTGCACGCCCATCTGGGCGGGTGCCGTTGAGGAGGACGAACATGGAACTCCAGTTGTTCGAAAACTCCTGGTTGGACGTCTGGGAAGGACGGGAACCACACGAACCGGTGGGAGCGGTGTTTACCAAGCCTGCCATCATCGGCCTCATCCTCGATTTGGCCGGCTATGGGCCAGCCCGGGGGCGGTTATCGGGTTATCGCTTGTTGGAGCCGAGTTGTGGCGATGGCGCTTTCATCATCGAAGCTATCAAGCGATTGCTCGTTTCCGAACGGGAGCATGCTGGGCAAATCGATTGGACCGGCGAGGCTTTGGCCGACGCCATTACCGCTTGTGATCTTAACAGCGGGTTTATCGCTTTGGCGCGAGAGGCTGCGATCCGCTTGTTGGGCGACGAAGGTTGTCCCCGGCTCCGGGCAGAAGAGCTGGCCGTCCGCTGGATCCGGCACGAAGATTTTTTGCTCACCAATCGGGCGGAGCGTTTTGATTTTGTCGTCGGCAATCCTCCTTACGTGCGGATTGAGGATCTGCCCGCCGGGGTGCTGCGTCGTTATCGTGAACTCTATCAGACCTGCACCGACCGGGCTGACTTGTATGTGGCCTTCTTCGAGAAGGGGCTGCGACTGCTAGGCCCCGAAGGGTGTCTTGCCTATATTTGTGCAAACCGTTTTGCGAAAAATCTCTATGGCCGTGAACTCCGGCAGTTGATCGCACGGGAATATCATGTGCGTTATTATCTGAACCTTGAGCACACGCAGCCGTTTGAATCCGAGGTATCGGCATATCCGTGCATCTCCGTGATTGATCGTGAGCGCGGCAAGCACACTTGTGCGGCTGCCTTGGAGGACGTGGAACCGGCTACGCTCGACCGCCTGCGTCCGACGGGAATTGCGGCTCGCAGGGCAAAACTATGGGCGAGCTTCCCTTCGTGGTATCAGGACGGAGCGCCGTGGATTGCCACGGAAAGGAAACGTTATGATCGGCTGCTCGACTTGGCGGCTCGATTCCCGCTGCTGGAAGAGTCGGCGTCCGGCACGCAGGTGGGGATAGGCGTCGCAACCGGGGCTGATGACATTTATATTCGTCACGATATTGACCCGGCCATTGAAGCGACATGCCAGTTGCCTTTGGTGATGGCCGGAGACATCGGTCCTGCCGGTTTGAAGTGGTCGGGACACCACCTCATCAACCCCTTTGCCGATGCGGATGATGGCAGTCTGCGGGACTTGGCAGATTACCCGGGACTTGCGGCTTATTTTGACCGGCACCGTGTGGCTTTGATGGGACGTCATGTCGCCCGGAAGCGCAGCGAAAACTGGTATCGCACGATCGACCGTGTGACCCTTGCGCTCACCCGAACGCCCAAACTGGTCATCCCAGACATCCAATCGGGTGGAGTCGTTGGCTATGACCCGGGGCAATATTACCCTCATCACAATGTTTACTGGATAACTTCGAAAGGCTGGGACCTACGTGCTTTGCAGGCGCTGTTGAGGAGTTCCATTGTCTTGGAGCAGGTCAGGGCGCATTCCGTTCATATGCGAGGCGGCTCACTGCGGTATCAAGCGCAGGTGCTTCGTAAGCTCCGATTGCCGGCTTTCGACAGTTTGCCGGCGGCATTGATCGGCCGATTGGCAGCCGTCGCAGGGAATGACGATCAAAAGGTTATAGACCTGTATGCAGAGGAAGCTTTCGCCGTATAGTTTCGGTCCGGTAATGCTGCAACCTGCAGCCGCCTGAAGTTTCCCATGAGCATACCCTTTCTGCACCAGACCGATCTCTTCCACCCCCATGCGGATCCCGACGACCACTGGGATCTGGCCTGCGTGTATGCCCTCGCGCGGGCCGGCGACTACGACCTGTGCGGCGTGCTGATTGATTACCCGCCGCCGGCGCTGGATGTGACGCCCGACGTGATGGCCGTGGCGCAGTTGAACCATATCACCGGGCTGGCCGTGCCGGGCGCAGTGGGTTCCGCCGTGCCGGTGCGCACACGCGGCGAAAAGGCGGACGATCAGCCGGCCGCGGAGCGGCACGGGGTGGAGTTTTTGCTGAGTATCCTGCGGGAGAGCCCTGCGCCGGTGGTGATCACGATCGTCGGCTCGTGCCGCGACGTGGCGCTGGCGGGTGCGCAGGCCCCGGAGTTGTTCCGGGAAAAATGCCGCGCGGTCTATCTCAATGCCGGCTCCGGCACGCGCCGGCCGGAGCTGCTCGGCGAGCTGGAATACAACGTAAACGTCAACCCGGCCGCCTACGGGATGATCTTCAACCTGCCGTGCCCGGTTTACTGGCTGCCGTGCTTCGAGCTGACGCCGCCGACGTGGACGGTCGAGGAGTGGGGGACATTCTACCGTTTCACGCAGGGCGAGATTTTGCCGCACCTGAGCCCGCGCATGCAGGCCTATTTTCTCTACATGCTCGGCCGCTCGCCGAGCCCGGACTGGCTGAAGGTCCTGCGCGAACCGGTGGACGCCGCGGCGCTGGCTCACTTCGGCACGATGCCGCGCAACATGTGGTGCACGGGCGGATTTTTCCATGCGGCCGGCCGCACGGTAACGGCGGACGGCGATATCGTGCCGTTGGCAGAGGCGGGAGAGCGGGCGGTCTTCGGTTTCGAGCCCATCCGCGTCACCTGTGGCGACGACGGAGTGGTGCGCTGGGAACCGGCCCCCGCGCCGGGCGACCCGGTGCGTTTCATCTTCCGGGTGCGCGACCGGGCGAACTACGCCGCGGCGATGACCCGCGCCATGCGGACCCTGCTGGCGACGCTGCCGTGAGGGTGCACAAATTTGCCTGCAATCCCGCCCGGCTCCCGCTGGGCTTGGGCAAGCGGTCAGGAGCAATCTCAACCCCACCCCGATCCATGAGTCATTTCATCAACGAACGCGCCCGGCTCGTGACCGAGTCCATCGACGGTTACCTGCAGGCAATCGGTCCGGACAAACTGGCCCGGCTCGACGGGTTTCCCTATACGAAGGTCCTGTTGCGGCAGGACTGGGACAAATCCCGCGTGGCGCTGATCTCCGGTGGCGGCTCGGGGCACGAGCCGAGCCACGCCGGTTTCATCGGCGAGGGAATGTTGACGGCGGTCGTATGCGGCGAGGTGTTTGCCTCTCCGAGCGTGGACGCGGTGCTCAGCGCGATCTGCGCGGTGACGGGTGCGCCGGGTTGCCTGCTGATCGTGAAGAACTACACGGGCGACCGGCTGAACTTCGGCCTCGCGGCGGAAAAGGCGCGGCAACTGGGACATCAGGTGGAGCTCGTGTTTGTGGCGGATGACATTGCGCTGCCGGAGGCGCCGCATCCGCGTGGCGTGGCGGGCACGCTGCTCGTGCACAAGGCGGCGGGTCATGTCGCGGCGCGCGGTGGTTCGCTCGCGGAGGTGCGGGCGGCGGCGCAGGATGTGGCCGACGCTGTGGTCTCGCTCGGTCTGGCGTTCGCTACCTGCACCTTGCCGGGTGAGGCGGTCCGGTCGCGGCTTGCCGCCGGGCAGATCGAGCTGGGGCTGGGCATTCACGGCGAGCCCGGGGCGAGGGTGATGGCGGCGGCCGAGGCCAAGGCCTTGGTGGAAACCTTGGTGAACGAGCTGCGGTCGCGGCTGCCCGCGGCCGGTGCGCTGGCGGCGCTGGTAAACAATCTCGGCGGCACCACGCCTTTGGAGATGAACGTCCTGACGCGGGAACTGCTTGGCTCCGAGATCGGTGCGCGCATCGAGCTGATCGTGGGACCGGGCCCGCTGATGACGGCACTGGACATGCACGGTGCCTCCGTGTCGCTCCTGCCGTTGGATGCCGCCCGGCGTGAGTGGCTGCTAAGCGCGGTGGCCGCCGACAGTTGGCCGGGTGCCCGGGCGGTCAGCGCCCCGACCGTGCTGCCGCTGCCGGTCATGGCGCAGCCGGTGTATAGAGGTTCGGAAGACGCCGGTCGGCGGGCGCTGATCACGGCGGTTGGACAAGCCCTGCAAGCCCATGAACAAGAGCTCAACGAACTCGACCGCACGATCGGTGACGGTGACACGGGCACAACGTTTACGACGGCCGCCCGCGATGTGCTGGCTGCGATGCAACGCGGAGAACTGCCACTGGCCGACGCGGAGCAACTGTGCCTCGCCCTGGGCAATCGGTTGGGCAAAGCGATGGGCGGCTCCAGCGGCGTGCTGCTCTCGATCTTCTTCACCGCGACGGGCACCGAACTCAGGCAAAAGCTGGATATCGTTGCGGCCTTGGGCCGGGGTCTGGCCCGCATGCAGGCGTATGGCGGGGCGCAGCCCGGTGACCGCACGATGATTGATGCGTTGGCTCCGGCGATCTCGGCCCTGCCGCGGGGCGGAATCAAGGCCGCGGCGGAAGCAGCCGAGAGCGGAGCCCAAGCGACCGCCACCATGAACAAAGCCCGCGCTGGCCGGGCCGCCTACGTGAACGCCGGCAATCTCGCCGGTGTGCGTGATCCCGGCGCCGTCGCCGTGGCCATAGCCTTTGCCGCTGTGGCCAAGGCGTGCGCTTGAATTCGCCCGCCCTCGGGCACTGACTGGCCCCAATGAAAGTCGCGCTCGCCTACGGCCAAGGTCATCTGGAAGTCGATCTGCCCGACGACACCACGGTCGTGCGGCCGCGGCCGCAGCCGGGCCTGCCCGACGAGCGCGCCGCCTTGCTCGCGGCGCTCGATGCCCCGACCGGCTGGGCGCCTCTGCGCGAGTGGCTGAAACCGGGCGCGAAGGTCTGCATCATTTTCCCCGACATCACGCGTGCGATGCCGAACACGCGTGTGCTGCCTTGGGTGCTCGACTACCTGCACCGCCACGGGGTGCGCGACGAGCAGGTGCTGCTGCTCAACTCCACCGGCACGCACCGGCCCAATACGCCGGAGGAACTTGACGTGATGCTGGGCAAGGCGATCACCGCGCGCTACCGCGTGCTGAACCACTATTGCGAACACGAAGAGGACCTCGTGCCTTTCGGCACGACGCGGGACGGCACCCCGGCACTCATCAACCGCCACGCGGCGAAGGCGGACGTGCGCATCCTCACCGGCTTCATCGAGCCGCACTTCTTTGCGGGTTTCAGCGGCGGCCCGAAGGCGCTGATGCCGGGCGTGGCCGGCTTGAAGACCATCATGAGCAACCACGGCGCGGCCAATATCGGCAGCCCCAAGGCCACTTTCGGCATCAACGAGGGCAACCCCATCTGGGACGAGATGCTCGAAATTTCCCTGCGCGTGGGACCCAGCTTCCTGCTCAACGTGAGCCTGAACGAGGAGAAGCACATCACGGGCTGGTTTGCCGGCGACCTCGTGCAGGCGCACCGCCGCGGTCGCGAGTTCGTGCGCGCCTCGGCGATGCAGCGCGTGGACGCGCCCTTCGACATCGTGGTGACGACCAACAGCGGCTATCCGCTCGACATGAACCTTTACCAAGGGGTGAAGGGCATGAGCGCGGCGGCGACCATCATCAAGCCGGGCGGCACCATTATCCTCGCGGCGGAGTGCCGCGAGGGCCTGCCGGCGCAGAGCCCCTTCGACCGACTGTTGCGCACGGTGAAATCGCCGCAGGAGCTGCTCGCGCGTATCGCCACGCCCGGCTTCGCGTGGCCAGAGCAGTGGCAGTCGCACATCCAGGCGCTCATCCAGTCGCGCGCCCGGGTGCTGCTGCACAGCGCGCTGCCCGCCGAAACCGTGCGCGCGGCCCTGCTCGAGCCGTGCGCGGACATCGGTGCGACGGTGCGGGCGGAAGTGGCGCGGCTCGGCCCCGGCGCGCGGGTGGCGGCCCTGCCGTGGGGACCGCTAACCATACCCTATGTTGCGCCGGCGACGGCGTGACCGGGCCTATTGCCCGCCGGGGACCGCGGGGCCGGATGGTTCTTCGTCTCCGGCAAAGTGCAGCGGGGCCATGAGGACGTGGCCGGTCGGCATGTCCGTGCGGATGCTGACCTCCTCGGCGTCAATCTCGCGGTCGAAGTAGGCGGAGCCGGCGGCGAGCATGTCGCGGACGAAGACGTTGAAGTCCCGTTGCGCGGGTTCATCCACAAGCATGGTGGTGCGCCAGTAGAGCCGGATGCCCGAACGTTTTTTCCGCTTGGGCTCCGCCGGCTGGGTGTGTGGGTTGGCCCAGGCGGACACGGACAGGAAAAGTTTTTCCGCCTGAGCTGCCTGCAACTTGCTCTCATGGCGGAAGGAGGTTCGCTGCCGTGCGAGGTTGGTGTGCATGCCGTGGGAGATGACCGTGGGCGGCGAGGTGGACTCGGCGATCATCACGTCGTCGAGGTAGGGATTGCGCAGCCAGCCGCGGCCATAGATCAGGGTTAGAATGATCTCCGGCGGGGTGTCGCCGGCGGCCTCGGTGAAACCGCGCTTCGCGAGTTCCTCCCGCAGGATGGCGAGAACGGCGGCCTCGTCCACGGGCCGCAGCAACGGCGGGTTGGAAGGCACCAGCGTGATAGCGGCGATGTGGTAGAACTTGCCGTGCTCCTGGCGCGGCGCTTTGCCGAGGCCCTTGAAGGGCCGCTCCACTTTGGCACGCACGTTGATCTCCAGCTTGGGATCGTCGTTTGCTGGCCGGGCGGAAATTGGCCACGGCAAGAGGCAGACGAGCAACCAAAACGTCGGCGGAAGCAGACGGCGGGCGGCTCCGAGAGGCGGTGCGGTGCGAGCTTTCAACGCGACGGTTATCAGGGCTAGTTGATGACAACCCCGCAAACCATCAACGGCAGAGTCGCGCTGTGTCGGATTGTCCCATCAAGCGCTTGACCCCCTCCGGGCGGCGGTTGTGATGGGCGCCATCATGATGCCGAGCGTCCTCATCGTGGATGACGAGAAGCACACCCGAGAAGGGCTGCAGCAGGCCTTGGCGGACAACTACGACGTGTCCGTGGCCGCCAACGCCGACGAGGCTTTCAACCTCATGGACGCGCAGCCCTTCGATGTCGTCCTCACCGACCTGCGCATGCCGGGCAAATCCGGCCTCAAGGTCATCGACCGCGCGCTGGCCCTGCCGAACCAGCCGGCCGTGCTGATGATGACGGCCTACGGCAACATCGAGACGGCCGTGGAGGCGATGAAGCGCGGGGCGGTGGATTTCCTCACCAAGCCCGTCAACATAGAGCGGCTGGAGGTGCTCATCCAGCGCGCGCTCAAAACCAAAACCCTCGAAGTCGAGGTTAAGCAGCTGCACGAGCGGCTCGACGAGAAATTCAGCTTCGACCACATCATTGGCCACTCCGCGAAGCTGAAGGCCGTGGTGGACCGGGTGCGGTTGGTGGCGCCCTCCAAGGCCACGATCCTGATCGAGGGTGAATCGGGCACCGGCAAGGAGCTCGTCGCCCAGGCCATTCACCAGGTGAGCCCGCGCGCCCGCGCGCCCTTCATCGCCGTGCATTGCGCGGCGCTCTCGGAAAACCTGCTGGAGAGCGAGCTCTTCGGTCACGAAAAAGGCTCGTTCACCGGGGCGATGGAACGCCGGGTCGGCCGTTTCGAATCGGCGGACGGCGGCACGCTCTTTCTCGACGAGATCGGCGAGATCTCGCCTTCCACCCAGGTGAAGCTCCTGCGCTTTCTGGAGACCAAGAGCATCGAGCGCGTAGGCGGGTCGAAGGCCATCGAACTCGACGTGCGCCTTGTTGCCGCGACCAACCGCAACCTGGAACAGATGGTGAAGGATGGAAAGTTCCGCGAGGACCTCTTCTTCCGGCTCAACGTCGTGCGTATCCTGATGCCGCCGCTGCGCGAGCGGCCCGAGGACATTCCCGTGCTGCTGACGCATTTCATCCGGCTTTTCAGCGAGGAAAACAAAGTGCCCCCGCTCACGCTGGAGCCGGGCGCCGTGGCCACGCTGCAGGCCTATCCCTGGCCGGGCAACATCCGCGAACTGCGCAATTTCTGCGAAAACGCCGTCGTCCTGCGGCGCGGCGGCGTCTTTACGGAATACGACCTGGAGCCGAAATTCCGCGGCGGCGGGGCCCCGGCCGCTGCTCCCGGTGCCGCACCGCTGGCCAATCCGCTTTCGGTGGAGGAAAATGAAAAGCGCCTGCTGCGCGAAGCCCTCATCAAATCCCGCGGCAACCGCACCAAGGCGGCGGAGCTCATGGGCATCAGCCGCCGCACCCTGCACCGCAAGCTGGCCGAATGGCCCGAGCTTGACGTGACCGACTGATGAAGCGCCCCCGCACGCTGCAGGAGCTGATTCATTGGCTGGAACTGGGCGAGGGCGCGCGCTGGGTGCGGCTGGCGGCGGTGCTGCTCGTCACCCTGCTGCTTTCCCTCCGCGTGGCGTGGACGCAGTTTCACGGGCCCGTGGACGAGGCGGTGCTGGTGCAGGCCGATGTCGCGCGGCAGCTCGCCCGCGGCGAGGGTTTTACCACGCAGGTAAACTACCCGCAGACCGCCGCGGTGCTCGCGCAGCGCGGCCGGGATTTCGATGCGGCACGGGCCTACCCGGAGCTGCACCAGGCGCCGTTGTATTCGGTGATGATCGCGGCCGGCTTCGCCGTGTTGCCCGAGCAAGCCTTTGCCGCACTTTTTGCGGCGCCACCCGTGCCGCCGGACGGGTTTCGGGCGGATTACTTTTTGCTCGGCCTGAACGTCGGTCTGCTGTGGCTGGCCGCCTGGTTGACCTACGGGCTGGGCCGGAAGCTGTTTGATGCCCGGGTGGGCTGGGTGGCTGCGCTGGCTTTGCTGGTTTCGATGCCGCTGTGGAAGCACACGGTGGCCGTCAACGGTCTGCCGCTGCTGCTGGTGCTGGTGCTCCTCGCTTTCCGGTGCTGGTGGCATTGGGACGTGGCGGTGAGCGCGGGGCAAAAGTCCGCGCGGTGGTGGGCGGCGGCGCTGGGCGGGACCTGCGGCCTTATGTTTCTGACCGAATATTCCGCCGGCGCGCTTGTGCTTGTGGCGCTGTCGGCGGCCGGTTGGCGGTTGCGCGGCGCGGCGCGCTGGTCGGCCGTCGCGGTGATCGCGGGGGCCTTTCTGCTGGTCACCGGCCCGTGGCTCGGCCGCAACCTCGCGCTGACCGGCCACCCGCTGGCCCTCGCGGGCCAGAACGTGGCGCTGAAGGCCGGCGACTCCACGGCGGAACCGGCCCAGGTGCGGGCAACGCTTGCGGCGCGGTTGCCGGAAATCGACATCAACAAACTCGGCAACAAGACGCTGACCGAGCTCAGCGAGAACCTTTAGGCACTGCTTTGGTCGGGCGGTGCGCTGTGGTTCACGGCGTTTTTCATCGTGGGCTGCTTTTACCGCTTTCGCGATCCCACGGCCGACCGGCTGCGCTGGATGTCCACGGCCGGGTTTGGGACGCTCATCCTGGCCCAGGCGGTGTTCAATTCGGGCGAAAGTGTCCGGCTGCCGGTGGCCTACCTGACCCCGTTGCTGATCATCTTTGGGACGGCATTTTTCTTTGTGCTGCTGGGTGGGCACCCGCTGCTTGGCCGGTGGCCGCGGGCGGCGGCGACCCTCTTGGTGCTGCTGCAGGCCGTGCCTTTGCTGCACGACCTGCTGGAACCGCGCCGCCTGCATTTCAACTATCCGCCGTATTTCCCCGGCCTTTTCATGGGCATGGGCCGGGATCTGGAAATGCGCGGCGCGCAGGGTCGATTCGGCCTGATGGCGGATGTGCCGGCGGGCGTGGCTTGGTATGGCGACCAGCGGGTGTGGGCGCAGCCGCATACCTTGCGGGATTTTCTCGCGGTTTCGCTCGAACAGCGGGTCGGCCAGCTGCTGTTGACCCCGCGAACGCTTGACCGGCCGTTCTTCTCGGAGCTGGCGGCGAATCCGGGTGGGGAAGGGGCACGGGCGGGCGGTTTGGCCCGTTATGGCGATTGGAGCGGGGTGTATGCGGGGCTGTTTACCGGCCGCATGCCGCGAAATTTCCCCCTGCAGTCCCCCCAGCGGCTCAGTGAGAACCTCTACGTGCTCTTCGATCCTTCGCTGCCGCCCCTGCAGGGAAAGTAATTGCCTAGGGCGCCCGGAAGGCTCAATAAATCCCGGAACCCGCTGCCTATGAAAATGCTTCGCCTCGCTCCGGTCGTGCTTTCCGCAGTGGCTTTGCCACTGGCCTGGGGTGTCTATGCTCCCATCCCCGAACAGGAACAGGGCAAGGCCTTCGTGGTCACGCTGCGCGCGGGATTATCCCACGACAGCAACATCTTCGGCGCCGCCACCGGTGCGATTGACAGCACGGTTTACAGCTTCGCCCCCTCGCTGAAGTTCAATTCTTCCGTCACCGACCAGACCTTTGTGTCGGCTTCCTATCGCCTGACCCTGGACAATTTCGAGGACCGCCCGGGCGACAAGACCCTCGACAGCCACAACCTCGACTTGCGCGTGGCCCATGCATTCAGCCAGACGGCCAACATCGACCTGAGCAACGCCTACACGGTGGCGAAGAATCCCGAGTCGCTGCTGGCCGGTATCCCGCTCAACACCGACCAGTCATACAAGCGCAACCAGTTTGACGGCCAGCTCACCGGCAATCTCACCGAGCGCACCAGCCTCACCGGCAAGGCCCGCTTCACCAACTACGACTACGACGACGCCACCCTCGGCGCCAGCATCGACCGCAACGAGAACCTGATCGGCCTCGCCGCCACGCACACCCTCCTGCCCGAGCTGAAGCTCAACGCCGAGGTGCGCCGGCAGGAAGTGGACTACCGCACCGGTGGCGCGACCAAGGACAAGGAGTCGAACTTTCTGATCGGCGGATTTGATTACAGCGTGGCCCGCAAGTTCACCGCTTCGGGTCGGTTGGGTTACGAGTGGCGCCAGCGCTCCGGCGCCCCGGACGAAGATGCGCCCTACATCGAGGTCTCCGGCAAGTATGACTACGCCGAGCGTTCCTACCTCACCGGCGGCTTTGTGCACACCCTGGAGGAAGCCTCGGATGTCGCGCGTTTCACGGACACGAGGGTCAACCGGTTTTTCGTCAACCTGCAGCATTCGCTCAGTCCGCTCTTTGTTCTCTCCGGTTCGCTCACCTACGAGCCCTCGACGCTGCAAGGCCGCGGCTTGCAGGCCGACATTGATGAGCGCACGACCCGCTTCGGGCTCGGCCTCACCTACCTGCCGAACCGGCACTGGTCCATTTCCGGCACCTTTGACAGCGACCGCGTGAGCTCGGACCTCGCTTCCCGCGAGATGTCCCGCCGCCGCTACGGCGTCAACGCCGCCTTCTCGTTCTGAGTCCGTCCCCGACCGCAGGCACAAAGTGCTTGCTGAACCCGTCGGCCCGCCGTTCGCTTGGGCCCATTCATGGCTGCCACAAACGCCGGTAAGGACCATGCCTCGCTCGCGGATTTCCTGCAGGTGCTGCGCCTGCGCAAGGCCCTCATCGCCCTGATCCTCGGGCTGGTGCTTCTCACGACCCTGCTTGTCACGGCTTTTTTGCCGCGGTGGTATCTCTCGACCACCAAGATTCGGGTCGAGAAGCCCGAAGGCGAGGTGAAGCTCTTCCAGGCCCAGAGCGCCAATTACTACGATCCCTATTACCTGCAGGACCAGCTCCGCACGATGCGTTCGGAGATCATCATTTATCCTGTGATAGAAAATCTCGGGCTCGGCCGCCGCCTCGCCGCCGAGTTGGGTGCCTCCGGCACGCTGCCCAACGCCTTGGCTTACCGCTACCTGCTCGACCGGATGCTCCGCATCGAGTCCCAGCGCAATTCTTCGATCATCGAGATCGACGTGTTTGCGCGGGAGCCCGGACTGGCCGCAGACATCGCGAACGAAATCGCCCGCGTCTACTCGGAGAACCGCATCGCCTTCGCCACCTCCGAGCAGCGCGAAGGCCTGGCGCAGCTCAAGCGAGAGCTGGAGGCCCAGGAACGCACCGTCAGCGCCCAGCGCGACCTCGTCGAACAGCTGCGCAACGACCTCAACATCTCCGGCGTGGACCTCAACGCCCGCTACTCCGACATGGAGATCGAGACGCTCCGCCAGATGCAGAACTCCCTCATCGCGCTGAGTGTGGACGCCATCGGGCGGAAGACCCGTTGGGAACGTTTCCGCGCCATCGCACCCGAGGACCGGGTGAGCCTCGTGAACTCGGAGCTCATCCAAGACCCCAACATCCAGAACCTCCAGCAGGCCTACCTCGTGGCCGACCAGACGCTCACGCGGCTGCGCGGCCGGCTCGGTGCGGCGCATCCCGAGCTCATCGCCGCCGAGGAAAACCGCGCCAAGATCCGCGAGCAGCTCGACGCCCTGCTCCGGGGTTACGAGAGCTCGCTGGAAATTTCTTACAACGAGGCCGAGGCCCGCGTGACCGAGCTGCGCCGCCAGCTCAGCCAGGCCAAGGTGGACCAGATTCTCTCCGCGCGCGACCGGATGCGCCCCTTCGAAGAGGCCGCGCAGAAACTTGACGACGAGACGCGCCTGCTCACCACGCTCAAGCTCACGTTGCGTCAACGTGAGATCGATTTCCAGGTGCCGAAGCGCACCATTGAAATCCTCAACACTGCCGAGCCGCCCCGCCGTCCCAGCAAGCCCAGCTGGCCGCTCAACATCGCCTTCGCCCTCGGCTTTGGCGTCATCCTCGGCGTCGGCGCGGCCGTGCTCATGGAATATTTCGACACCAGCTTCCGCAACGTCGCCGATGTGGAGACCAAGCTGAAGCTGCCCGTTCTTGGAGTCATTCCGCACAGCCGGGCCCCCGCCGACGAGGGGGATCCCGACCCGGCGGAACAGGAGCCTTTTCGTGTCCTCCAGACCAATCTCAACCTCGCCCTCAAACCGGGCCAACCGAGTGCGCTCGTGCTGTTTTCCGCCGGTCCCGGCGAGGGCAAGTCCACGACGCTGCACCGACTGACCCGGCTCATGGCCGCGGCGGGCGAGCGGGTATTGCTGATCGACTCCGATCTGCGCCGCCCCACCCAGCACCGCCTCGCCCGGCGCCCGAAGGAGCCCGGGCTGAGCGACCTGCTGCTCGGCCAGAAAACGCTCGATGAAGTGACGCAGCGTGCCGTCGCCCAGAATCTCGATTTTATCCCGAGCGGTTCGGCGGCGGGCTTTGCGCTGAGCCTGCTCTACGTCAACCGTCTGAAGGAGATCATCGCCGGGCTGCGCGGGCGGTATGACAAGATCATCTTTGATTCCCCGCCCATCATCGGCGTGAGCGACGCCTCCGTGCTCGCCAGCGTGGTGGACGGGGCCGTGCTCCTGATCCAGCACCGGCGCAACCCGCAGAGCATGGTCGTGCGGGCGCAGCAGATCGTGGAAGGCATCAAGACCCCGTTGCTCGGGGTGGTCCTCAACCAGGTGCCTACCGGCACGGGCGACGACTACGGCTATTACACCAGCAATTACTCCTACTACAGCGAAGGGGAGAAGAAGCCCAAGGCCGGCCGCGGCGCATCCGGGGAGGGAGAGAAGCTCGTGCTCTCGGAACCCGATCCCCGCGAACGACGCCCCTAGCGGAGCAGCATCATGTGCCGGGTCCGCCGACTCTGCTGGCTGTTGTTGTGGAGCGCGGCGGAATTATGTGCCGCGTGGCGGATCACGGGCAGCGACCTGTTGGCGGAGGATTTCTCCCGGGAGTTTCGCGCGGCCGCGGAAAGCGCCGGTCTGGAACTCGCCCTCGATTTTGCCGGCAGCCATCACGGCTGGCGGGCCTTGGAGTCCGGCCGGGCAGATGTCGCCCTGCTCAGTTTCGCGCCCGGGCAAAAGCTGCCGGCGGAGCCCTGGCACTGTCTGCCGCTGGCTTATCAGGCGGTCGCGGTGGTGGTGTCGGCCTCGCTGCCGCTCGCGCAGGTTGAGCATCGCCAGCTGGCCGGCATCTTTGCGGCCACCGGGGGCGCGGGGTTGCGTCGGTGGGGCGAATTGGGGCCAACGGAAGAATGGTTGGTCCGGGAGATTGTGCCGCTGGTGCCGGACGCCACCGGGTCCGCCGCCTTTACCCGTGGGCTGGCCCGCCAGCTCCTGCTGGAGGGCAGGGATTTTCACCCGGTGGTGACGGCCAAGGCATCCCCGCAGGCCCTGCTCGCGCAGTTGGAGCGTGAGCCCGGCGGCATTGGCCTGATCCCGTGGCCGTTGTCACTGGATGAACGCTTCCGGCTGCTGGCGGTTGGCGCAGATCAACACGCGCCGGCCTTCCTCCCCACGCCGGAAAATATCCATCGCGGCGACTACGGGTTGCGCTGGCCGCTCTGGCTGGTGTTTCGCCGGGAGCAGGCGCCACAGTTGCTGCCTCTGCTCCGGCAGCTGTATGGCGACAAGGCTGCGGCTGCGCTGGAAAAGGCACGATTCAGCCCGCTGCCGGTGGCTGTGCGAAGACAGGTCGCTTTCGATTTGGAAGTGCTAAAATAGCTGTTGACGAACACGCTTTCGGCCTGCTTCTTGCACCCTGCTCTGCGGGTGTAGCTCAGTTGGTAGAGCACCACCTTGCCAAGGTGGACGTCGAGAGTTCGAGTCTCTTCGCCCGCTCCATATCCGGAAAGCGC
>JAHCLN010000160.1 GCA_026125215.1 Opitutaceae bacterium
TGGGCCTCAGTGTAGCTGTTTTCATATTGCCGGTGGGCGGCGATGGGTCTTGGGCGGATCAACTGGAACGCGGCGCCGTAGCTCTCGAAACCCCAGCCGAAAACGGGCTTTCTCATCGCGAGCTCCCAGGTGTCACGGTAAAGCTCCATGCGCCCGGCGAAGATGGATTGTTCCTCCAGGAGGGCGGCGCGCGTCTCGGTGTAGCGCTCGGCGAGGCTGCGCTGGGCCAGCCAGCCGATGCCGCCGGCGGCACCCAAGGCCACGATCAGCAGCGCCATCACGGGCGCGGCCACGGACTGGCGGGCTTGGCGCCGGGATGCGACGATGAGCAGCGCGCCATGCACAACGAGTCCGGCAACGAAGCCGGCGGCCATGGCAGTGGCCGCGCGTGATGCGCTCACGGGCCCGCTGGCGGCGATAAACAGCAATCCCACAATGGCACCGGTAAAAGGTGAATGCCATAGGTCGCGGCCCCGATACCGGCTGCCATGATGATAGAGCAGTCCGCCGGCCGCGCCCAGCCAGAGGATCATGAACGCACCCCAGTGGTTGTTGTAGATGAAGGTTCCGAAATACCGCTGATTGGGAGACTCGGCCGCGCCGAAATAAAACCCGGCCCCCAGCAATTTTTGCATGGTGCCGAAGATGGCGAGACCGAGACAGTTCACGGCGCCAACCGTCAGCAAAATCCGCAGCAGACGCCGGCTGCGCGGGATGAGCAACAGGTTGAAGGCAGAAAGATAGACGCCCGCATAGAGCCAGAGTTCGCGCAGTGTCAGCGCCGGATCAACGGTGCTGGGCCAGCGGCGATGTTTTTCGCCCAGATGGACCAACACGCGCTCACCCTCCGCTGTCATCGCCTGGAAGCTGGGATTGAGAGCACTCGCGGCGATTTGCCCGCACACCAGCAGCCAGGGCAACAACCACCAGGCCTTGCGTCGGGCCTCGCGGCCAGACTCACCGGATTGGGCAAAGGCCGCGACGGTCAGAAACATCCCGGCGGCGGCCCACCAGCTCAACGTCTCGCGCATCCACCAGATATTGCCGCCAAAAACCCAGCTGGAGCCGAGCAGCAACCCGAGCAGGTGCGCCAGCAGCAGCTTTTCCAAAAGGGTGGAAGCGCGGGGAGGGTCGTTCGGCGTCATCGCTGCTCGATCAATCCCCGGTAAAACTCCGCGAGCTTGGCTGCGGCGCCGGACCAGGAAAACTCGTTTCTCATCCAGTTTCTGCCGCGCTCTCCCCGCTGGCGCAGCACTTCCGCGGGCTCCTGCAGGAGCCCCAGCAGGCCGTCGCCAAAATTCTCCCAGGCCAGACAACGGCCGGCCTGACGCGAATCGAGCTCCTGCCAAGGTGTGCCATCGGTGGTCAGGACCGGCACGCCATGGGCGAGGGCTTCAGCCACGGTCAGGCCGAAATTTTCCGAGTGGGTGGGTAGCAGGTAAAGCGACGCGACGGCGTAGGGGGGAGGAACATCGGTGCCATCGTAAATCAGGATTCGATCCGAGGCCTGCATCTGGGCGACCCGCTCCTGGAGGAAGCCGACAGGATATTGCTCCGGTATGCCGACCATCAGCAGCAGCCAATCGCGCGGGGCGCAAGCGGTCCAGAGGTCGATCAGTTCCAGCACCCGCTTCTTGGCGTGGAAGCGGGAGTAAAACAGAGCGATTCTCCGGGTCGTCACCGCCTGGCAACATTTCTGCCAATGGCTTCGCGCGGCTTCCATGGCTTCGGGAGACGGCACTTCCACGCCGTTCGGCGCCAAGCATATGGGTTGGCTGGAAAGCCCAGACGGCGGATATCGTCCACCTGCCGGACTGGTCGCAGATGTACATGCCAACCCGCGGCCAGCTCAAAAGCGCCGGGATGAATCAGATGACGGGCGAGATTTTTTTTCCAACGGTGATGTGCCCAAGCCCAGGGAGTCATCATACCGCGCGGGGATATGACCAAGGGCGCACCCTGTTTCCGCGCGGCTGCGGCGGCGTAGTGCAGCGATCGCAGCCAGAGGCTGTGGTGGTGGATGATGTCGTGTCTGCCCGCCAAAAGGTGCCGGCGCAGCGGCCCGGATACGGAAAAGTCCTCCGGCCATTGCCGGGGAAAACGACGGACAGTGAGCCGGCCTTCGGTTTCGATCGAGTTGGTCTTCGGCTCGGTCGCGAGCAGTTCGACATCATGCGTGCCGGCGAGCGCCCCGGCCAGTGCCCGGACGGAACGCGAAGGCCCGCCGTGGCGGGCCTCGAGACTCGGAACAACCTGGGCGATTTTCATCGCGGATCCGGGCGGGGTTTCAACGGCCGGCAGGGGTGTCCGGCGCAGACCATGCGTGCCGGCTGGTCCTTCAAGACAACGGAGCGGGCGCCGATCACGGCCAGTTCTCCGATGGTGACACCGGGGCCAACAAACACGTCGGCGGCGACCCAGACATTGGCGCCGATGACGACGGGCTTGGCCACCATCGGCATGCTCCAATGCGTGTAGTCATGGGTGCCGGCACAGAGATGGACGTGCTGGCTGATGTTCGCTCCGTAGCGGAGGGTGACATGGGCCAGGTTGTAAATGCGCACATGCCGGCCAATCATAGCCCTCGGCTCAAGGGTGAGTTTCCACGGGAAAGTGATTTGGGCGGTGGGAAACACCACGATTTTTCCCGGCTCTGGAATGGCGGCACCGAACAGGCGGAGCAGCCGGGCCCTGAACCCATGCCATGGCCGCGGGCTCCAGCGGAAAAGGGTGGCCTGAGTAAACGCCCAAATCAGGCGCAGCAGCACCTCCCGGCGCGAGTAGGGGGTGATGCACTCCTTGCCAAGCCAAGGGGAGTTTTCAGCGGCGGGTGGCATGAAGGAGTTGTTCGTAGTCGGCCAGATGCTGCTCGGCGATGGTGGCGTCGTCGAGCGTCGAGATGGTCTCGCGGGCGTGGCCACCAAGCGTGCTGCGCAGGGCGGGTTCGCGCAGCAGGCGCGCCAGCGCTCCCGCCAGATCCTTGGCGTTTTGCGGCGGCACGAGCAGGGCGTTTTCGCCGGAACGCAGCTGGTCGGCGAAGCAAGGCAGCTCGGTGGCAACGACCGGCCTGCCGGCGGCCATCGCTTCGAGCACGGCCACCGGGTGCGCCTCGCCTTCGGCGGCCTCAGTCGGGTAGCAGAACACATCGAGTGCGCGGTAGGCGTTCGCCAGCTCGGCCGGATCGCCCAACGCGGGCGCCAGCGCCAGCCGGCCGTCGCGCCAGAGTTCCGGGCCGACGGCTTGCAGGCGTTGCACGAAGTCCGCGCCGCCGCCGCCGCGGGGCACCTCGGTGGGGCCGCGCAGCACGATGCGCCAGGGCGGCAGATCGGCTTCCCGGGCCAGCCGCGTGGCGGCGGCGGCCAGCGTGAGTAGACCCTTTTCGGGGTGTATGCGTCCCATGAAGCCGATGGTCAGCGGCGCGTCGGCAGCGCGCGCCGGCGCCGGTCCGGCGAAGAGCGAGCAGTCCACGGGATTGGGCGTGAGCTTGATCCGGTCGGCCAGCCGCGGCGCCTGTGCGGCGGCGGCGGATGCGATGATGCCGCTGGCCGCCTGGATGCGGGCCGCGCCGCCATACCAGCGCACCTGGCCCTTGGGGTAGCGGTTGAGGTTAACCACGAGCAGACCGGCGCGCGTGCGCAGCTGGCGCACGAAAACCGGCAGCGCGACCGTGTTGGTGATGAGGATGTCGGCCTCGGGCAACGCGCGGAAAACGCGCAAGCCCCAGAGCGCATCGAGCAGGAGATTTTGCCAGAGATGTTTCCGGTGGTCGAAGCCCGGCAGGCGCAGCAGGCGCAAGCCGTCCACCGTTTCGTCGTCGGCCCAGCCCGGCCAGCGGCGGGAGATGAGCGTGACCCGGTGCCCGCGGCGGACGTAGAGGCGGGCGAGGCGCCACCACATTTTCTCCATAGCGCCGCCGGCGACCGGCGGGACGGGCAGGAGAAAACCGCACACGATGGTGATCGTCATGATGTCGCCGTGGCCTGTTGCAACGCCTCCTGCAGTCCGCGCGTGGCCTGTGCGTAGCTGTAGCCGCCGATGCGGGCGGCGATGCGCAGGCGCAGCTCCGTGGTGTCGCCGTCCAACGCGGCGAGCGCGCGGGTGAGCGCCGCCTCCAGCGCGGCGGGTTCGGTCGCAGCAAACACCCAGCCGGTTTCTCCCTCGGTGACGAGGTCGCGCTGGCAGCCGACGCGGTCGCTGACGAGGCAGGGAACGCCGAGGTGCATTGCCTCGTTCACGGCGAGTCCCCAGGTTTCGTAGAGGCCGCGCGAAGGGAGCACGAAGAGATCGGCGAGGGCGTAGCGCGAGGGCATCTCGCTCTGGTTGGCGAAGGGCAGGAAACGGACGACGCAGCCGGATTGCGCCGCCGCGCGGGTTTCGAGCGTGGCGCGCTCGGGGCCGTCGCCGACGAAGACGAGCGCCCAGTCCGCCGGGGCGAGACGGAGGAAGGCGTCGAGCAGCTCGCCGGGCTGTTTGGCGGGCAGGAGTTTGCCGGCGAAAAGCACGACCTTGCGGCCGCCGAGGTCCAGTTCGTCGCGCAGGCGCCGGGCGGCGGCGAGGCAGGCGGCGTCGCGCACGAAGCGGTCGGCGTCCACGCAGTGCGGGGCGAAGTGAAGTCTCGCTTCCGGCACGCCAAAGGCCCGGAAGTAGTCGCGGTTGGCCTCGCCCACAAAAGTCACGGCGGCGAAGCGGGCGTAGAGGCGGCGCAGGACGAAGCGCTTGAGCCACGAGGGCGAGTGGCCGATGAGGTGCGAGTCGCCGCGGAAGATGAACGGCGCGGGCGGGCGGCGGATGAGCCCGAGGTGGGTGCGCCAGGCGTAGCCGAAAAGCAGCACGGCGTCGGGATGCCACGCTCGCAGGCGCTCGGCGAGTTCCGGGTTGTGCAGGCCGTTGAAATGATGCGTGCCGGGATCGCGCGCGACATTCGGCACGAATTCGTGATCATACCCGGAGAGCAGGTCCACGTCCCATTTGAACCGCGCCCCGAACTGCGGGTCGCGCTGCTCGGTGACGCCGAATTCCCAGAGGTAGAACACCCGGAAATCCAGCCGGGTGTGCGTGCCCATCCAGCGGAACCATGGACTGTAATACTGCGTGGGGTGCGAAAGGACGATGGCGAGGCGCGACATGGTCGGTCATTAAGCCACGAGACGTTTGAGCACGAAAGGTATGCCCACCACTACGACGACCGCCTGTTGCAAAGAGGAGATCCAGGCCGCCATGGTCAGTTCGGAATTAAATGCCCATGCCGTGAGCAGGATCATTATGAGTCCGGCAAATGAAAACATGGGGCTGAATGTGGTCCAAATTTGTAGCTTTTTGAGGGTCACGCCCCAAAATAACCCGAGCATCACACTCCCGAACATGCCAAAGTTGGCATAAGCTTCGGCCAAAAGACCAAAGGCGATGGTGGTGGTTTCCGTTGCCTCTTCACTCTGCAAGCCATAATATATGGACAGTTCATAGGTGGAGACATGCGAGCGGGGTTTTTCTGGCCAAAAAAAACGAGGTATCAGTTGAGGCAGCACATGCCGGTAAGTTGCACCGTAAAGATAGTCCTGTCGCACGGGCGTGTATGACTCTATCAGGCAGAGAATATGCATCAGAGAGGTGCGCTCAAGCAGTCGGTTGCTGGCAGCTTTGCCCTCGGCTTCCTCGGTTTTTTGCAGCCCATAACCAAACCATTCGCTGTAAAAAGCAGGCAACTGGGTGAAAGTTGGCGGCGGCAGGTCTCCTTCCCAATATTTTTCCCGCATCTTTGATTTGCCGGCATGCAAGACGGCGAGAATGGAAAATGTGGCCACTATTACCAACCAGGGAATGCGTTTTCCACCCGACAGGTAACCGAGCAGGGCAATGCCAATCTGGCTGATGGAACCGATTAACAGCAGGCCCGTGGACAAGAAAACAACCTGAGGCACGATTGCGCACAAAAAGATGGCCTTTTCACCTTGGGTCATGCCACCCCGGCCCCAGCGTTGGGCGCTAACAAAAGTGCACAGGATGCCCAAACCGAAGAAGACTGCCCGCAGAATGCTGACGAGTTCCCAAGGAATCCAATCGGTGAACACGCTTATGCTAACATATGCCGCCGAAACGAGCATGCCATATACGACCAGCCTTTCGATGCGAGGGGTGATCAGGGATTCGGTCCAGAAGCTGCTGCGACCAGGCAGGCCTCTGACCATACGGTAGCTCGCTATTGCCACGGTTAGATAGAGAACAACCGTCCAGCCGGCACGGGTGATGACGTCATCACTGTAAGCCGCCAGCTGCTCCTTGGCGTTGAGCAATGGCAGGCCATAGGCATTGGCGCACAAAAGCATGATGGCTTCAAAAACTGGAAAGCGACTGCCGCCGGTTTTTGCCCATAGCAGGGCAGGCACCACCGCAAGTGTCAGGATCAACAAGCCCTGAAATGTGTGCAGTGGGTTCTGGGTGTTTGCTGTGTAGCCGAGGTAGACCAAGGCGGCGGCGAGAATGGCCATGCCGGTGGTAAACAGCCGCTGGCCCCGCCTAATGTGCTCACCTCCGAGCAGCGAATAATCGATCGCTGGTTCATGGGCCAGTTTGGTGCGGCTGACGTATTCCATGCGGCGGGAAAGGGCTAGGGGTGGGCGGAGGAAACGGAAGCCAAAATCTCCAGTTGGCGGGCGGCGACCGCCCGGGCCGAGAGCGATTCCGGCGGCGGCACCGGGGGCTGTTGACCGGCGACCAGCCGGCGCAACGCGGTGATGGTCGCGCTGACTGCGAGGGCGGTGTCGGCCGATGGTGTTTGCAAAACACAGGGCAGGCCGAGCTTTTCCAGGCGTCCGGCCATGGTCGAGCCGGCATAGGCCAGCGCCAGCACCGGCTGGCCCGCCGCCTGCACGCCGAGAATCTTCGACGGCGTGAAACCGAGGTCGCTTGAACCGAAGAGCAGGTTGGCCCCGGCTTCCAGCGTCACCTGCAGGGCGGAGAAATAGGGCAGACGCGCCACCTGTTCGAAAACGGCATCCGCCACCCCGGCTTTTTCCGCGGCGGCCAGCACGGCGGACCGCGCCTCGCCGGCCGGTGCGTAACTCGTGCCGAAGAAGTGCGCGGAAACGACGATGCCCTCGCGCCGCAGCGTCGCCAGTGCGGCGAAGAGAATCTCCACCAAGCCGAG
>JAHCLN010000161.1 GCA_026125215.1 Opitutaceae bacterium
TTTCACGCGCGGTTCCGGTTCACCGCGTCTCTGCGGTCCCCCCACAAAAAAAGGCGGCCCGGAAAGGGCCGCCCGGAAGGGTGGAAAACGCTGGGGATTTACTCGCCGACGAGGTGTTCGATCTCCTCGCGGGTGAGGGTCTTCATGTCGATTTCCTTCTTGATGGCGCCCAGGCTGACGAGGCACTCGGTGAAGAGCTCGCGGGTGCGCAGCTCGAGCGCCTTCGCATCGAGGTCGGTCATGACCTCGAGGATGCGGGCGCCCTTGCGGACATGCGTGCGCTCGTCGGCCCGGATGTAGTCGGAAATGTGGCGGAGCAGCTCGTCGTTGCGCGCGGCGGCGGTGTCGATGAGGTCGTTGATCGTCTTCAGCACGCCGACTTCGCCGAAGAGATTGATCTCGGCCATGGCGAAGGCGGGATCCATCGGTCCGCGGCAGGTCGAGCTGGTGAGGCGGTTGCGCAGCTCGTAGGGATCGTAGCCCGAGGCGAGCATCGCGCGGTGACCGATCTCGGTGTGGCGGGCCTCGTCCCAGGTGACGCGGGCGAGGTCGTATTCGGCGTCGAAATCCTTGAAGCGGATGTCCCACACGAAGGTGCCGAAGGCTTCGATGGCGTCCACCTCGTCGCGCTGGGTGCGGATGAAACGGAGCCGGACCGCCTCGTAGGAATCCTTGTCGAAGCGCTTCTGCGCATCGGCGGCGTCGTAGTCGCCCGTGTGCTTGAAGGTGTCGAAGCGCACGTCACGCATGGGCACGGTGCCGCGTTCGTAGGGCTTGGTGTCAATGCGCAGGGGCGTGGGGGCGTCGCCGCGGGGATCGGCGCCGGTGATGCCACCGATGGAGGCGAGCAGCCGGGTGAGATGCCAGCGCCAGGTGGAGAGTTTGGCTTCCTCGACGCCGCCGGCGATGTAGGCGTCCACGGCCTCGTCGGCCCACGCCAGCATGGGTTCGTAGTCGGTGAGGATGCGCTTCAGGCAACGGATGGTGGGCACGTCCGTGACCTGGTCCGTGTCGTCAATATGGTGCCGGTAGGTGGTTGCGATGGCTTTGCCCACGACCTGATGGACGCCGACGAGCAGCTCGGCGGGAGACTCGGCGCTGAGCATCTCATCGATGAAGCGGTCGATCTCGGGATCGCGGAAGGCGTCGATGACCTTCGGCCGGTATTCCTGCTCGGTGAGGCGCTCGCGGAGAAAGCGGGCGGCGTCGGCGTGCCAGAAGATGTGGCGGCCGGTCTCGAGCTTCACCTCGTATTCCGGGATGGCGAGCGTCCAGGAGCCGAGCGCATGCATGAGCCGGCGCTCAAAGTAGAAGTAACGCAGCAGACGGCGGCTGTTCTCCTTCACGGTGAACTTGCCCCCGAGCTGGCGGCGGTCCACCGGGAAGCGGTAGGGGTATTTGGCACGGCGTTCGGCCGCGGCCTCGCGCTGGCCGGCGATGCTCTGGGCGGTGATGGTGGCCTTGCTGGCGGGCTGGCCGGAATTGTCTTCGGGGAGTTTCATGATGGGAGGGTGCGGGGTGCGCAGACATCCTAGACGGAAAAGGACCGGTCAGCGTTCATTTTCTTCCGGCTCATTGTATCGAAAATTCTAGACCGGTCTAGAATGTGCACGCGGGGCCGCGGGCTCAGCCTTTCACGGCTCCGCTCGTGAGGCCGGAAATGAACTCCTTCTGCAACAGCAGAAACAGGCACATGACCGGGGCGATGGAGACGAGGGTGCCGGCCATGATGAGGCCGTAGTCGGTGCCGTAGATGCCTTTCAGGTTGTTGAGCGCGACGGACAGCGGGTGCAGCTCGGGCGACTGGAGGATGATCTGCGGGCCGATGAAATTGTTCCACATGCCCATGAAGCTGATCATGAGGAAGGCGCCGAGCATCGGCCGGATGATGGGCACGACGAGCTCGAAGAAGATGCGGAACTCCCCCGCGCCGTCCATGCGGGCGGCTTCGAGAAGCTCGTTCGGCACGCTGTTGAGCATGGCCTGGCGGAAGAGGAACACGCCGAAGGCGGGGGCCAGGCCGGGGAGCAGGAGGCCGGCGTAGGTGTCGAGCAGGTCCAATTTGTAGAGCAGCTGGAAGCTCGGCGCGAGCAGCAGCGGCCCGGGGATGATCAGCGCGGCCAGCACCACGCCCATCACGAGGTTCTGGCCGCGGAACTTGTGCTTGGCCAGGGCGTAGCCGCCCATCGCGCAGCAGAGCACGGTCAGGATGGAGCTGACCGAGGCGAGCAGCAGGGAATTGTGCAGGGCGCGCGGCAGGCCGAGGTCGGTGAAAAGTCGGGTGAAGTTTTCGAGCGTGAGGCGGTCCCAGCCGATGCCGAACCAGCCGTCGCCGGCGGGCAGGAAGACCGTGGCGGCGAAGTCGAACTTGGACTTCAGCGCTCCGCAGAGCATGTAGACGAACGGAATGAGGGTCAGCGCCGCGAAGAAAAACAGCAGCGCATGCAGGAGGAAGGAGAGGAGGCGTTTGACGGGCATGATCAGCGTTCCTCGTAACGGCGGGCCGCCCAGCGTTGGAACAGGGCGATACCCATGAGGGTGAGCGCGAGCACCCAGCCGATGGCGCTGGCGTAGCCGAGGTCGCCGACGACAAATCCCGACTGGTAAAGATACATCATGATGGTGAGGCCGCGGTTTTCCGGCCCGCCGCTGTTGTTGAGCAGGATGAAGCTCAGCTCGAACATCTGGAAGCTGCCGATCACGGAGAGCAGGGTGATAAAGCCGGCGATCGGTGCGATCTCGGGCAGGGTGACATGCCGGAAGCGCTGCCAGGCGTTGGCCCCGTCGATCTCGGCGGCCTCGAGCAGGTCCTTGGAGACATTCTGCAGGGCCGCGAGGAAATAGACCATGTTGAACCCCGCATACATCCAGAGCGCGGCGAGAATGAGCGAGCTCATCACGTATTCCTGCATCCAGGCGAACTCGGGATCCCAGAGCGGAAAGAGTTGGTGGAGGGTGGCGTTGATGAGACCGGTGCGCTTTTCCAGGATGGGGGCGAAAAGCATCGCGACGAAGGGCAGCCCGACCAGCGACGGGGCGAAGAAGGTGAGCCGGAAAAACCCGCGCCCGCGGATGCCGGGCCGGTTCAGCAGCAGGGCGAGCCCGAGGGCGATGGGCAGCTGCACCAACAGCGAGCCGAGGGTGAACCGCACGGTGTTGGCGGCGGCCTTCCAAAACAGGGGGTCGGTGAGCAGGTAGCGGAAGTTGTGCAGGCCGACCCATTCGGTGGTGCCGGGCCCGTAGGTCTGCTGGAGGGCGAGGATGAACGAGCGCAGCAGCGGCCAGATGGTGAAGAGACAGAAGATGCCCAGGAAAGGCGCGAGAAACAGCCAGGGGGCGGGATTGAAGCGGGTCGCTTTCATGGTGCTCGCGCGAGAAAGACGTTGCGGCCGATGAAGCGTTCGAACTCGGCCTGCGCCTCGTCGAGCAGCCGCTGGGCCTCGATGCGCAACGCGGCTTCGTCGTAGATCTGGTTGCGGTCGGCGTAACGGCGCAGGGCACCCAGGACGTTGGTGAAGCGCTCCAGCCCGCTCACCACGTAGGGCGAGGACGGCCGGCGCGGGACATGCGGGGCCTGTTCGATGTAAAGCCGCCCGGAGGGCTGGCCGCTGAAAAAAGGATCCGGCTGGTCAAAAATCGGCGAGTCCCACAGCGCCTTGACCGGGGTGATGATGTTGGTGTCGCGAAACATCTGCTCCGCGAGCACCGGCGAGAGATACAGCTCTTTCGCAAATTCCCAGGCCGTCTCGAAATGCTCCGTGTGCCGGTTGAAACCCAGCATGGTGCCGCCGGCCACGGAGGTGCGGCGTCCGCCTTTTTCCCAGGCGGGGATCGGCATGAGCTTCAGCTTTCCGCCCAAACCGGGATTTTCGCGCTTCCATGAGCCCGCCATCCAGTCGGGCACCAGAAAACCGACCGCCAAGCCGTCGAGACGCTGCCGATGCCCGGAGGCGGAGTAGGTCTCGATGTCCACACAGACGCGGTTGGGGCCGGCCATCCAGGTGATGAGCCGGGCGAGCACCTCGGCATTGCGGGGATAATTCAGGGCCGGCCTGTCATTTTCATCAATCAGCATGCCGCCGGCCTGCAGGAGAATGATGCTGGGAGCGTGCGGGTTGGTGTGCCAGGCCTCCAGCAGATAGCGGTTGGGCCGGCCGTCCCCGGTGGTGTCCACCATCAGCGGTCGCAGCACCCGGAAGTAATCCTCCCAGGTCTCGATCTGGGAGACGTCAATGCCCGCGGCCTCGACGATGTCTGCCCGGTAGGCGAGCAGGACCGGGTGCACGTCGTGCGGCAGGCCGAAGATGCGTCCGCGGCTGGTGTAAGGCGCGAAGGAGGGGCGGTTGATCTTGTCCAGCAGACCCTCGGCTTCAACCCGTTCGGTCAGGTCGAGAAAGCCCACGCTTTCGAGCGGTCCGGCAAAGGCCTTGGCGGCCACGCCGATGTTGGGCTCGATGATGTCGGCCACCGGCGTGCCGGCCATGAAGCCGGAGAGCATGCGCCGCTCCATCGCGGTGCCATGGAGCAGGACCAGATTGATGGCGCGTTCCGGGTGGCGTTCGTTCCATTCCCGCGCGAAGGGCTTGTAGGCGTGGAAATGCGGCTCGGCGGAGATCCACATCGGGATGCCCGTTGCCGGCTGACGGGGCAGGAGGGCGGCAATGATGATGGCGATGATCGCGATGATCAGGATGACCAGCGCGCCGGGGGAGAGGTAGCGGTTGATTTGGTCGCGCAGGAGCTTCATGGGTGCGCGGCGCGGCGGGGCATCGGACGGGAAAACAGCGGGAGGGACTCACAAAGCATGCGCACAGATGGGAATGGCGCTACGGTGAAACCCGAATCCGGTTTGGCAACCCGTAATCACGGAGGAAATGGGGTTCGGTCTTCACCGGATGGTTGGTCCGACTTCGCCGCGCCCACGGCAGGCAACATTCTTTCAGATTCGGAAAGAATGTTGGAGGCGCGGGCCGGAATCGAACCGGCGATAGAGCTTTTGCAGAGCTCGGCCTTACCACTTGGCTACCGCGCCGTTTTGCACAGGGCGCGCACGTTGCAGGAAAAAAAATCGCCCCGCAAGTGCCGAAATCAGTTTCCCGGCCGCACGGCCGCCTAGGCGGGCCGCGCCGGGGCGACCTCGCATTGGACGGTGAAGCGGAAGGTCGATCCCGCCCCGGGACGGCTTTCCACGGAAATGCCTCCGCCCATGAGTTCGCAGAGGCGCTTGGAGATGGCCAGGCCGAGGCCCGTGCCCTCGCGCCGGCGCTGCGGAGAAACATCCACCTGGCTGAAGGGCAGGAAGAGCCGTTGGATCGTCTCCGGGGCGATGCCCACGCCGGTGTCGGACACGGTGAAGAACAGGCGGGCGAATTGCCGGCCGTCCGAGCCGGCGGACAGCGAACAAGACAGATGGAGGGTGATGGTCCCCTGCGGGGTGAACTTGACGGCGTTGCCGATCAGATTGGTCAGGATCTGCCGCAGCCGGGAGGCATCCCCGAGCATCAGCCGCGGCACGGCGGGATCGATGACGGGTTCGAGCGTCAGCCCGGCGACCCGGATCTGGGGGGCGAAAAACGCGCAGCCCTCGGCGACGCAGCTGTGGAGGTCGAACGGCGCGTGCTCCAGCTCGGCCCGGCCGGACTCGATCTTCGAGAAATCAAGGATGTTGGCGACGAGCGCCCCGAGGGTCTGACCGCTGGTGCGGATGAGATCGACGGCTTCCCGTTGGTCGGCGGTCAGCTCCGTGCCGGAGAGGATGTCGGCAAAACCGATGATTCCGTTGATGGGCGTGCGGATCTCATGGCTGATGATGGCGAAGAACTCGCTCTTGGCGCGGTCCGCAGCCTCGGCGGTTTCCTTGGCCCGGCGGAGGGCGGCCTCGGCTTCCTTGCGCTCGGTGAAATCGTGGCCCACGGACTGGTATTCGAGCGTCACGCCCTGATGGTCCTTGATGGCGCGCTGGGTCCAGACGAGCCAGAGTTCACGGCCGCCTTCATGCTTGAAGGCGTGCTCGTGGGTGAGGTTGTCGTCGCGGTTGATGCGGCCCGAGTCGAGCACGGGAAAGGGCTGACCGATGAGCTCAATGCGCTTGCGGCCGAAAGCCCGCGCGTAGGCGCTGTTGACAAAGGTCAGCGTGCCGTCGGGGCGGTAGCGGCAGATGAGGTCCACCTGGTCTTCGACGATGCCACGGTAGCTGGCCTCGATCTTCTGGAGGTTGCGCGCCATGTGCTCGATCTTGCGGGCCAGCCCGATGACCTCGTCCTGCGCGGTTTCCTCGGCGGACTCCGGAGTCGCCTCGGATTCTACCCGCGACTGCCGGGCGGTCTCCTGCAGGGTCTTGAGACCCTTCATGAGGGCGCGGTCCCAGATATAGCCGGCGAGCACGAGCAATACGCAGCCGGTGATGGCGAAGCCGATGATGTAGAAGACCGGGCCGAGCTGGTCGCGGACGTCTTCCTGCACGATGAGGGCGATGAGCGCGGCCACCAGCGCCAGCGCAAGGCCCAGGATCAGCACGGATTTGCGGTAGGCGGTGTCGAACATACCCGTGGCGGCATGCTGCGGGACCGGTCGTCCAAGTCTAACCTAAACGGCGGCCCGTTCAGGGTTCGGGCTTGAGGGTGTGCAGCGGTGCCAGCCGCCGCAGTCCCGGCACGGCGGCGGCTACGACCCCCGCCACCAGCAACGTGCCGAGCCCGCCCCAGACCACGGCGGCCACCGGGCCGACCAGTGCGCCCATCAGCCCGGCGCGGAGGGCGCCGATCTCGTTGGAGGAGCCGATGAAAATCTGGTTCACCGAGGTGACGCGGCCCCGCAGGTGGTCGGGCGTGAGCAGCTGCACCAGCGACTGGCGGACAATCACGCTCACGCTGTCGAAGACGCCGGTGAAAAGCAGCGCGACAAAAGAGAGCCAATACCAGCGCGACCAACCGAAGACGACGATGGCCAGGCCGAAGCCCGCGATGGACCAGAGCAGGGTGAGGCCCGGCCGGGCCAGCGGGGCGCGGTGCGCGAGCCACATGGCCATGGCAAAGGCCCCGAGCGACGGCGCGGCCCGCAGCCA
>JAHCLN010000162.1 GCA_026125215.1 Opitutaceae bacterium
GCGCCGCGCGGCTCCGGAGCGTGAGCAACCCGTGCTTCGGCGCAAAGCCGAGCGCGAGCAGAAAGACCGCGGCCTGCACAAGCACGATGCAGGCGGCGGTGGAGGCATCGAGGAAGAAGCTCACATAGACTCCCGTCACGCTCGACCCCACCGCCGTGGCCGCCGCCACGGCCAGCATCCGGTCGAACCGGTCCGTCAGCAGGTAACCCACGCAGCCGGGCGTGATGAGCATCGCGATCACGAGGATGATGCCCACCGCCTTGAGCGCGACGACGATGGTCAGCGCCAGCAGCGAAAGCAGCAGGTAATAGAGGACCTGCGTGCGCAGCCCGATCGCCCGCGCCTGCGCCGGGTCGAAGCAAAACAGCATCAGGTCGCGCCGCAGGGGCAGCACCACCCCCAGCACGACGGCACTCGTGAGCAACGTCGCCCGCAGGTCGCCGCGTTCCAGCCCGAGGATGTTGCCGAAGAGGATGTGATCGAGATGCAGGTCGGTGTGGACCTTGGTGAACATGACCAGGCCCACGGCAAACAGCCCGGTGAACACCACGCCCATCACGGTGTCCTCCTTCACCCGGCTGTTGGCCTTGATCCAGCCCGTCGCCACCGCGCAGAGCAGCCCGGAGACAAAGGCCCCCAGCGCCAACGGCACCCCCGCCACATGGGCCAGCACGAGGCCGGGTAGCACGGCGTGCGACACGGCATCGCCCATCAGCGACCAGCCTTTCAGCACAAGATAACAGGAAAGCACGGCACACACCGCCCCGACCGCGGCGCCCGCCGCCATGGCCTCAAGCATGAAGCCGTAACGGAAAGGTTCGAGCAACGCGTCCATGGGTCAGTTGGCGGGCGCCTCCCTCCGGGCGGCACGGGTGGCCAGCAGGCCGTGTTTTGGGGCAAAGACCAGCGCGAGCAGGAAAAGCAGGGTCTGCAGCGTCACGATGCAGCCGCCGGTGGCACCGTCGAAAAAGTAGCTGGCATAGGCTCCGGCCACGGAAGCGCCCGCCCCAAGGCCCACCGCAATCGCGATCATCCGGCCGAAACGGTCGGTGAGCAGGTAGGCCGTCGCGCCGGGCGTGACCAGCATGGCCACCACCAGCAGCGCGCCCACGGTCTGCAGCGCCGCCACCGCCGTCGCCGAAAGCAGCGTGAGCAGCGTGTAGTGGAGCACCGTGACATTGAGGCCCTGCGCCCGCGCCTGCGCGGGATCGAAGCAAAACAACAGCAGGTCCCGCCACTTCAGGCCCAGCACGAGCAGGGTCACCGCGGCGATGATCAGCACCTGCACGACATCGCCGTCGGCAATGGCCAGCACATTGCCGAAGATAATGCCTTTCAGATCCACGCTGCCCGGGCGGATCGAAATGAGAAAAATCCCCAGCGCAAAAAACGCCGTGAACACCACGCCGATGACCGCGTCCTCCCGCAGCCGCGTGCGCGCCTTGACGAACCCCATGCCCACCGCCGCCAGCAGCCCGGTGAGGAACGCGCCCGCCGCAAACGGCCAGCCGATGAGGTAGGCCACCGCCACGCCCGGCACCACCGCGTGCGACAGCGCATCGCCCATCAGCGACCAGCCCTTCAGCGTGATGTAGCAGGACAGAAACGCGCACACGCCGCCCACGAGCCCGCTCACCCAGATGGCGCGGAGCATGTAGTCGTATTGCAGCGGAATGAGCAGCGTCTCGATCATCGGGATAAGCCCCGGCTTACTGCCCTCAGGTAGGGTCCGACCTCCGGGCGGACCGAGACCTCGATCGGACCCCCAAGCGGCCCGCCCGGAAGTCGAGCCCTACCCATTGGCATTCTGCTTTCATGTGTAGGGCGGGGTCGCCGAACCCCGCCATGAGATTGGCCCTCGCCATTGGCGGGGTTTGGAAACCCCGCCCTATATCCCAATAACGCTGCGGTGATCACCGGTCGTCTTCCTCCTCGGCGCGTTGTTCCAACACGTCCTCCTTGCCCTTGCGCTGGCTGTATTCGAGGTGGCCGCCTTTGCCGAAGACCAGCGGGCGCTCGTCGTCGGTCAACAGCGTGACGGCTTTGCCGTCGTGCTTCTGCACCGTGGACTGGTCGAAATGGAAATGCCGCAACACCCCGCCGAAGGCTTGCACGAGGTTTTCCTGCGTGAACACCTCGGCCGTGGCGCCCGCCTGCAGGACCGTGCGGTTGATGAGCACGACTTGGTCGCAAAATTCCGGCACGGAACCGAGATTATGCGTCGAGACAAGGATCAGGTGGCCTTCGGTTCGCAGGGCGCGCAGCAATTCGATGATCGTCGTCTCGGTCTTCACGTCCACCCCGGTGAACGGTTCGTCGAGCAGGATGACGCGGCTGCGCTGCGCGAGGGCCCGCGCCAGGAAGACGCGCTTCCGCTGTCCGCCGGAAAGCTCGCCGATCTGCCGGTCACGAAAGGCCAGCATGCCGACGCGCCGCAGGCTTTCCTCCGCAATCCGCCGGTCCTCCGCCCGCGGCATCCGCATAAAATTCATGTAGCCGTAGCGGCCCATCAGCACCACGTCCCACACGCTGACGGGAAAACTCCAGTCCACTTCCTCCGCTTGCGGCACGTAGGCCACGAGGTTGCGGCGCAGGGCCGCACCGAGGTCGAGGCCTGCGATCCGCACCGCTCCCTGGGCCGGTTTCACAAAGCCCATGATCGCCTTGAAGAGCGTGGACTTGCCGCTGCCATTGACACCCACCAAGCCGCAGATGGTGCCGCCGCGCAGGCTGAAACTCATGTCGTGCAACGCCACATGGCCGTTGGGATAGGCGACCTTGAGGTCGCGGACCGTCAGCTCCACGGGAACGGTGGTGGCTTCTTTCATGGTCGGGTCAGGCCGGTGACAATGGTCCGGGCATTGTATTCCATCAAGCGCAGGTAGGTCGGGGCCGGACCGCGGGCCGCCGTCAGCGAATCCACGTAGAGCACGCCGCCGTAGCGGGCACCCGATTCGCGCGCGACCTGCCGGGCCGGCCGGTCGCTCACCGTGCTCTCGCTGAAGACCGCCGGAATCTGGCGGGCACGCACGGCGTCAATGACGCGCCGCACCTGCTGCGGTGTGCCCTGCTCGTCGGCGTTGACCGCCCACAGGAACAGCTCCCCGAGGCCGAAATCCCGGGCCAGATAAGAAAACGCGCCCTCGCTCGTGACGAGCCAGCGCTGCTCCGCCGGGATGCCGGCCAGCTCACGCCGCAGGTAATCTTCCAGCTCCACAAACTTCGCGCTGTAGGCGGCGGCGTTGGCGTTGTAGGTGGCGGCATTCTCCGGATCGAGCTCCACCAGCGCACGGCGGATGTTCTCCACGTAGATGCGGGCGTTGCGCGGCGACATCCACGCATGCGGGTTCGGTTTGCCCTCATACGCCCCCTCCCCGATTCCGATGGGCTCGATGCCGGCAGTCAGCACCACCGACGGCACGTCTTTCAAATTGCCGAAGAAGCGCTCGAACCAGCGTTCGAGGTTGAAACCGTTCCAAAGCACAAGGTCGGCCTGCTGCGCGCGGACGATATCTCGCGGCGTCGGCTCATAGCCGTGGATCTCGGCGCCCGGCTTCGTGATGGACTCCACGATGGCCGCATCGCCCGCGACGTTCTGTGCCATGTCCTGGATGATGGTAAACGTGGTGACGATGCGTTTCTTCGCCGCCTGCAGCTCCGTTAGCGGCGCCAGCAGCAGCACCAGCAGGATGAATCCCAGTTTGTTCGTTTTCATAAGGTAAAAAATCAAAACCGGCGCGACAGCCCGGCAAACAGCAGCAGATCCGGGGCCGACCGCGAGAGTCCCACGTTGACGCCGGCATCCAACTGCAGGTCCGGACCAAGGCTCCGGGTCAGCCCAAAGTTGAAGGTCGCCACATGCGCGCCGTCGCCCACCGCCGAGGTCAGCTCCAGAAATCCGCCCACGGTTTCCGTGAGGTCGCGACCGACCACGAGGGTGTTGACCCACACCGCGCGGTTCACGCCGGCCGCCGGCCGGATCCACTCCACCCCGGTCATGGCGCCGCCGCTCCAGCCGCCGCCCAGCTCGAAGGCCAGCGGCAGGATCAGCGCGCCCTCGACCCGGCCGTTGCCCAGGCCGTCGGACGCGGTCGGCAGCTTGAGATCGGCCATCAACCCCCACGCCACGGCCACGGCGTCGTCGTTGCCGGCTCCATTCCATTTGGCCCGCAGGGTGAGGTCGCCGCAGCCGGCGTGCCGCACCCGCGGACTGGCCGGCGGTCTTTCCGTGGCGGCCACATGTGGCGCGGCCAGCAGGCCCAGCTCAAAGTTGCGGCTCACCCCGAAGCGCAGGTTGAAAGGTGCAACCTGCCATTCGGTCACCCGGGTTCCGGCCTCTCGGTCGCGGCTGAACGCCGCAAAATCCAGCTCCAACTGCACCCGGCCCGGCGGCACCGTGAACGGGCTTTCCGTCCCATCGGGGCGGTCGGTCGTCATCTCGCGCGCCGCCACCACCGCGCCGGCGACCAGCAGGACCGCCGGCACCAGGCCGCGACAGAGCCAATTTTGTATGTATTTATACATTTTGTAGCATCTGCTACATATTGTCCGCTGGACTTGTCAACCGGATTTCACTTGCCTCGCCCCGTCCGTGAAGAAAACCGCCCGCCAGTCGAAGAAATCCGTGCGCCCGTCGAGCCTCCAGGCCGAGAGCCTGCAGCAAACGCGCCGGGAGCACGCCACGGAGATTGCCGAGGATTATGTCGAGGCCATCGCCGACCTCGCCGCCGCGCAGGGCGAGGCCCGCGTTGTGGATCTCGCCCGCCGGCTGGGCGTGACGCACGTAACCGTCAACCGCACCCTCGCCCGCCTGCAGCGCGACGGCTACGTCACGGCCCAGCCCTACCGCGCCATCTTCCTGACCGCCACGGGCCGCAAGCTCGCCGAGGCCTGCCGGCAGCGCCACACCACCGTGGTCTCATTCCTGCGCTCGCTCGGCATCAACGAAAAGACCGCCGAGCTGGACGCCGAAGGCATCGAGCACCACGTCAGCCCCGAGACCCTGGCTGCCTTCGAGCGGCACCTGCGGAAGACGTGAGCGTCGGCGTCCTGCAGCCCGGGAAAATTCCACCCTGCAGTCTGAACGTGGCGGCGCGACTGAATCAGTCCTCAAAACCGCCCACGCTCAGCGAACGGCCGTTGTCCTTCGCGCCGAGTTTGAGGATGAAAGGTGCGGCCGTCTCGGCCCAGGCCTCGGCTTTCGGGTGATTGGCGGCCCCTTCGGCCCAGCAGGCGCGGAGCATGTCGGTGTCGATCACGCCGGGGTTGAGCGGCACCGCGGCCATGCCTTTCGGCAGCTCTTCGGCCAGCGCTTTGGTCAGGCCTTCGATCGCCCACTTGGACATGCAGTAGGGCGCGACTTCGGGTGAAACCGAGCGGCCCCACCCCGAGCTGAAGTTGACGATGACGCCTTTCTTCGCCGCCACCATCGCGGGCACGAAATGCCGGATGACATTGGCCACGCCGCGGATGTTGGCATCCACCAGCTTCGTGAACTCGCGGTCGTCCTGCTCCCACAGCGGTGCCAGCCGGTTCATGACGGCGGCGTTGTTGATGAGCAGGTCGGGCGGACTGCCGGCCTCAAGGACCTTCGCGGCCCAGAGCGCCACCTTGTTGTCGAGCGCCACATCCACGACGGAAAAATCGTGCGGCGCGCCGTGGGTCATCCGCAGATCGAAGATCGCATCGCCGCTGCGGCCGCAACCGATGACGGTATGCCCGGCCTTGATGTAGTAATCCGCCAGTGCCCGGCCGAGTCCGCGGGTGACACCTGTGATGACGATTTTCATGGGTGCATGGTAGGAGCCTGCTTGCAGGCGATGCAATCGCGCGCAAGCGCGCTCCTACCGCGATTGCAGGCTGAACTTGTTCAGGCCGGTGCGGCGGCAGGCGTCCATCACGAAGGCCAGCTTTTTGAGCTGCGTGGTCTCGTCGGCCATGATCAGCACGGGGATGTCCTTGTCCACGTTGCGCACTTCGCGGAGGAGCACGAGCAGTTGATCCTCGGTGACGGCGCGGCCGTTGAAGGAAATGACCCCCTCCGGGTCGATGCCGATCGTGACGGTGCCCTTGAACTCGTTTTTGCCCGCCGTCTCGACCTTGGGCAGCGTGATGTTGAGCGTCGCCGCCGAGCGGAACTGCATCGTGACAAAGGCGAAGAACACCAGAATCACGAGCACGTCGATGAGCGGCACGAGGTTCATCTCGGGCCGCTTGCGGCGTTTCCGGTAGAGACTGCTCATGGGCGGCCGCGCTGCAGGATGCGCTCGAGCAGCACGTCGAGCTGGGCGGCGTAGTTTTCCACGCGCCGCTGCAGCCAGCCGCTGCCCACCAGGGCGGGAATCGCGATGGAGAGGCCGATGATCGTCGCGGAAAGCGCCAGGGCCACGCCTTGGGTGAAGGCCACGGGATCGGGCAGGCCCGTGTCGGGCGAAATGTTGGCAAAAACCCGCAGCAACCCGCCGACGGTGCCGGTGAGGCCGATCAGCGGCGCCGCGGCGTAAACCACGTCGAGATACGGGATGCCGCGCTCCATCCGGTTGACCTCCAGCCGGGCGAAGGCCTTCACGGCATCGGGATCATTGCGGTGCTCGTCGGCAAACTCGACGATCCGGCCAAGCACGGAGTGGCGGCCGCCGGTGACCGGCCGGCCCGCCACGACGGCGTCCACCATGTCCTGCGGCATCACGGCCGGGCGGCGGAGGGCGAAGGCCCGTTCGCTGATGATGAAGACCACGGCAAGGGAGCACAGGCCGAGCGGATAGATGAGGAGGCCGGCCCCCTTGAAGACGTCGATGTAGGCAAAGATCATGGGATGAGTCGCGTATGTGACGCCAATGGCGGCAAAAAGGTTCAGAAAAAATCAGGCGCCCGCGGAAATGTAGGGCAGCCGCTCCGCGACGGCGGTCACCTGGGGCCACCCCTCCAGCAGTTCGCCGATGGCATCCCACCGGCCGTTGAGCAGGGCATCGCGGGCGGAGTCGCGCATCGTCAGCGGGACGGCATTTCCGCCAAACCGCAACTGCATGGCG
>JAHCLN010000163.1 GCA_026125215.1 Opitutaceae bacterium
CTGGGTTTGCGGCCTATCTCAAGTCGGTGCGTCCCGACGAATGGGCCCTGTGGCACGAGGCCGCCCAGCTGCTCGCGCGGCACGGCGCGCCGGCGGCCGCGGTGGAAGCGTATCAGGCGTTGTTCGCCACGGCGAACCTGCCGGCGGAGCTCCGCCAGGAATGGCTGGCGGACGCTTCGCAGGCCGCGAGGCAGGCGGGCGATTTTGCCCGCAGCAGCCATTGGGACCAGGAAGCGGCCGCTCTGGCGGTGAGGGCGAGCGCGGCGCCGTGAGCCGGCGGCGTGCTCAGACTTTTTCCACGATGCGGTCGGCGAGGCCGTATTCGATGGCCTCCTTCGCGTTCAGGTAGAAATCGCGGTCGGTGTCGCGGGTGATGCGTTCCAACGGCTGGCCGGAAGCGGTGGCGAGGATCTGGTTCAGCTCGGCGCGGAGCTTCTCCATCTCCTGGGCCTGGATGTTGATGTCCGTGGCCGGACCGATGAAGCGGCCGGAGATCAGCGGTTGGTGGATGAGCACCCGGGAATGCGGGTAGAGCAACCGCCGGCCCTTTTTGGCGCCGCTGAGCAGGATCGAGCCCATGGAGGCGGCCATGCCGGTGACGATCACGGTCACGGGCGAGGTGATGAGCTGCATGGTGTCATACACGGCCATGCCCGCGGTGATGGAGCCGCCCGGGGTGTTGATGTAGAAAAAGATTTCCTGACCCGGCGCGGTGGCCTCGAGGTAAAGGAGCTTTTCCGTGATGTCCTTGGCGGTTTCGTCGGTCACCGCGCCCCAGAGGAAGATTTTCCGTTGTTCGAGAAATTTTTTCTGGATGAGTAGGGCGACGGGAGCCGCACCTTTCTTGGCCGGGGAGGTTTCCGACTCGTCGTCATCATCCTCGTCATCGGCGCGGGGCAGTGGGGCGGAGAGTCCGGGCTGAAGGTTGTCAAAATGCATGGAGGGCAAACGTTGCTGGTGTCCGGCGCTTTGGCAAGGGCCGAGGCGGATTCAGGGGGCCGGGGGCCGGTCGGCGGCTTCACGCGCTTCGGCGGCGGCCCGGGCGGCTTCGGCGATGCGGGCGGCTTCCGCCGCCAATTCGGCCCGAACCTGTCCGGCCATTAGCGCCGCGGCTTCCGCGCTGGCGGCGGCTTCGGCCCTGACGGCCTCGGCGATGCGCGCCTGCTCCTCGGCCCGGGCAACAGCCAGAGCCTGCCTCCGGGCGTTTTCTTCGGCACTTTTCTCCCGGATCGTCGCCACCAGCGCCTGCGGCGGCTCGGGGAAGGCGAGCAACCGCGGCAGCAGCGCTTCGGCGGCCGTCCACTGTTCGTGCCGCGCGTGGAACTCGACCAGGGCGAGCAGCGGACCGGCTTGGTCGGGGGCGAGGGCGGCGGCGGCGGCCAGGACGCGGCCGGCGGCAGGGATGGCGTTCAGTTTTTCGTAGGCGGCTGCGAACAGTTGCAGCTGCGCAGGTTCCAGCCGGGGTTGCAGAAGGCCGCGTTGCAGCCAGGGCTCGGCGTCGGCCGGCCGCTGCCGGCCCAAATAGGCCCAGGCCTTCAGGAAATTCGCCGCCGATGCGAACCGGGGAGGAAGCGGTTCCAAACCGGTCAGGATTTCCGCGGTTGCCACCGCGGCTGCGAAGTCCGCGGCGGCGCACTGCGCCTCAAGCAGGGAAAGGCGGAACTGGGCTTCGGCATGTCCCTGCGCCGCTGCCGTCGCCAACACGGTGGCGGCGAGTTCGGGCTGGGTCAGCTTGGCGGCGAGGGATGCGAGCATCTGGAGGGCGCGCTCATCGGCTTTGTGCTTTTGGAGATAGGTGTTGGCGTCGCGGTGATACGATTCCTTGTCACCGGTCTGCCAGGTGAGGTTCAGCAGATCGATCGCGGCTCCGGGGCTGTCGGGCAGGGCGAGGGTGCGCAGCAGCGCCGCCCGGCGGGCTTCCTCGGTGCGGCCCTGCCGGATCAGGAGCCGGGTCAGCTGCAGCGCGGCCGCCTCGTTTTTGGGGTCCTCGCGGAGCTGTTGCCGGTAGATGTTCTCGGCCTCCTCATGCCGGCCGCCGGCCGCGGCGATGGCTGCAATCAGCTGCCGGCCCTCGGGGTTGCGGTCAATTTGCCAACGTTTGATCAGGGCCAGGGATTCGTCATCGCGTTGCAGCGCGTGCAGCGCGGCAGCGGTCTGCCAGGTGATGAAAAGATGGGCCGGGTCCCGGTCGGGTTCGGCGGGCAGCAGTCGGGCCGACTGCCGGAGCACGCGTTCCGGCTGCCGCTGGAGGAGGCCGAAGGTTTCCCGCAGGTAGGCCGGATCTTTCGGTGCATACATCAGCCCGTCTTCGAGCAGCTTCATGGCCGGTTCGGGCTGGTTGCTCTGCTGGTAGATCGCGGCAAGAATCCGGCGGGCTTCGAGGTTCGCGGGGGTGCGGGCGACGGCGGCGCGCAGGTTGAAGATGGCCTCGCCCCAGCGCTGTTGCGAGAGCTGCTCCTTCGCGGTCGCGAAGTGGTGCCGGCCCAGCGTGGCCCGGTATTCGTCCCGGCGCAGGGGCAGGAAGGCGATATCCACGAAGCTCACGTTGCTCACCCCGCGGTGGTAGCGCACGAAAGCCCAGAGAGCCGTCGCGGAGCCGAGCCAGCCCAGCACCAGCAGCACCGCCAGCAGCTTGAAGATGCGCGACCAGATGAAAAAGATGCGCGGCCCGTCGGGTGTTTGCATCCGCACCCACAACTTCCGGCGCAACGCGGTCGATTTGGGATTGAAGGCGGTGGCCTGGCGTTTGGCGTCACTCATGGGCGGGCGGTATCCGGCGATGCTGCGGCCGGCGACGGCCGAGACAAGCCTGCCGTGTGCAAGAGGATTGCCAGCCGGTCGGACCTTGTCAGGTTTCGCGCATGGCGGCGACCAAGCGGCAACAACTGGCCGGGCAGATAGTGGACCTGCACGCGCGGCGGGTCTTCCCCGGCCGGGTGGAGTGGGCGGCGGGCCGGATCACCGCCGTGCACGAAGATCCGACCGTGCGGGCAAAGCAACTGATCCTGCCCGGGTTGGTGGATGCGCACATCCACATCGAGAGCTCGTTGCTGCCGCCGGCGGAGTTTGCGCGGCTCGCGGTGGTGCACGGGACCGTGGCGACGGTGTCGGATCCGCACGAGATCGCCAACGTCCTCGGCGCGCGCGGCGTGGCATGGATGATTGCCGACGGGAAGCGCGCGCCGCTGAAGTTCAACTTCGGCGCGCCGTCGTGCGTGCCCGCGACGGCCTTCGAAACGGCCGGCGCCGCGCTCGACGCCAACGCCGTATCGCGCCTGCTCGCGCGACCCGACGTAAAATATCTCGCGGAGGTGATGAACTTCCCTGGCGTGCTCGGCGGCGACCCGGCGTTGCGCACGATGATGGATGTGGCCCGGAAGCTCGACAAGCCGGTTGATGGCCACGCGCCCGGGCTGCGGGGCGCGCAGGCGCGGGCCTACGCTGCGGCGGGGCCGGCGACCGATCACGAGTGTTTCACCTTGGAGGAAGCCCGGGACAAACTGGCGGCAGGCATGAAGATTCTCATCCGCGAGGGCTCGGCCGCGCGCAACTTCGCCGCGCTTGCGTCGCTGCTCAAAACGCACCCCGGCCGCGTGATGTTCTGCTGCGACGACCTGCATCCCGATCTCCTCGTGGGCGGACACATCGACCGCCATGTGCGGCGGGCGCTGGCGACGGGTGCGGATCGCTTTGACGTGCTGCGCTGCGCCTCGGTCAACCCGGTCGAACACTATGCCCTGGATGTGGGGCTGCTGCGGGCGGGCGATCCGGCGGATTTCATCGTGGTGGACGGCTGGAAAAATTTCCGGGTGCAGCGCACCTACCTGCGTGGCGATCTGGCGGCGGCAAACGGCCGCACCCGGCTGCCGCGGCTGCGGGCCGCGACCCCGAACAAATTCCGGGCGAAGCCCAGGGCGGCCGCTGACTTCATTTGTAGGGCGGGGATTCCGATCCCCGTCACGCAGACGAAGGCGGAACATGGCAATCCTACCCGGCAACTGAACGTCATCGAGGCCTTGAACGGGCAGCTCGTGACCCGACATCTGCGCGAGCCGGCGCGGGTCGTCGCCGGTTGCTTCGTGCCCGACGTCAAGCGGGACCTCCTCAAAATCGTTGTCGTCAACCGCTATGTGCCGCGGGCGCCGGTGGCGGTCGGCTTCGTCAAGGGATTTGGACTGAAGGCCGGGGCCATCGCCTCGTCGGTGGCGCATGACTCGCATAACATCGTGGCCGTCGGCTGCGACGATGTGTCGCTTGCGGCCGCGGTGAACCGGGTCATCCGGCACCGCGGCGGCCTCAGTGTGGTGGGGCGAGGGCGATCCGCCGTGCTGCCGTTGCCCATCGCGGGCCTGATGTCGGACCGCGACGGGCGGACCGTGGCGCGGCGTTACACGGGGATCGACCGACGGGCGAAGCAACTGGGCTCTGCGCTTGATGCGCCCTTCATGACGCTCTCCTTCATGGCTCTGCTGGTGATCCCCGACCTCAAGCTCAGCGACCGCGGGCTGTTTTCCGCTGCAAAATGGGGTTTCGTGCCGGTTGCGGGATAACTATGCCGGCAAACTTCCAACGCATGCGTTTTCCCCGGCTGATCATCCTGTTGTTGCTCGTCCTGTTCGTCGCAGGCTGCCGGCCGGCGGATCCGCTCGCCCGCGAGATCACGGCCGATACCGCCATTGCCTTCACGCTTTGGCGGTCGCGGACCGCATCGCAGTTGGAGCAGTCGCAATGGCGCGAGTTCGACGAAAGCCTGCAGGAACTGCGGTTCAGGTTAATGGGGACGAAACGCGGCGGCAGCACGGAAACTGTCGAGCGGGAGCTGCGAGCCTGGATTCACGGCCGCAGCATCCGCGAAGTGCTGCGGCAGGCGGGGACCGTGCGGCTCGACCGGCTGACCAGTGAGCGCGACCTGCTCGAGGAAGTCATTGCGACCAACGCCCGGCTGCGCACTCAGCCGGGCGATGCTGAATCGGCGGAGTATCTGGATTACCGCCGCAGCGACCAAGGTGCCCGCTGGGAAAAACTGGTGGCGGACATCGAGGCCACCGCCCGCCGGCTCGAAGAACTGGGCGGCCGGGTGGAGTGAGGGCGACCAAGACGCTGGCGCAGCCCGTTTGTCACCTATTGGGTGACAAACGGTTTGGGCAAGCGCGGGCAGGGAACGTGCTATTGGCTCGCACCACCTTCCTAAGCGCGCGCAAGCGCGCTGACCTACATCTGAATTGCATCAGTCCTGCTGAGCTGGCGGCGATGGTTCAGGTTTTGACTCGTCAGAGGCGAGCAAGCTCCTGTGCGGCTGCAGTGATTCCGGGTAGGCGGCGGTCCGCTCGGAGAGCGGACCCTACCGGCGCTGCCGCGCCTTGGTGAGGCAGCGCCGCTTCAGGGCTGGGGGCGGCTTTGCCACACGGCGAGGGTGTCGGGCGTGCCTTGGGCGCGGATGTCGTTGTCGCTCAGAATTTCCTCGGTGATGTCGAGGAGTTCCTGCCGGGAAAAGACGAGGGTTTCGGTGCCCTGGCCGGCGAAGGTGAATTCGAGGTAGTCGCTCTCGGCGGTGCGCAGGAGTTCGACGAGGTGCAGCAGGTTGCGGGGTTTGGTGCCGTTGACGCCGGCGAGCACGCGGCCGGCAGGGTTGTTGTAGCCCTTCGTGGTGCGGTGCGGAAAGAAGGGCGAGGTCACCACGACCAGCTCTTCGTCGGCAAACTCCGGCCGGGCGACGCGGCGGGTGATGAGCGGCGACTCTGAAAACGTGAGCGCGTTGAGCAGGGCGAAGTTGTTGAAACCGGCGATAAACTCCTGGGTGACCGCCGAGAAGACGAGCGGGCCGTGGACGAAGTAGCGGGGATAGGCGCCCTGCAGGAAGGGGGCGACGAGCGGCCGGTCGGCGGCCACGGGCACCTCCAACTTGAGCTCGGCGCCGTCGCGGATGACGGTGAGCGGCACGCGGCCGTCGCGGGCGATCTGCTGGATGCGGTATTTGAAGGCCACGCGCACGTTCTCGGAGAGGATGATCATGCCCTCGTTGTCGATGCGGGTATCGCCGATGTGGGTGACGACATCCCACGGGTGAAGCGGGTAGTCCGCGGTGGGGTGCTCGGCCTGACGCAGGACGACGCCCTCGGTGGCGCGGTCGAGCCGGAGGAAGGCGCGCAGGCCCGGGTTGATGAGCGGCTGAAAGTCGTCGAAGTTGACCGGCTTCCCGTCGTAGCGGCCGTCGGCGATGTCGGCGAGGAACAGGTCGATCTCCTCGTTGGGGATGATGTAGCCGATGTTGTCGCTGCCCCCGAGGCGGCTGAAGGCGATGCCGATCATGCGGTCGTTGACGAGGGCGGGGCCGCCGCTGTTGCCGGGATTGATGGCGGCGTCGATCTGCACGCGCAGCCCGGCGCCGGGGTAGTTGTAGGCGGTGAACTCGATGCGGGACACGATGCCCTTGGTGATGGAGAGCGTGGTGCCGCCGGTGGGGAAACCGTAGGCCATGACGGTGTCCTTGATGCCGGGCAGCGCCGTCGCACGCGGGAGCGGGGGACGGGAGTCGAAGAACGCCTCGTCGTCGAGCCGGAGCACGGCGAGATCCATCGCGGTGGAGTAGGCCTCGACCGTGGCGGTGTATTTGTCGCCCGACTGGTTGGCCTGCACCTGGATCTGGCTGGCGTAGGCGACGACGTGGGCGTTGGTGAGGATGCGCTTTCCTTCAATGATGACGCCCGTGCCGGTGCCCTCGCGCGGCGGCTGCTTGGTCCAGGGGCGGTAAACGTCGGGGTAGCGCGCGGTGGAGAAGATCTTCACCACGGAGTGCTCGACGCCGGGGGCGGGGTCATTGGCGGGCTGGGCCGTGAGCCACAGGGGAAAGCTGGCAAGGCAGACGGCGGCGAACAGCGGGCGCAGGAGGAAAGGGAACCGGGAAATC
>JAHCLN010000164.1 GCA_026125215.1 Opitutaceae bacterium
TGTTGCTGCGCGTTGAGATCCGCGAGCGGTTCGGCCGCAAACGGCACCGGGGTCTCCCCGGCCAGGCGGGCGCGATGGCGGGCAAGGAGTCCCGCCGGCGACTGCCGCAGCGGCCGGCGCTCGACCAACCAGTTCTCCGGATAGAAGCCGGCGAAGGGGATGTGAAAGTTGTCGGTCACGAACCGGCTGCCGTCCGCGGTGAGCGTGCTGATCGAAAAACACACGCCGATGCCGCCGCGGGCGTGGGGGAGAAAGGTCACCTGGATGCGGGTCTTGGCCTCGGCATCCTGGAAAACCGAGACCCGGAGGTGGATGCCCCCGCCGATCTCGGCCTTCAGCGCCTGCACCGGGCGGAAGCCCTGGGCGCGCAGCCATTCGCGGATGCGCAGCAGGCGCGGCTGGGTCGGCCATTCGTCGCCGCCGGGATTGGGTGTGTAGCGCGGAAACAGGGGCAGCGGACTCACGCTCAGCGCCTGGATGCCGAGCCAGTTGTAAAGGGTTTCACCCAGCAGCCAGACCAGCAGGAAGACCGTGACCAGCACGCCATAGGGCCGGTCGATCAGCCCGAAATCCAGGCAGAGATGCGCCGCGCCGAAACCGAAGATCAACCAGCGCAGCCAGCGTTCCAGCACCGCCACGAAAGGCGAACCGAGGCGCTGGTTCAGCTGGGCCAGGCCCAGCGACAGCACGATGGCGCCAAGGATGAAGTAGATGGGCTGCACGGCAAAAAGGCACCGACGCGACTGCGCCGGATCCGGGGACGGAAACAAAAGTCAGCTCAGCCGCACAGGCATGATGACGCAGATGAAGTTCTCCAGCGTCTTGAAGACGCCGGGGCTCACCTCGTCCTTCAGCTCGAAAAACACCTCGTCCTTGGTGAGCGCGCGCAGCGGGTCCATCAGGAAGCCGGGGTTGAACGCCACCTGCAGGTCGGGACCGCTGTAGCCGATGGCCATGGATTCGTGCGCCTCGCCGAAATCCGGGCTCTGGGCCGTGATTTCCAGCAGGTTGCTGGAGAGCTTGATCTTCACGGAATTGGACTTTTCGGAACACACGAGGGCGGCGCGGTGCACGCACTGGAGGAAGAGCTCGCGCTCCAGCTTGATGCGCTGGTGGGTTTCCCTCGGCACGACCTGCTGGTAGTTGGGGTAGTTGCCCTCGACGACCTTCGAGTAGAGGTAAACGCTGTCCACCAGGCCGCTGCCGTCCTTGTCGGTGGCGATCTGGAACGCGGCGCGGCGGTCGTTGAAGTTGATCTTCAGCTTCTCGCCCTTGTCGAGCAGGCGCAGCAGCTCGTTCACGGTCTTGGCGGGCAGGATGATCGCGCCCGCGCTGCCGGCCGGCACGTCCATTTCCTTGGCGATGAGGGCGAGGCGGCGGCCGTCGGTGGCGACCAGCGAGAGCTTCGCGTCCTTGAAGTTGAAATACACGCCGTTGAGGATGTAGCGGGTCTCGTCGCTCGACTGCGCGTAGGCCACGCTCTTCAGCATGGCGGTGAGCTCCGCCTGCTCGAGGGTGTAGGACTTCTCGTCCCCAAACTCCGGCAGCGGGGGAAACTCGTCCTTGCCGATGCCCATGATGCGGAAATTCGAGCCGCCGGAGGCCAGTTTCACCTGGTGGTTGGGCGAAGCATCCACGGAGACATCCACGTTGGGCAGTTCGCGGACGATCGTGGCGAGGCGCTTGACGGGCAGGGTGACGGCGCCGGTCTCCTTCACCTCGGCCTTGATCTTGCAGCGGATGCCGAGGTCGAGATTGGTGGTCGTGAGCGAGATCTGGTCCTTTTCCGCCTCAATGAGCACGTTGCTCAGGATGGGCATGGTGGCCTTCGAGCCGACCACGTTGAGCACTTGGGCCAGACCGTTGGCGAAATGATCGCGGTTGATTTTGAATTTCATGGATGCGGGGCGGGACTGTCCTGAGGGAAGTTAACAAAGTCTAAAAGAATACATCTTCAATAAGTAATTACAGCCGTATCAGTATGCCCGGCCAGCAAGACCAGCAACTGCCGCCGGACCGGGGAAAACGGACCCCAAAAAGGCCCGTGAAAAACCCGCCGGTTGCGGCCAATAACCCCGGGGTTGTTCACAGGCCGCGACTTGCTGGCAGTTTGCCCGGAGCTTTTTCACAACAAATCCCCGTCCGCCGTCCGCGCGGTGCCGGCCGCGGCGCGTTTGTGGCGCAGGTGCCGGAAGATGCCGTAGAAGATGTAGCCGAGCGTCGCGCAAACCAGCGCGACCTCCTTGAACAGCACGATGCCGCCCACCCCGATGAGAAACAGGATGAAGGGCACGAGTTTCGTCTTCGTCTGCAGGTCGATGTTCTTCCCGCTGGGATAGCGGATGGTGCTGACCATGAGGACGGCGATCAGCCCGAGGAGCGGCGGCAGGGCGAGCGCCCAGCGCTGCAGCGAGCGGTCGGTCTCGGCGAGATACAGCAGGAAGAGCACGAGGGACACGATGGTCACGGCCGCCGCCGGCACCGGCAGGCCGATGAAGTCCTTCGTGGTGTGCCGGGCGTCGCGGTGCAGCAGCGGGTTGGTGATGACGTTGAACCGGGCCAGCCGGATGGCCGCACACAGCAGATAGACAAAGCCGAGAAACCACCCGATGTTGCGGAAAACCTCGTAGCCCTGCGTCGGCGAAAGAATGAGGAAGAAAACCATCAACGCCGGCGCGATGCCGAAGGAGATGACGTCCGCCAGCGAATCGAATTCCGCGCCGAAGAGCGACTCGCGCCCGCCCATGCGGGCCAGCCGGCCGTCCAGCATGTCGAACGCCGCCGCGCCGAAGATGAACCACACCGCCGCGCGGTAGTGGCCCGCCGAGGTCTGCCCGAGATAGGCGCCGCCGGTGGTCTCGGCCAGCCGGGCCTGGATGCAGTGGATCACCGCCACGAAGCCGCAGAACAGGTTGCCCGCCGTCATCAGGTTGGGCAGGAAATAAATCCGGCTCGCCTGGGCGACGTGGTAGGGATTCTGCGGGTCGTCGGAATCCGGCGGTGGGGTGGGCTCGGCCATGGCGCTTATTTCTTGGTGAGGCTTTCCAGGTATTTCCAGAACTTCGAATGCTGCTCCACGAGCTGCTGCTCGGAGACGGGCAGCTTGTTGCGCAGCAGGAAGTCCTCGAGCGAGTTTTTGTGCAGGATGTAGTGGGTGTGGAGCGTCTCGCCCTGCACCGTGAAGTAGAAGCGGTGGTCGCCCGCGCGTAGCCGGTAGAATTCCCGCCCGGCCCGGTGGAAGCGTCCCAGCGGCTCGCGCGGATTGGCCAGGTCGGCCGGCTTCAGGCTGCTGATGGGCTCGAGCAGGTCGAGCTGCATCAGCTTGTCGAGCCGGTTCAGCTCCAGCAGGCTCTGCTCCGAGAAAGTGACTTGATACATGTTAAAGATTTTCGGGCGTGGTGTAACCTAACCTTGGGCCGGGCGTCATGACCTGCAACCACCACGATAATTCAACCCGGTAACCCATGAAAACCTCCGTCTTATCCCCCCGCCTGATTGCAGCAACGCTATTCCTCGCCACCGGCCTGACGGCCGTCGCCCAGGACAAGTCCCCCCGGCCCGACGAAGCCCGCCGCGAATCCATCCTGAAACGGTTTGACCGCGACGGCGACGGCAAGCTCAGCCCCGCCGAGCGCGCCACCGCCCGCGAGGCCATGCAGAAAATGCGCCAAGGTCCGCGTCCCGACGGTCCCGGTTTCGGCGCCAAGCCGCCGGGCGGTCCGGCCAACCCCGCCTTCCGCCACGGCTACCTGCTCGGCAAATTCGACGCCGACGGCGACGGCAAGCTCAGCGAAACCGAGCGCGCCGCCGCCAAGGCCCACGTGGAGCAGCGCATGCGCACCCGCATGGAAAAGCAGCTCGCCCGCCTGAAGTCGGTTGATGCCGACGGCGACGGGAAGATCAGCGATGCCGAGTGGGCCGCCGCCCGCGAGAAGATGGAAGCGTGGCGCAAGGAGCACGGCCCGAAGGCCGGCAAAAAGCAGGACTGACCAAACCTCCCGGTTTGGCTTGGCCAGAAGACGGCGGCGCCCGCGGGCCCGCCGTCTTTCGTGTTCCCATCGGCCGGCCTTGGGCCACACTGCGGCCATGTCCGTTACCCTGTCCGACATCCGCGCCGCGCGCCGCCGCATCGCCGGCGGCGTCATCGTCTCGCCCTGTCCGGAATCGATCCCGCTTTCCGAGATCACCGGCGCGCACATCGTCTGCAAACTCGACAACTTCCAGCGCACCGGCTCGTTCAAGGAGCGCGGGGCGCGCAACGCCCTGCTGCGATTACCAACCACCGCGCGCCGCCGCGGCGTGGTGGCGGCCAGCGCGGGCAACCACGCCCTCGGCCTTGCCTACCACGGCAAGCTCCTCGGCATCCCCGTGACCGTGGTGATGCCGGAATACGCGCCGCTCATCAAGATCACCACCTGCCGGCGGCTCGGCGCCAACGTGCTCGTCGAGGGCCGCGACTTCATCGCCGCCCGCGCCCGCGCCGACGCCCTCGCCGCGGCGCACGGCTACACCTACATCCACGGCTTCGACCATCCCGACATCATCGCCGGCCAGGGCACGATGGGTTTGGAAATCCTCGAGCAGGTGCGCGATGCCGATGCCATCGTGTGTCCGATCGGCGGCGGCGGCTTGATTGCCGGCCTCGCGCTGGCGGTGAAATCCCTGCGCCCCCGCGTGCGCATCATCGGCGTGGAAAGCACCGCCACCGGCAACTACGCCGCGGCGCTCCGGGCCGGCCGGCCCGTCGTCCGCCCCCGCCGGCCCACGCTGGCCGACGGCTTGGCGACGCTCACGGTCGGCGCCAATGCCTTTGCGCTCGCCCGGCGGCATGTGGACAAGGTCGTGAGCGTCGGCGAGGACTGGATCGCCCTCGCCATCCTGCGGATGGTGGAGCTGGAGAAAACCGTCGTCGAAGGCGCGGCCGCCGCGCCGCTCGCCGCGATGATGGCTGGCAAACTGCCCGAGCTGCGCGGCCGGAAGGTCGTGCTCGCCGTGTGCGGCGGCAACATCGACCCCGCCATCCTCAGCCGCATCATCGAGAAGGGTCTCGTGCACGACGGCCGGCTCACGCGGTTCACCGCCGTCATCAGCGACCGCCCCGGTGGCCTCGCGCAGTTGACGCGCGTCATCGCCGACAGCGGCGCGAGCATCAAGGACATCACGCACGACCGCGCCTTCAGCGGCCCGGACGTCTCGGCGGTCAACGCCGTCTGCACCGTGGAAACGCGCGACCACGCCCACATCGCCGCCCTGCGCCGCGCGCTGAAGAAAAATGGCTTCCCGCTCCTTGTGGCGAAGTGAAGACGGAGGACACAGGTAGGGCCCGACCTCCGGGCGGGCCGACGCGAATTGGGTTGCAACACACGCCTCCCGCCTGGGTCGCGCCGGGCTCGATGTTCTTTCTTACCCTCTGCTGCGAAATTCGCGGTCAAAACCAACTCTGCCTGCCGGCGGCGGCCGAGATTCAGTTCGCCGCCGCGCGGCATTATCACGAAAACCACGACTGGTTTCTGCGCCTGATGCTCCTGATGCCCGATCATCTGCACGCCCTCATTGCACCGGCACCCGACCGGAAGCTCCATGAGCTGGTGGGCAACTGGAAGCGGTTTGTCACGGGCAAGACCGGCATCGGCTGGCAGAAAAACTTTTTTGATCACCGGCTGCGCTCCGCTGAAAGTTGGGAGGAAAAAGCCGCCTATATCCGCGCCAATCCTGTCCGTGCCGGCTTGATGGGCGAAAACGAAACATGGCCTTACCAGATTCAGCATTGAAACGGCCCGCCCGGAGGTCGGGCCCTACCCTTCGGCCGGAGGTCCATACCCGCCCCTGCCTTTTATTGAGACTTACCCAAAGAAGTGACCGTGAGGTAGGGCCCGACCTCCGGGCGGGCCGCTCGGAGAGCCGCCCCTACCTGCTTGGACTCCTCCTCCTCCTCCTCCTCGCCGGCTGCCGCACGCTGCCGCCGCCGGCCGCCGTGCGCACGGGCGAGGAAATCATCGTGGCCGGGCAGTATTTTCCCGCCGGCACCCGCGTCGTCACCTGGCACGAGCCCGGCGGCTACAACGCCTACGAGCCGGTCCTTGCGCCCGACGGCAGCGTGCGGCCGAAGAACCACGGCCTGCGCCGGCTCGATCCCGCCGGGCCCGAGCCGGCCGAACCGCCCGATCTCGCCGGCCTCCGCGGGTTGGTGGACCAGTTTGTCCTCCATTACGACACCCTCGGGCTCAGCGGCCGGTGCTTCGACATCCTCCAGCACCGCGGCCTGAGCGTGCACTTCCTGCTCGATGTGGACGGCACCGTTTACCAGACGCTCGACCTGCAGGAGCGCGCCTGGCACGCCACGATCGCGAACAACCGCTCCATCGGCATCGAGATCGCCAACCTCGGCGCCTATCCCGTGGGGGAGAAAAATCCCTTCGCCGTCTGGTATGTGCCCGACGAAGCCGGCGGGGTGCGGCTGTCGCCGCCGCTGGAGAACCACCGCATCCGCACGCCGGACTTCGTCGGCCGGCCCGCCCGGGCGGACCCGGTCACCGGCACCGTGCAGGGCCAGGAGCT
>JAHCLN010000165.1 GCA_026125215.1 Opitutaceae bacterium
GGCGGTCTGCCATTTTTCGATTTTCCTGTCCTGCCGGCCGCCGTCGAGATGCACCTGGGTGCGCTCGCTCTCCAGCGGCACGATGTGGGCCGCGCCGATCTCGGTGGCCTTGCGCACGATGGCGTCCATGAACTGGCCCTTCGGCAGCGCCTGGCCGAGCGTGATGGCGTAGGGGAGCGGCGGCAGTTTCTGGCGGAAGCGCACGCTGAGAACGGCGGCGTTCTTCCGGTCATCCGTGAGTTCGCAGATCCATTCGGTGCCACGGCCGTCGAATGCCACGACGGTGTCGCCGGCTTTGGCGCGGTTGACCGCGACGAGGTGGTGCGACTCTTCCGGGGAAAGGGTGATGGCGACGGGTTCGGCGGTGGCGGGCGAACAGTAGGCGCGGAAGTCGGGCATGACGGGCGCAGTCAAGCAATCCGCGCGCCGCGCTGTCGAGGGTTGAAAGCGCCGGCCCGGTCGCTTGCATGATCCGCGATGACAACGCCCGGCCAACGCCTGCAGACCCGCGTGATTGCAACCGACGTGTTGGTGGCCGGCGGCGGGCTGGCGGGCGTGGCCTGTGCGCTGGCCGCGGCGCGCCAAGGTGTCCGCGTGGTTTTGTGCCAGGACCGGCCGGTGCTCGGCGGCAATGCCAGCAGCGAGGTCCGCATGCATGTCGTGGGCGCCAACACGGGCCGGCCCTGCCGTGCGCTCGAACTGGAGGCGCGCGAAACGGGCATCGTGGAGGAAATCCGGCTGGAGAATGCGATGCGCAACCCGCAGCGCTCGCCCTCGATGTTCGATCTCATCCTTTACGAGAAATGCCGGGCCGAGCCGCGGCTCAACCTGCTGCTCAACACCACCGTGCTGGGCGCCCGGGTGGCCGGACGGCGGGTCGAGACCGTCGAAGCGATCCGTCCCGCCACCGAGGAGCGTTTTGAAATCAGTGCGGCGGTGCACGTGGACTGCACGGGTGACTCCGCGTTGGCGGCGGCGGCCGGCGCCGTATGGATGGAAGGCCGCGAGGACCGGGCGGCCCACGGGGAAGCGCTGGCGCAGCCGGCGGCCGACCGCAAACGGCTGGGCTCGACGCTCCTGTTCATGGCGCGCAAGCACGACCGCCCCATGCCCTTCATCCCGCCGCCCTGGGCGCGCAAGTTCACGGAGGAAGACCTGCGTTTGCGGCCGCACGCGACGGGCGATGTGGACTACGGCCTCGAATATGGCTTCTGGTGGGCGGAGTGGGGCGGGCAGTTCGACACAATCCGCGAGGGCGAGGCCATCCGCGACGAACTGCTCGCGATCGTGATGGGCCTCTGGGACCACATCAAAAACAGCGGCGACCATGGCGCGGACAACTGGGCGCTGGAGTGGTTCGGCGCCGTGCCCGGCAAGCGCGAAAGCCGCCGACTCATCGGCCGGCACATTCTCACCGAGGGCGACGTGCTTGGTTCGCGGACCTTTCCCGATGCCGTTGCCTACGGCGGCTGGCCGATTGATCTGCATCCGCCGGAGGGAGTGGACCGACCGGGCGAGCCGCCCTGCACGCAGCATCCGGTGCCGTGGCTTTACGACATTCCGCTGGGCTGCTGCGTGGCGCGGGATCTGGACAACCTGATGTTTGCGGGCCGCAACCTCTCCGCGACCCATGTCGCGTTTGCCTCGACGCGCGTGATGGCGACCTGTGCCGCCGTCGGCGAAGGCGTGGGCGTTGTCGCGGCACAGGCAGTGCGCACCGGCCGCACCCCCGCGGCGGTCCGGGAAGATCCGGTGGCTATAGCCGCGGTGCAGCAGGCATTGCTGCGGCAGGATGTCTTTCTCATCGGCCGGCGGCTGGAGGATGCGGCTGATTTGGCGGGCCGGGCGCAGGTTGCTGCTTCCAGCGAAACTCCGGGGTGCGAAGCCGCGGCGGTGGTTTCCGGTGTGAACCGCACCGTGACCGGACCGCGCGGCGTGCCGGCCGACCGGGAGATGCCGGGCGCGCATCGCTGGATCAGCGATCCGGCGGCCGGTCTGCCTGCTTGGATTGAGCTGCGCTGGCCGGCGCCGGTGGTGGTGGGTGTGGTCGAGCTGGTCTTCGACTCGGGGCTGCACCGGCAACTGACGTTGACCCAGTCCGATGCCTACCACCGGCTCATGTGCTGGGGCGTCGGCCAACCGGAGCTGGTCAAAGATTATGAAATCGCCGTCGAACAGGCGGGCGCATGGCGGACCGTGGCGCAGGTGAACGGACAGTGGCAGCGCCGGGCGCGGCATGATCTGGCCGGGATCGTTTGCACCGCGGTGCGCGTGACGGTGAAGGCCACCTGGGGTGCTCCGGCCGCGCACCTCGTGCGCCTTGGGGCCTACGCGCCGGGAGTCTGACGGCCGGCCTTCTGCCTTCGCCGCCAGAGATGGAAGGCGAGCCCGAGCATGGTGAGGATGGCACCGTAGGTGGAAGGTTCCGGCACGGGCTTGATGGCCGAATATTGCTCGTCGTATTCCACCCAGATCGAACCGGGGCCGTGTCCGTCGATCTGGATCTGGTTCAGCACGGTGGTCAGATTCGCATCGGTGCGGACCAGCAGGTAATCGGTGAACTCGGTCCAGTTGCGCACATAGAGTGTGCTGCCCGGATCCATGATCAGGTCGTCGAGGAACAGGAAATTGGGCGTGTCCTCGTCGCCGCCGGTGAAATCGATGACCGAGTCGCCGCTGAGGTTGAGGGTGCCGAAGGCCTCGCTGATTCCGGTGGAACCGGCGAGGCGGAGGATCGCCTCGTTCCCGCCGGTGCCGCCGGCCAGGGTGAGATTGGAGGTGTCGGCGATCTGGTTGTTGCCGCGCAGCTCGAAGGTTACGGTGGCGCTGCTGGCGTTCACCACCACATCCCCCGCGATCGTTGTGACCGAGTCGGTGCCATCAACCGCGAGCGTGCCGGCGTTGACGGTGGTGGAGCCGGAGTAGGTGTTGGCGCCGCTGAGGGTGAGGGTGCCACCGCCGACCTTGGTCAGGCCGCCGCTGCCGGCGATGACGCCGGCAAAGGTGGTGGAGGTGTTGTTGGCGCCGGTGGTGAGGGTGGCGGAGCCGAGCTGGACGTTGGCGGCGGCGGAAGCGGCGGCGAGCGAGCCGATGGTCTCGTTGTTATTGTTCAAGTTGAGGCGGCCGTCGGCGAGCAGGGTGACGGCGGCGGAGTCGGCGATCTGGTTGGGGTTGTTCAGGATGAGGGTGGCGGAGGAGGCGGCGCCGGAACCGTCGCCGATGGTGAGGTTGCCGGCGATGGCGGTGAGGCCGGCGGACTTGGCGAGGGTGAGGGAGCCGTCGTTGACGGTGGTGAGGCCGGAGTAGGTGTTGGCGGAAGTGCCGGCGAGGGTGAGGGCGCCGGCATTGACGGTGACTGCGCCGGAGCCGGAGATGGGGCCGGCGAAGGAGTTGGTGCCGGAGTCGTTGCGGAGGGTGCCGTTGAGGGTGAGGGCCTCGTTGCCGATGGTGATGTTGTTCTGGAGGGCGAGGACGGCGCCGGAATCGACGACGGTGCCGCCGGCGGTGCTGCCGAGGGCGGAGCCGTGGGTGGCGACTAGGGTGCCGGCGGCGATGGTGGTGGTGCCGGAGTAGGTGTTGGCGCCGGCAAGGGTGAGGGTGCCGGCGCCGACCTTGGTCAGGCCGCCGCTGCCGGCGACGACACCGGCAAAGGTGAGCGTGCCGGCACCGGTGGTTTCAACGATCGTGCTGGTCGTCAGATTGAGGGGAATGTTGATGACCTGATTTTCCGCGGATAGCTGGATGATGCTGGCCACGCCGCCGCCGAAGGTGAGGGAGTTGGCGCCGCTCGCGGTCAGCGTGAAGGCGCCGGCGCCCTCGTTGAAGCGCAGGGTGTTGATGTCGTAGCTGCCGTTCATCACGGGCGAGGTCCGCGTGTTGCCGTCGAACGCCACGCGGAGGGTGAAGCCGCTGACCGGGGCGGAATTGTCGGCCCAGTTGTTGTTGGTGCCCCAGTTGTTGTTGGTGCCGCCGCCGTCCCAGGTTTCGAAGTCGGCGGTGTTGGGCACGATCAGGTTCCAGAGGCCGGAATATCCCGTGACCAGCTGGTCGGTCGGACCGGTGATGCCGCCGCCGAGGCCGAAGAAATAAACGCCGTTGATGAACCCGGCATCCACGCCGGTGGCATCGTTGCGAAAGGCAAAGATGTCGCCGTCGCCGAGGCTGAAATTGTTGATCGTGAGGGTGCCGCTGCCAGTGCCGGCATCGGCGAAGAGAAATACATTGGTCGAGCCCGGCGTGCCGAAATCGAGAAAGGAAGTATCGTAGGAAAAAAGTCCGACCTCCTGGGAGTGGGTGGCGAGGTTGAAGGTGGTGGTGTTGCCGAGCGTGAGATTGGACGCGGCGTCGAGCCGGTCGCTGGCGGCAAGCGCGAGGGTGCCGGCGGAGATGGTGGTGGAGCCGGAGTAGGTGTTGGCGCCGGCAAGGGTGAGGGTGCCGGCGCCGAGTTTGGTGAGGTCGCCGGCGCCGGAGATGACGCCGGCGAAGGAGCCGTTGGCGGCCTGGTCGAAGACGAGGTCGGCGTTGTTGGTGATGTTGCCCTGCAGGGAAGTGGTGGAGCCGCGGAGGGTGCCGGCGGAGACGGTGGTGCCGCCGGAGTAGGTGTTGGCGCCGGTGAGGGTGAGGGTGCCGTCGCCGGTCTTCACCAGACCGCCCGTGCCGCTGATCACGCCGGAGACCGCCGTGTCGGCGGCGCCGGTGATGGTCACGGTAAACGCGGCGAGATTGATGGCGCCGCCGAACACGAGATTGCCCGCATTGGCCGACCAGGATTGGGCGGAACCGAGGATCAGGCCGTGGTTGATGGTCTGCGTCTCGGTGGCGTTGTTCAGGATCGCATGGGTGACGGCGTTGCCTTGCAGGGTGAGGACGCCGCCGCCGAGGGTGAAGGCGCCGGCGCCGGAACTGAAGGTGAGCGAGTTGATGCTCCAGTCGCCGTTGGAATCGGGCGTCAGCCGGACGGTGCCGGCAAAGATGAGGTTCGCCGTGCCGTCGTTGGGCGGCGGATTGTTATTGGGATTCCAGTTCTGATGGAGGCCCCAGCGGTTTTGGGCATTGTGGCCGCCGTCCCAGATGTAGGTTTGGGCCCACAACCCACCCGTGCCGGCGAGGGTTAGATTCGCGGCCAAGAGCAGTTTTTTGATTGTATGTCCGGCAGGCAAAATGGGTTCTGAAAATCAACATCACGTAGAACGACGCGACATGCCGGGGATGAAGTGAAAAAACAGGCACGTCATCCAAGTCGCAGATTATGCTGCGCTCGGGGGGAAATTACAAACTCCACGCCATGAGATTCATACCCTAGTAACAAAAGGGTCCGTTCAGGCCTATTGGCCGATTTTACTGCGGCGGCCAACATGATGTCGGGTGACACGCACAAAATGCAACGGGTGGAACGGTCGGGAGCTTGCCTGCCCGCGGCCGGGTGCCTTTGCTCCGCGCACCCTGATGCCGCCCCACCCCCGAGCTTTTCACCCGATGGTGTGTTGCGCGGCGGCTGCCGGCGTCCTGCCGCTTCGTCGCGGCCGTCCATGTCCTCCGCCCCGGCCCGTTTGAACAAGCAGGAGACGCGCGAGTCGTTGGGCTGGTTCAACTGGAACGTGAGCCTGCGCGGCGCGTTTGAGACCATCGGTGGCGGCACCACGCTGGTCTTCACGGCGTTCGCGCTGGCGATCGGCGTGCCGCGGGATGCGATGGGCTATTTCACGGCGGTCATCAGCTGTGCCTGCATCGTGCAATTGCTGGGCATGCCGGTGGCGGGGCGGGTGCGACAACGCAAACGCTTCATTCTGGCCGTGGCGGTGGCGGAGCCGCTGCTGCTCATTGTGGCGGTGTTGGTGACACCGTGGCTTCCGCCGGAGCTGCGTCCGCTGTCGCTGGGCGTGGCGGTGTTCTCGGCCGCGGCTTGTCTGCATCTCACGCGGCCATTCTCCGACGACTGGCTGGCGACGACGATCCCGAGCGGCCTGCGCGGCCGTTACATCGGCCGGCGCATCCGGATCTCCAGCTTCGCGATTGTGGCCTCGACGCTGGCGGTTGGGGCGGGCGTCGAGGTGTTGGGCAAGGACAATGCCGACGGGTTGGCCTTTCTGCTGGTCTTGGGCGCGCTGTTTGGCGTGGGTGCGGCCCTGATGTTGGCACGCGCCACCAAGCCGGTGGTGCGGGAGCCCGCGACCTTTGCCATGAGCGACCTGCTGGTCGTGTGGCGCACCCGGCCATTTGTGCGCCTGACGGTCGGCACCGTCCTGCTGATGCTGCCCTTCTATTTTGCCGGGGCCTACTATCAGGTTTTCAATCTGGAGGTCGCGCGGATGCGGCCGTGGCTGATTGCCGCGATGGGCGTGGGCTACCTGTTGGTCAAACTCCTGCTGACGCCCGCGTTGGGCCGGCTCTGCGACCGGGTGGGGCCGCGGCCCCTGCTGTGGG
>JAHCLN010000166.1 GCA_026125215.1 Opitutaceae bacterium
AACACCGCATTGGCGGCGTAAATGCCGGCGCCGGGACCGTCGAGGATCAGGGTGCCATTGAAATTCGTCAGAAAGCTGCTGTTGCTGGCAAACCTCCCCTGCAGATGGACCGTGCTGGTCGGCGCGTCGGAAAAGCTGCCGTAAACAAGCAGCCCGTCGGAGCCGACCAGCACGCGTCCGGTGTCACTGACCGACACATTGCTTTGCAGGAAGGTGCCGCTGGCCGAGAGCGTGCCGCCCTCCACGCTGAGGCCCTGCGTGGTCCGCAGGCTGATGTTCCCCATTTCGCTAGTGCCATAGATCTGCCGGAGCTGATTCACCTCCATCCAGCCGCGCTCGAAGAGCAGGTCGCCAGTATTCTCGATCAGACCGTCCCACCACGCGAGCCGGATATCCGGATGCGCCACGCCGCGGATGACGGCGTCGCCCATGTTGACGAGGTCCTGGCTGATCTTGCCGGCCGCCCGCACGGTGCCCCCGTCCGCCAGATGGCTGGAGCCGGAGACAAGCCCGAAATCGACCGTGAGCGCGCCCGTCTCCTCATTGATGATCTGCCCGCCACCGACGATCTCCTTCACGTTGGCCTGTTGGTAGTTCATTTCCGCCAAAGGATCAAAAAGCTGGCTGAGGCTGCCGGAGGCCTGCACATCCAGAATCCCCTCGTTCGTGATGATACCGGTGTTGCGGCTACGAGCTGCGGTGAGACCATAAGTGCCGCCGAGCAGGCCGGTGGCGCCGGCCGCGATGGCAATGTCGTCGTCGAGCCCTTGAATTTCGACCGAGCTGCCCGCGAGGAATGTCACCGGCACACCGGAAGGGAGCACGGGCGCTGTCGGGGTGGAGCCCGGGGCGCCCAGCTTCACGTTGCCGGCGAAGTTCAGGGCCGTGGCGCCCTCCACTTCGAGCGTCCCGGAGCGGAGCTCGAAATCGTTGTTGAAGGTCATCGGTCCGCCGCCGGAGTGCTGCAAACTCAGCGTGGGGCTTCCTGTCATCCTGACATTCGAAGCCGTGCCCAAGGCTGTGCCGGCGTTGGCCACATCGAAGGTGCCGCCGGAAAATGTGGCCCGCACATTCTCGATCACGCCTGCAATTGTCCCCCCACCGGAAAAATCGATCGTCGAGTCCGCATGCCCGTTGATGGTGCCCGCTCCCGTGTAGGGTCCGAGGACATACATGCCGCCGATGGTGTAGGGCACGATCGGTGTGATTGTGATGAGCCCGTGATTTTCGATTTTGTTGAAGTGAGCTCCACCGGCATTGTCCACGTAGATGGTCCCGTGGTTGTAGAGCTGCGGATACCAATAGTCCCCGCTGGCCGAAACCACCATGCTGCCATGATTGGTGAATCGGCCGGAGCCGAGCAGGTTGCCGTCCAGCCAATTCACGTTCCCGTAATTGGTCATCGCATCCATCAGCTTCTTGTCGCCTGATCCCTCGACGCGCAGGACGGCCTGCTCGCTGATAGTCCAGTCGCCGTAAAGCCGGCTCGCCCCGGTGTCCCCGAGATGTCTTGATCCGGACCAATAGAGGGTCCTTCCCCCGGGCAGAATATTGGGAACTTCGCTGTAGCCGATGATCAGGTCCGCGCCCTCGGCCGACTCCGAACCGAAGCGCAGTGTCGTGCGGGTGAGATCGAGCGCTGAGACAGCGGACAAGGTGAATGTGGTCATGCCGCCCGTGATGATCAATTCGTCGGGATCAAAGACGATGCCTTCGCCATGCACATCCAGCCGCCCGCCGCTGACGCGCAGATCCCATTCCGGCCGGAAGACGGCACCTGTGCGGATGTCGAGTTGACCACCGTCGCGCACCTCCACCGCGCCGCCGGAATACACCCCGCCCAATCCGAGCGTGGTGTAGCCGCCGCTGACAATCATGCCGCCCTGCGGGCTGAATTCCCCGGTGATGTCGAACGTGCCGCTGGTGTTGAGCCGCCCGGCGAAATTCGCACCTTGATTGTAAGTGAAAGTGCCGGTGCTCTGAAATTCGCCGTATATTTCACCCGCGTTAAATTCAATGCGGTCGGTGACCAGATTGCCGCCATGCTGTTGGAAGGTGCCGCCATTGATAAGCAGCTCGGATACCGCGAGCGTGCCGGAATTGCTGAGGGAGTAACTGTTGACCCGGTGGTCCGCTGGCGCTTCTCCGCCGATGACAAGATTTTGGCCCGCGCCAAAGGTCAGATTACCGCCAGACTGTTGAACGCTATGGAACTGCAGGGATCCACCGCTGATCTGGGCCGAAGCGTTTGAAACCACCAACATCACCATGCCGCTCATGGAACCGCCGGAGAGGTCGAGGTGACCGGAACCCGTGACGTCATGGCCCAAAACGAAACTGTTGTTGAATACGGCCTGGCCTCCGCCCTGTTCCCATGTGCCGTGGCCCATCAGGCCGACCCGGGTGTAACCGTCCACGTCCACGGAACCCTGGTTGAGCACCAGCCGGCCGGAGCCGATGGTGCCGCCCGATTGTGTGCCGATGTCCAGCACGCCCCCGAAAGCGGCTGTCCCATTGTTGCCTTCGCCGTTGCCGCCCACGATCAGAACTCCCGTCCCCGCACGGCCGATGATGGTGTCGCCAGCCACGGTCAGGCCGGAGTCGATCTCCACCCGCATTTCCGCATTGGAACCAGGCGAGCGGGCCATGATCAGATCCTGCCCCATGGTGATCGTGCTGCCCGCGACAGCCAACACATTGGCCGACCCGGACCCGCCCACGGTGAAATCTCCGGCCACAGCCAGAGTGCTGATCGGACCGACAAGCACACTCGCTGCACCGGCTTCGGCCAAGATGGCGCCTCCGCCCACATCCAGCTGGCTCTCGTAGGTGAGCGACAGCTCACCTTCGCCCGTGGGGTTGGCCGCCATCAGCAAATTGCCGCCAACTTGGATGTAGTTGGGCCCGGTCGCTTCAAAAATCCCCGACCCCTCAATTCCCAGCGTCAGGTCCTGACCGACATGCAGAATGGTGCCGGGATTCATGCTTACCGTGCCTTGGCCACGGTCCCCGAGCACCATGGCTCCGGTAATCGTAACGGTATCCGCGCCCGGCATAATGTCCCATTGGCCGACCGCATCTTCGCCGTGTCCTACATAGGCATTTCCTGTGACTTGAATCTGCGAGTTTAGTCCGGCGAGCAGCCCACCCGCTCCATTCGCATTGCGACCAATATAGAGTGAGCCGCCAACCTGAAGGTCAGCGGTGACCGAGACCACCCCAAGCCCGCTCCCACCAATCGTCAGATCACGCCACACATGCGCGGGTCCGGAGATAAATCCATAACCCACGCCACCGGTTTTTTGCCCAAACCAGAGGTCTCGCTGAACAATAAGCTCACCCAGAAATTGTTGATAAAATCCGGTGCCCGCATCCCCCACGGTGAAATCCCGCCGCACCCGGTAGAGCCCGTCAACCGGGGCATTGATCAGGTAGGCACCCACGCCGCCGGCGTCTTTGCCCAACACCGAGTCTTCCTCGACCGTGTGCAGGCCGCCGGTCTGCAGGAAGTAGCCATGCAGGTTGTAGCCGATGATTTCATTGGTGGTGCGCAGCACACCGGCCGCTTGGTGGATGCCGCGGGCAAAGTAGGCGCCAAAATCCAGCAGGGTGGTTTGGCCGGCAAGGAAGTCTTCCGACCACCCGGCCAATCCGGGCGAATTGATCGTCAGCGTGCCCAGAATCGTGTCATCGGGCCGGGAGGAAACATACAGGATCGGCAGGTTGGCCGCCGGCAGCTCGGATTCGATCATGGCCGAGCCGATAAACACATTGTCCCCGGCATCGGGCTCTCCGCTTGAGGTCCACCGCAAGGGATCATTCCACACGTTGGGCAGTAACCCTGAAACGATGGAACTCTTGTTCTCGGCCCGTGCGACCGTCGCCCATGCCAGCAAAATGGTGCAGATCAAAAGCCATCGTCCCAATTTTCCGGTGCCTGAGTGATGTGGATCCATGCGCGCTACTGCAATTTATTGACTGCCGGGCCGGGAATTACGGATAAATCGTGCCGTGCGCGGCCCCGCCCCCCACTCCCCTGAGTCCGAACCCGCCAAGGGGCCCGCCGCCTTCGATACCACGGACTGGAGCGTGGTGCTTGACGCCGGCACCGACGGCGCGCGCAAACGCCGGGCCCTGGAGAAGTTGTGCCGGATTTACTGGCAGCCGGTCTATGGCTTCATCCGGCATCTGGGCAACGATGCCGAGCATGCCAAGGACCTCACCCAGGCGTTCTTTGCCCACTTGCTCGAAAACGATTTCTTCGCCACGGCCGATCCCGAGCGGGGCCGGTTCCGCGCCTACCTGCGGCAGACCTGCCGGCATTTTCTCGGCAACCAATGGCAGAAGCAGACCGCCCAAAAACGCGGCGGCAGCAAACCGCCCATTCCGCTGGAAGAACTCGATGCGGCGGCCAACGCCCGTTTCTCCCACAACGCCGATCCCGCGGCCGAATACGACCGCCAATGGGCGCTCGCCCTTTTGCGCAATGCGATGACCCGGCTGGAGGAGGAATACCGGAAAAACGGCGAAGCCCGGTTGCTCGCCGTGCTCCGCCCCCACCTTACCGCCCGTCCCGCCGCGGGCGACTACGACCGGGTGGCCCGCGAACTCGGCGTCTCCCGCGGGGCGGTGCCCGTGCTCGTGCACCGGCTCGGCAAACGCTACCAGGAACTCATCCGCGCGGAGGTAGCGGCCACCGTGGCCACGCGCAGCGAGGTGGAGGCCGAACTGCGGCACTGCCTCGCCGCCCTGGGGGGCTGAGCGCCGGCACTCCGGGTGCAAGACCGCGGCGAATTCCCAATATCATTCTTTGCCGCATGATCACCTGCCCGGTCTGCCAATGCGAATACGAGCCCGCCACGACCGGCGGCGCCTGTCCGCGTTGCGCCCTGCACGCGGCCCTGCGGTCGGCGCAAGAACCGGCCGCCGCGGACGAGTTTGAATTCATCGCCGAGCTGGGCCGCGGCGCCATGGGCGCGGTCTCGCTGGCGCGACAGCGCAGCCTCGACCGGCTGGTGGCGCTGAAGGTGATCGCCCCGGGACCGCGCCCGGCCGACTGGCTCGAATCGCGCCTCATCCGCGAGGCCCGTTCCGCGGCGCAGATTTCCCATCCGCACATCGTGACGGTGCACGAAGTCGGGATCGGTCCGGCGGGCGCCTACCTGGCGATGGAATACTGCGAAGGCGGCGACCTGCGTGCCCATCTGGCCGGCCGGCCGCTCGCCCCCCGGGCGGCCGCGACGCTCGGGGTCAAGCTGGCCGAGGCCGTGGCGCATGCCCACGTCGGCGGCATCCTGCATCGCGATCTCAAGCCCTCCAACATCCTGCTCACGGCCGCGGGTGAACCCAAAATCACCGACTTCGGCCTCAGCTCCGCCACCCAGGGCACCGGCGAACTCACGCGTTCCGACGAAGTGGCGGGCTCACCTTCCTACCTTGCACCGGAATTGCTGGAGGCCGACCCGCAGCCCGGCCCCGCCGTGGATGTCTATGGCCTGGGCGCGGTCCTCTACGAATGTGTCACGGGCCGCGCGCCCTTCATCGGTGAGAGCACCGCCAGCGTGCTCGCGCAGGTGCACTGGTCCGAACCGGTGCCACCCCGCGCTCTCAACCCGGACGTGCCCCGCGATCTCGAAACCGCCATCCTCAAGTGTCTCGAGAAAAATCCGGCCGCGCGCTATCCCGGCGCCCCGGCCCTGCAGGCGGACCTGCAACGCTTCCTCGACGGCCGGCCGATCCACGCCCGGCCGGTTTCACCCCTCGGCCACCTCTGGCGCTGGGCCCGGCGCAATCCCGCGCTGGCCGGCGCCAGTGCGCTGGTGCTCGTCTTGCTGGTCGTGGTTGCGGTCGGTTCTTCGCTCGCGGCCTGGCAGCTGGAGCAGGCACGCCTGCGGGCCGAGGCCGGCGAGGAGCGCGCCCTCGCGGCGGAAGCCGCCACCCGCGTGCAATTGCGCGCTTCGCTGGTGGCCCAGGCCCACGCCACACGCCTCACCGCGCGGGAAGGACAGCGGTTTGACTCGCTGCGCGCGCTGCAGGAAGCCGCGGCCATCGGCAACGATGCCAACGCCCGCAGCGAAGCCGTGGCCGCGCTGACCCTGCCCGACTGGTCGCCGCGTCAGGAGTTTGACGGGATGTGGAGCGGCGGCACGCCCCACGCGGCCGTGACACCGCTCCCGGATTTTTCCGCATTCATTCACGAAACCGAGACCGGGGTGTTCAGCCGGCGCAACTTCCCGGCCGGCGAAATTGTCTGGACCTGGCCAGGGGTGGGCTCGCCGCGT
>JAHCLN010000167.1 GCA_026125215.1 Opitutaceae bacterium
TCGGCTTCAAGGAAATGGCGGCTACGCTCGGACGACAGCGAAATGCCCCGGAGCTTGCTCCGGGGATCTTTATTTGGCCGCCGGCCACCACTGGTAGAGGAAGAAATACACCAGCACGCCGGTCACCGACACGTAATACCAGATCGGGTAGGTCCAGCGCGCCCAGGCCTTGTGGCGGTCGTAGTCGCCCTTGATGGCGAGCCAGAAGGTGCGCGGCACCAGCCACGCGATCGCCATCGCGAGGATGATGTGGGTGATGAGCATCACGAAATAAACCGTGCGGATCGCGCCCTCGCCGCCGAACGGGGTGTGCACGCCCTGCACCAGGATTTTGTGTGCGACGTAGCCGACGAGAAACACGGCGGAAACGGCGCCCGCGCCGAGCATCGCGGCCCGGTGGGCTTCGCGCCGGCCGGTTTTGATGAAGAGAAAGCCCGCCGTCATCAGCAGGGTGGCGAGGGCGTTGAGGGCGGCGTTGAGGGCCGGGATGTCTTGGACGTTCATGAGGCTTCAGTAAAAGAGCACGCGGTCCGCCACCAAGGCGCCGAGCACAAGCGGCAGGTAGGCCAGCGAGGCGTGAAAGAGCTGCTTGGCGGCGCGCTCCCGGGTCGCCGGCCGCAGGAACACGACCGCCCGCCACAGAAACCAGCCGCCGGCCGCGGCCGCGACGGCCAGATACCAGTGGCTCGCGAGTCCCAGGAAGGTGGGCAGCAAACTCACCGCCACCAGGGCAACCGTGTTGCACAGCGACCAGCCCGCGACCCAGGTGCCGGCTTCGTCGCGCACCGGCAGCATCGGGAAATGCACGGCGGCGTAGTCGCGCCGGTAGGTCCACGCGATGGCCATGAAGTGCGGCATTTGCCAGAAAAGGAGGATGCCGAAGAGGATCCAGCCGAGGGCGGAGATGCGGCCCTCGGCGGCCGCCCAGCCGATGAGCGGCGGGAAGGCGCCCGCCAGCGCGCCGATCTCCGTGCTCCAGCGCGACCAGCGCTTGGCCGGCGTATACCAGCCCAGGTAGGCGAAAATGGTCAGCAGCGTGAAGAACGCGGCGAGGCCGTTCACCTTCACAAAAATCAGCCCCAGTGCGCCTGCGCACATCAGTCCGCCCAGCACGAAGGCCGAGCCGGTTGGCACGCGCCCGGCGGGGATAGGCCGGTCGGCGGTGCGCTGCATCCTGGCGTCGGTGTCGTGCTCCATCCATTGGTTGAGCGCGGCCACGCCGCCGGCGGCCAGGCAGGTGCCGAGCGCGAGGGCGGAGAGCTCGCCGGGGATGAACGGCGGCCGGCCCGCCGCGTAGCCGACCAGCGCGGTGATGACGGAAAGCAGGCTCAGGCGCGGCTTCGTGAGCGCGAGGTAGTCGGCGAGCGAGGCTTTGCCGGACGGATCGCTCATGGGGCGGTGCGCGGGGCTTCGATCGCGTCGCGGTGGGCGAGCCACGTGAGCCAGAACGTCGTGGCCAGCAGCATCGCCCCGACCACGACATGCGCCGTGGTGATGTGCGGCTCGCGCAGCTGCCAGATGACATGCGCGCCGAGCAGGATCTGCAGGGCGAGGAGCCCCACGAGCACGGAAGCGCCGCAGCGCAGGAACAGCGAGGCGCCGCGGTCGCGCCAGATCTTGGCGGCAAACCACACGAGCACCACGGTCAGCACCAGGGCCATCACCCGGTGCGCGAAATGGATGTTCACGTGGAAATTCCAGTGCGCCGGCAGCCAGCCGCCGTCGGCGGTGGAGTGCGGGAAGGTCGGGATGGCGAGCCCGGCAAAGTTGTGGCGCATGGTCGCGGCGATCACGAGCTGCACGACCATCAGCACCGTGGCGAGGAGGCCCAGCCGGCGCAGGGAACGGTCAACCGGTTCGGGCCGCGTCAGCCACGGGCGGGTGAGGGAGACGGCGATGGCGATCAGCACGCACACGTAGAGATGCGCGAGGATGCCGTGCGGGATGCGCAGCATCTGGCCCAGGGTCATCTCGAAGCCGGGCACGGCCAGCGAGTCGAGCAGCACACGCTTGCCGCCGATGAGGCCCTGGATGATCACGATGGCCAGCGCGGCCCAGCCGAGGTTGCGCAGCCAGCGGCGCGATTCCGTGCGCCAGAGCCAGAGGGCCAGCGCGATGGTGATAAGGCCCATCACCATGCCCGTCAGGCGGTGCGAATGCTCGGCGAACATCGCGAGGTTCTCCAGCCAGCCCTCGGGATTGATCGACCCGTGCGAGAGCGGCCAGTCGGGAAAGATCATGCCCGCATCGATGCTGGTGGTGAAGGCGCCGAGGGTCACCAGCACGAAGACCCAGCCGGCGCCGAGGGCGGCGAACCAGGCAAGGGCGGGCTTGTAGGCGGCGGTGCGGGCGGCGTTGGCGGCGATGCTCATGAGGACGGGAACTCCGGGATAGAAGCGTTGCTGCCAACCGCCGCAAACCCTTTGACAAATATATCCGCGGGCGAATCGGTAGTGACATGAAATCTTATGCCCTCGCGCTGACCCTCGCCGGCCTGCTGGCGGCGGGCTGTGGCCGGCAGGAAGAGGCACCTGCGGTCGTGGCGGACACCGGGCCGCGCTACCCGCTGACCGGCGAAATCCTCGACGTCGATGTCGAGCGCCGCATCCTGATCGTGCGGCACGACGAGATCCCCGGCTACATGCCCGAGATGGTGATGGAGTTCGGCGTTTCCGCCGGGGATGCGGCCAACGCCCGGCCCGGTCAGCTCATCCGCGCGGAGATGATCCCGAGCGACACCGGCAACTACCGGCTGGAGAAAATCTGGCCCGACGACCGCGTGGCCGCCGCCGTGGTCGCGGCCGGCACCAATGCCCTGCGGCAGGACACCGCGATCCGTGGCCGCCGCGCCTACCGCGAGGTCGGCGAAAACCTGCCGGACTTCGCCCTCTACGACCAGAGCGGTGCGGTGGTGCAGAGCGCACGTTTCCGGGGCAAGCAGATCATGCTGAACTTCATCTTCACGCGCTGTCCGGTGGCCACCATGTGCCCGGCGGCCACGCAGAAGATGATGGAAACCCAACGGCTCGCCCGCGAGGCCGGGGTGGCCAACCTGGAACTGGTCTCGATCACGCTCGACCCGGTTTACGACACCCCGGGCGTGCTCAAGGAATATGCCGACGCCCGCGGCATCGACACCGGCAACTTTTCCTTCCTCACCGGTCCCGAGGGCGCGATCAAGGACCTGCTCGCCCAGTTCGGCGTGATCACCGAGTTCCAGGGCCCCATCCTCAACCACACGCTGGCCACCATCCTGATCAACGAGCAGGGCCGCATTATCCACCGCTTCGACGGCAGCAACTGGGAGCCGCGCGACTTCGTCGCGAAAATGCGCCGCCCATGACCGACCACGCCATCGCATCCGACCCCGCCCGTTGGCGGCAGATCGCGCTGATCACCCTCGGCGCCGCCGCGCTCTATGTGGGTTTCAGGTATGTGCCCACCGGCACCGATCTCAACCACATGGATTTCCGGGTGACCGGCGGCAATGTGCTCGAGTTCTGCGATCCCTCCAATCCGCAGTTCATCCCGGTGGTGGCCGTGCGCTCCCCGGTCAGCATGACCCTCCGGCCGGCGCAGGCGCCGCAGCCCGGCGAACCGGTTGAACTGACCGTCAGCCTGCGCACCGCGGGCGGGAAGCCCATCGGCCCGCGCGATCTCGTGGTGGCGCATACCCGCAAGCTGCACCTTCTGATCGTGGACCCGTGGCTCAAGGACTACCAGCACGTTCACCCCGAGCCGGGCGAGCGCGATGGGGACTGGGTTTTCGCCTTCACGCCGCACGGGCGCGGCACCTACCGCATCTTCGCCGACTTTGTGCCCGTGGCGACCGGGCGCGGTCTCTACGCCTCGGCCGATCTGCCCGTGGGTCCCGACCGCACCTCCACGGTCAGCCTCGTGATGCAGCACGAAACCTCGTGGACCACCGTGCGCGAGGGCTACCGGTTCGATCTCGCCGCCGATGCCGCGCCCGTGCGCGCCGGCCGGCCGGCCACGCTGAGTTTTGCCATCACCCGTCCCGGGGGCGGCCCGGTGCCGCTGGAACCGGTGATGGATGCCTTTGCCCACCTCGTGGCTTTTGACGAGGAGCGCAGCGGCTTTGCGCACCTGCATCCGAACGAGGTGGACCTCGCCTGGCGGCCCGACCCGGAGAAACCCGTGCTGACCTTCCAGGTGACCTTCCCGCAGCCGGGCCGCTACGTGATCTGGAGCCAGGTCAACCTCGGCGGACGCGAGGTTTTTGCGCCGTTCGCCTTCGAGGTGGAGGAGTAGTAAAAAAGAATCGCCGTAGGTCAGCGCGCAAGCGCGCTGCCTACGATTTCGGATTTGCCGAATCAGGCCTCTGCGGTGATGCGCTGTTCCAGTTCGTCCATGGTCTGCAGGAACGAGGTTTCCAGGTCGATGCCGTGGGCTTCGGCGAGGACGAGCACGGACCAGAGGCAGTCGGAGAGTTCGTGGGCGAGCCGGCGGTCCACGTCGGCGGCGGGGCGCAGGCCCTGCTTGGCCATGGTCAGTTTCATGAGGTCACCGACATCGCCGGCGAAGCCTTGCGCAAATTCGGCGGCGGTCCACGGCCGGCCGCCGCGGCGGACCGCCTGTTCATCGTAAAGTTGGCGGATCCGGCGGGCGCGGGCGGAGAGTTCGGAAAGCAGCATGGCGCGGGGAATGCCCGCGCCATGCGTTTAAGCCAAACCTATAAATGGGCCTCAGTGGCCGTTCTTGCCGTGCTTGGCGCGGAAGCGGGCCATCTCGGCGTAGGCCTTGGTGGGATCGCCGTAGACGTTGCCCGCATGGTCCTTGCCCCGGGCGAGATAGAGGTGGTGCCACTGGCCGATCTTCTCGTGGTGCTGGCGCACCTTCGTGCTCACGTAGCGCATGGTGTAGCCGCAGCGGCGGATGTTGGAGGTGTTGGGCTCGCTGCCGTGGATGATGCGGCCGTCGTGCAGGCTGCACTGGTTGGGCTCCAGCTCGATGGCGATGGCCTTGCTCGGGTCGCGCTGCGAAACCTTGATCTCGTCGTTGAACACCGCTTCGCCTGGCTTCAGGTCGTCGTAGTCGGAGAAGCCCTGCCGGCCGGTGTTGTGCGTGCGCGGGATCACATACATGCAGCCGTTTTCCTTGGTGGAGGGATCGATGGCCAGCCACACGGTGACGACCTCCATCGGCGTGATCATCGTCTGCCAGTAGTGGGAGTCCTCGTGCCACGGCACGCGCTTGCCGTTGCCCTTGGGCTTGCAGATGAAGTGGCTCGCGAAGAGCGCGATGTCGGGCCCGAGGATGGGCTCCACGAGGTCGAGCACCTCGTCGGCAAACAGCCACTCGAACAGCTGCGGATACTGGAAGTGCGGCACGTCCATGGACTCGGGGCGCACGTCGGCCTCGAGGTTGTTGAGGATGTCCTCGAAGCAGTTCTTCAGGCCGTTGAACTTGGCCTGGGAGAACACCGGCTGACGGTAAACGTGGTAGCCTTCGAGGCGGTATTTTTCGACCTCGGCGGGCGTGAGGCGGTGGTGGGCGGTGCGGGGTGAGGAGGTGGTGGCAACCATAGTGTTTGTGTTATATCATCCTTATTGCGGCAAATCTTGCCATATAAGCGCAGATTCTTGTGTTATATTGTCGTCATGCCTTTGCGCTGCGCCCATTTCAAACTCGCCGACTTCGTGCGTGCGGGGGAGGCCTACCACTTTGCCCGGGTGGAGCTCACGCCGGCCAACATGGCCCGCTACCACGACCACGATTACCACGAGGTCTTCTGGGCCCTGCGCGGCCGGGGAGAACACCTGTGCAACGGGCGCACGCAGGAGCTGCGTCCGGGGGTGATCCATCTGGTGCGGCCGCGGGACCGGCACCGGGTGCGCGGTTCCGCCACGGCACCGCTGCATCTTGTGAATCTTGCCTTTCCCAGCCTGGCGTGGACCGCGGTGCGGCAGCGTTATTTTGCGGACGAGCCCGACTGGTTTGAGCAGCCGCTGGCCCGCCGCGCCTGGTCGGTGGAGGGCCGCGCGCAGACGACCTTGGCCCATTGGACCGAGCGGCTCGCGGAGTCCGGCCGGCCCGCCGTGGCGCTCGATGGTTTTTTGATGGAGCTGCCCCGGCTGCGACCCGCGCTGGCGGAGAGCAACCGTTCCCCCGTGCCGGACTGGCTGGAGCAGGCCCGGGCGGCGCTGGCGCA
>JAHCLN010000168.1 GCA_026125215.1 Opitutaceae bacterium
CCATCAGCGTGGTCCCCCGGCCGCGCACCGTCACCGGCACGCGATGCCGGTTCGCCAGGGTCAGCGCGACGCCGATGTCGGCCTCGCGCCGCGGCTTGATCACGGCCACGGGCACAAAGGGAATCTTGCTGCTGTCGAAGGCCGCGGCCTGCCGCGAGGCGTCGTCGGTGGCGACGACCGCGGCGCCAAGGCGGCGCTTCAGTTCCCGGGTGGCGGCGGCATGCGTGGACATGGCCGACTCATCGCATATCCCCGGCTCCGCCGCCAATCCCGAATCCGCGTCATGGGAAAATCAGCGCGATTGACCCGCCCGCGCGGCTGCGCTTTGCATTGCCTCCCCATGCCGCTCCCGCTCAAGCCCGCCAAATCCACCGTTTTCGACCAAATCTCGCTCGGCGAGGTCATGCTCCGCCTCGATCCCGGCGAGGGCCGCGTCCGCACCGCCCGCTCGTTCACCGCCTGGGAAGGCGGCGGCGAATACAACACCTCGCGCGGCCTCCGCAAATGCTTCGGCCTGAAGACCGCCGTCTGCACCGCCTTCGTGGACAACGAGGTCGGCCATCTCGTCGAGGATTTCATCATGCAAGGCGGCGTCGCCACCGATTTCATCAAGTGGCGCGAGGACGACGGCATCGGCCGCACCGTGCGCAACGGCCTCAACTTCACCGAGCGCGGCTTCGGCATCCGCGGCGCCGTCGGCGTGCCCGACCGCGGCAACACCGCCGCCTCCCAGCTCAAGCCCGGCGACTTCGACTGGGACCATATTTTCGGTAAAGTCGGCGCGCGCTGGTTCCACACCGGCGGCATTTTCGCCGCCCTCTCCGCCACCACCGCCGAACTCACCGTCGAGGCCGTCAAGGCCGCGAAGAAACACGGTGTCATCGTCTCCTACGATCTCAACTACCGCCCCTCGCTCTGGAAGACCATCGGCGGCCTCAAGAAGGCCCGGGAGGTCAACCGCGAGATCGCGAAGTATGTCGATGTCATGATCGGCAACGAGGAGGACTTCACCGCCTCGCTCGGCTTTGAGGTCAAGGGCGTGGACCACAACATCAGCCACATCGAGACCGACGCCTTCAAGCAGATGATCGAGACCGCCGTGAAGGAGTTCCCCAACTTCAAGGTCGCGGCCACCACCCTGCGCGTCGTGAAAAGCGCCACCGTCAACGACTGGTCGGCCATCCTCTGGCACGACGGCAAGTTCCACGAGTCGCGCAAATACCCCGACCTCGAGATCCTCGACCGCGTCGGCGGCGGCGACTCCTTCGCCTCCGGCCTGCAGTTCGGCTTCCTCGAATTCAACGACGCGCAAAAAGCGGTCGAATACGGCGCGGCCCACGGCGCGCTGGCCTCGACCACCCCCGGCGACACCTCGATGGCCACGCGCAAGGAGGTCGAGAAGACCTTCGGCGGCGGCGGCGCCCGCGTGGTGCGCTGAGGCCGTTGTAGGGTGGGGTCTCCGAACCCCGCCTTCCATTTTCCCCCACCATGTCCACCCCCACCGTCACCGTTCAGGATCTCGAAGTTTATGCCGAGCGGCTCGATGTCGCCCGCGCCGTTGCCATCTACCGGGAGCACGGCGCCCTCATCGTGCGCGGCCTGATGAAGCCCTATCTCGCGGACATCCGGCGCGACATCGAGGCCTCCGTGGCCCAGGCCCTCGCCCTGCTGCCGCAGGCGCAGAAAGTGCCCGAGGGCTGGACCACGCCCGACGGCACGCTCTTCCTGCCCGCGCCGAAGAACTTCAGCCGCGCGCAGCAGATCATGGTGCTCGGCTGCCGCTACGACACCAGCGCCGCGTTCTTCCGCTCCGCCTTCGAGCCCAAGCTCGTTGACATCCTCGCGGGCATCATCGGTCCCGACATCGAGCTGTTCATGAACGGCCAGTGTCTCTACAAGGAGCCGGTCGGCGGCCACCCGAAGCACCTGCACCAGGACTCCGCCTATTTCGAACACCGCTTCGAGGGACCCGTCGGCGTGCTCAACTACGCCGTGGACACCGATCTCGTGAACGGCGCGCTGCACGTTGTGCCCGGCTCGCACCGGCTCGGCCAGCTCCGGCACGTGGACACGTTCTCCCACCTCGGCCTCGATCCGGCGGAGTGGACCTGGGAACAGGCCCTGCCGCTCTGCGGCGAAGCCGGCGACTCGATCTTCTTCCACGTGCGCTGCATCCACGGCTCCAAGGAAAACCACTCCAACGGTCCACGTCCCGTCTTCATCCACCGCTACCGGCGGCCCGATGACTACGTCGTCGTCAACGCCACCACGGCCGACAACCGCGCCGTCGCGGAAAAACACGCCGCCGCCGCCAAAAAGGAAAACGCCCAGCGCGGGCTGATGGTCCGCGGCTTCCGGCCCTACGTGGCCGGCTGATCCGCCCGCCCCGCCGCCGCCATCTGTGCAACCCGGGCTCGCCAGCCCGGGTTTTTACGTGGTGAAATGGGGCATGTTCATCCGGCTGCTCGTCCTGCTTCTGGAGCACTCACCGGCCCTCCGCCGGCTGCTCTGGCGCTGGTGGTATGGCCGGCTGGCCAAGCGTTACCGCGGTGCCGACTGGACGTTCATGAACTACGGCTTCCTCTCGCCGACGGGTCCCGTGCTCACGCTCGACCCCGCCGACGAAGCCGACCGGCTCTGTATCCAGCTCTACCACCGCGTGGCCTCGGCGGCGAATCTCGCCGGCCGCGATGTGCTTGAGGTCGGTTCGGGACACGGCGGGGGCGCCAGCTTCATCGCCCGCTACCACCACCCGCGGCGCATCACCGGCCTCGATTATTCGCCGCAGGCCGTCGCGCTTTGCCGCCGGCGGCACGCGGATGTCGCCAACCTCACCTTTGTCGCCGGCGACGCCGAGAGCCTGCCGTTTCCCGACGCCGCCTTCGACGCCGTCCTCAACGTCGAGAGCAGCCACTGCTACGGCCACATCGCCAAATTCTTCGCCGAGACCGCGCGCGTTCTCCGCCCCGGCGGCTGGTTTCTCTACACCGATTTCCGCGCCGCAGCCGACCTGCCCGCGCTCCAAGCCGCCCTCGCCGCCCAGCCCGGCTGGGAGCAGGTCGAGGACGAAGACATCACCGCAGCGGTCGCCGCCGCGCTGGAGGCCGACGATGCCCGCAAGCGGGCGCTCATCGCCGAATTCATTCCCGCCCGCTTCCGGCATCTTTTCGGCGAGTTCGCCGGCCTCGTCGGCGGCCAGATGCACACCGGCTTCCGCGACCGCACGATCCGCTACCACCGCTTCGCCTTCCGGAAGCGCTGACCCCGGAATCGCGCTGACAGTCAAACTCGGCGCGAAACGGTTCGCCGCCCCGGGCCCAACGGACAGTGTGACGCTGTCATCCGCGCCGGGTGATAGCCCAACCCCTGTTTCCCATGTCCCTGCCCCGCCCTTCCCTCGTCCTCCCGCTGCTCACGCTCGGCTGCCTGCTCGCCGCCACCGCCGCCGCCCAGATCGGCACGCGCTTTCCCTCCGAGAAAAAAATCGTGCCCGACCCCGTCACCGGCGTGCCGCTCACGTTTCTCACCAGCACGCCGGCCGGCGACTCCAAGATCTACCAGACCCACCGCCAATGGACCGCCGACGGCCAGTGGCTTGTCTTCCGTTCCAACCGCGTGCGCGGCCAGGCCATGGCCGTCCATGAGGAAACCGGCGTCATGGTGCAGGTCACCGAGCACGGCTACAGCGGCATGCTCTGCCTCGCGCAGCATTCGATGAAGCTCTACTTCCTCCGCGTCCCGCAGGTGCCGGCCGCCGCCGTCACCGGTGCGGAACCCGCCTACGGCGCGGCCGGACGCGGCCCCTCCCAGATCATCGAGGTGAATCTGGAGAAACTCTTCGCCGACAGCGCGGCCGGCACCCTGCAGGGCGCCGCGGCCTACGAGCGCGTGTGCGGCACCATCCCCGCCGACTGGCAGGCCGTGGGCGACATGGCCCTCGATGCCGAGGAAACTTCCGCCTACTTCCGCGTCGGCCGGGACAAGGCCGCGCAACACCTGCCCCCCGGCACCGCGATCGCCGAAAACTTCGGCCCGCGCAACATGGGCGCCGGTCCCACCGGCATCGCCCGCATGGACCTCGCCACCGGCGAACTCTCCTTCGTCGTCGCCGTGCCCTTCCAGATCGGGCACGTGCAGACCAATCCCTGGCTGCCCGGCGAGATCGTCTTCTGCTGGGAGACCGGCGGCAAATCCCCGCAGCGCACCTGGACCGTCCGCGCCGACGGCACCGGCCTGCGCCCGCTCTACCCGGAGGCCGATTACGAATGGGTCACCCACGAGGCCGTCATCACCCGCGACGAGGTGGCCATCGCCATCATGGGCCACCGCGAACCCGGCGTGAACGACGCCTGGGGCCCCTCCGGCTCGCGCGAAAAACCCACCGGCCTCGGCATCGTCAACCTCCGCACCCGCGAGATGCGCATCGCCGGCCAGACCAAGTCCGGCAGCGGACTCTGGCACGTCCACGGCTCCGCCGACGGCCGCTGGGCCGTGGGCGACGACTTCGCCCGCAGCCTCTACCTCATCGACCGCACGACCGACGAGATGATCCTCCTTTCCACCGGCCACAAGGCCACCGCCGCCGACCATCCGCACCCCACCTTCAGCCCCGACGGCACCCGCATCCAGATCCAGTCGGCCATGCTCTCCGAGGACAACCGCTCGATGAACATCTGCATCATCCCCGTGCCGCCGGAGCTGCTCAGCCGCACCTACCCGCCCGCCGCCCCCGAAGTGCTCGCCCGGCCCTGAGCCGGATTTTCCTTGTAGGGCGGGATCGCCGATCCCGCCTTTCGATGCCTGATGCTTACCGAGGCGGGGTCAGCGACCCCGCCCTACAAATTTCCGGCGAACCGCCGCATTATTCGTTGGCCTTCACCGCCGCTGATTTGCCCGCGCAGTGCGGACACGATTTCTCCGGCACATAGGCCGGATCCTGCTGGTCCGCGACCGTCAGCGGCATTTGGCAGTTGTAGCAGAGCACGGCGGCCGTCTCCCGCAACGCCGGGTCCACGCCCACGCGCCGGTCAAAGACAAAACACTCGCCGTCGTAGTGCGCGCCGCCGCACTCCTCGAAATACTTCAGGATGCCGCCCTCCAGTTGGTGCACGTCGCGAAAACCCGCGCGCTCCAGGAACGGCCCGGCCTTCTCGCAGCGGATGCCGCCCGTGCAGAACATCACTACCGGCCGCGACTTCAGCTCCTCCGGCAGCTTCGCCACCGCCGCCGGGAAATCCCGGAAATGCCGGATGCCCGCCGGCCGCGCCCCGCGAAACGTGCCCAGTCGCACCTCGTAGTCGTTGCGCGTGTCGAGCAGCGTCACGGGCCGGCCTTCGTCGAGCCACTGCTTGAGCGTGCGCGCCGGCAGCTTTGGCGTCGGCCGCCGCGCCGGGTCGATGCCCTCCACGCCGAAGGCAATGATCTCCTTTTTGATCTTCACCAGCATCCGGTTGAACGGCTGCTCCGCGCTGACGCTCTCCTTCGGGGTGAGGTCGCCCAAGCCCGGCACGGCCCGCAGCTTTGCGAGCAGCGCCTCCACCGCCGGCCGCGCCCCCGCCACGAACAGGTTGATTCCCTCCGGACTCAGCAAAATCGTCCCGCGCAGCCCCTGCTCCGCGCAAAACGCCCGCAACCCGTCGCGCAGCGGCGTGAGGTCGCCCAGCGGCGTGAACTTGTAGGCGGAGAAATTGATGACCACGCCCCCAGCACACGCCTCCCGCCCCGCGACTCAAGCGCGTTTGCGCCGCCGGTCCTTTTGCCTCAGCCGGGCCATGCAATCGGATGTAGGCCAGCGGGTGCCTACCCGGGCATCATTTGGTTTAACTGTCTTGTAGGAGCGTGGCTCGTCCACGCCCATACATTTCAACTGCATGAGTCCGGCTCAGGCCTTGCCGAGGGCGGCGGCGACAAACTGATTGAGGCTTTCGCCGCGCGCGAGCGCCTTGAGCGAGGCCTTTTTGTGCAGCTCGGGGGTGACGCGGACGACAAACTGGCCGGAGTATTTCTTCCCGGCCGTGCCGGCCGGAAGCGGATGACCCTCACGGAGCATGGTTTCGACCCACTCCTCCACGATGGTGCTCAGTTGGGCCATGACCTCG
>JAHCLN010000169.1 GCA_026125215.1 Opitutaceae bacterium
TTCGCCGACGGTCAGGTCGGGAGGAAAGACCGCAATCGGCGGCTCCATCAGGTGCCCGACGCTTTCGGGCGGATAGCCTGGGTTTGCCCCGGGGTCTGCGCTCATGGGTGGCGGCGGGGGGTCAGAAGGTGGCGGTCACCTCGGTCTGGCGGCCGGGCTCAAGGGTGATTTCTCCCAGCGCGGCGCAGGGGGTGTCATCGTTTTTGTAGAGGCTGACCGTGAGCGGGCCGGTGGCCTCGGCAGACTCCCACCGCCACTTCCCGATGGAGACGAATTGCAGGGGCACGCCTTTGTCGGGACTGAGCCCCGGTCCGGTGCCGCGGACAAAGAGCCGGTTGCCGATGCCGATGTAGGCGGTGACGAGCAGGCGGGTGGCGCCGTCGGTGGAAACGGCGCTGACCGGTGCGGCCTCCTCCGGCGAGGTCTGGCTGAAATCGTCCGCCGCGGGCGCGGCCGGTTCATCGGCCGGCGGGTCGCCGGGCATCGGCAGGGCAAGTTCATCCATCCGGGCTTTGCGGGGCACCCGGGTTTTTTTTGGCTTCGGCTCCTCCGTCGGGGCCGGTGCAGCCGCGGTTGTCTCCACCGCCGCGGGAGTGGCTGGCGGTGCAGGTGTTGGCTCCGGTGCCGGTGCGGGTTCGGGTGGCGGCGCGGCGGGAGCCGGCTTCGGCGCAGGTTCGGCGGGGGCGGCTGCGGGCGGCAGCGCGGCCTCGGGAGGCGGAGCCGGGGTCGGCGCGGGCGCGGTCAGCTTGGCCTCCAAGGCGCGCAGGGCCGCATTCTGGGCGACCGACAGCGCCTGTTCGGCCTCGGTGCGGGCTTTGGCCAGCGTTTCCGGCAGCTTGGCCATGGCTTCCGTGGTCGCGGCCAGGTGCTTGGCGGCGGCGGCTTCCAGTTTGGCGAGGTCGGCCGCGACCTTCGCGATCCGGTCGGCCGCGGCCTCGAGTTTCTCCGCCTCGCTCGCGCGCAGGGTGTTGATTTCCTGCTGGAGCGCCTCGTTCTCGGTGACGGCGGCGTCGTTGAGCTGCCGGGTGAAGTCGTTGATTTTTTCCTGCAGCTTCTGCGGCAGGTGCTCGGCGTGCTTGAGGTTTTTGTGCGCGAGGTCGGCCAGTTCGTTGAGGCCGTTGACGGCGATGCTGATTTGCTCCGCCGAGGTGGCGACGGTGCGGGAGAGGGCTTCCAGCGCGTGCTGCCGGTCGTCGAGGCCGTCTTCCTGGCGCCGCGCATAGTCGGCGATGAGCGCGGCGGAAGTGATGAGGGCGCCGGTGAGCACGCAGCCGATGATGGCAAACACCACCGGGAGCTGGAGCGGGCGCTCGCTGTTGGCGGCGATGAAGGCGGCGACGGCGATCAGCAGCACGTCGGTGGCCAGGAAGAACCATTTGGGCAGCTTGGGGGAGGAGTCGGGTAGGCTCATGGGCGGCTCGCGGGCGCGGGGAGTTTGTGCGGCCCGGCCGGCGCTTTCTCAAGGAGAAAGGCGGCGAAAACGGAGGTTGAGCCCCGGGCCGGATGCGCCCAGTTTCCGGCTGCGCGATGAACGAACCCCATTTCCTCAGGATCGAGCGCGACCTGCCGGGCGGGTCCCGGCACTACGTGGTGCATGGCGCCGACCCGCGGTTCTCGTTGGAGCTGACACCCGACGGACAGGCGCCGGACGGCCGTGGCCGGGGTGTGATGAAGCGGCTGTGTCTGCCGAACTCCTGGGCCGGGGATTACACGAAGTATTCCAAGCTCATCACCGCAGCGCAGGATTTTTTCTCGGCTTCCTTCGCCGCCCCGGCACCGAAGGCCGAGACGCGCCGCTTCTCCCGCTGAGCGGCTTCACAGCCGCCGCCAGGCGTAGACAAAGAGCGAGAGCAGCAGGCCGATCCGCAGCGCGCCTTCGAAAGTCAGGATCACGAGCACCCATTTCAGGCTGCAGGTGCGCCGGAGCAGATAACCGACGACGGTGATGCCCAGCAGCAGGGCGGCATGACCCCGGCCGAAGGGCAGGAACAGCAGGGTGAGCATCCAGGCCCAGTAGAAAAACAGCGCGGCGCTCCAACAAAACGCCGTGAACTCGCCCAACCCCAGCTCCCGCGGGTCGGCCCCGCGCTCGATCTGCTTGATGCCGAGATAACGCTCGCCGATCACGAGCTGCCAGAGCTCGAAGAGCATGAACAGGGGGGCGAGCAAAAGCGGGATCAGCACGGGCCGAGCATCGGCCGGCCGCAGGTGGACGCCAAGGCAGAACCGCGGTGCTTGCCTCTCCGCGCCGGATCGCCGTTACTCCCGCCTCGCCGCCCCATGAAAATTACCCGGATCGAAACCGTCGCGCATCCTTCCGGCCTGTTGCTCTGCCGGATCCACACCGCGGACGGCCTCATCGGCTGCGGCGAGACGCACTACATTCCCACGGCGGTCGCCGCCGTGATCCACGACTGGATGGCGCCGCGGTTGCTGGGTGCCGATGCCCTCGCGATCGAGGGCCACTGGCGCTTTCTCTATGAGCGCGCGGCCAATTTCGGCGCGCGCGGGGCCGAGCTGAGGGCTCTCTCCGCGATCGACCTCGCGCTGTGGGATCTCAAGGGCCAAGCCTGCGGCCAACCGGTCTGGCAGTTGCTCGGCGGCCGGGCGCAGGACGGCGTGCGCATCTACAACAGCACCGGCTACGGCCGCGGGCAGACGCCGGAACCCGGCGGCATGTGGCCCGGTTACGGCCGCATGGGCGTGCCCGAGCCGCTCAACGATTACTGGAACGCGCTCCACGAACCGGCCGCCTACGCCCGCGAGCTGCTGGCCGAGGGCATCGAGGGCGCCAAGCTGTGGACCTTCGACTTCGCCGCGCACAAGCCCAATGGCAGCCTCTTCGTCAGCGGCGCCGACCTGGAGACCGGGATGCAGCCCTTCCGGGCGATGCGCGCCGCGGCGGGCAACAAGCTCGAACTCATCCTCGACGGCCATGGATTCTTCCAACTGCCGATGGCGCTGCGCCTCGCCGCGACCATGCGCGAGGTGAACCCGCTCGCGCTGGAGGATGTCATCCGGCCCGACTGCGTGGACACGATCCGTGATTTCCGCGAACGCTGCGGCCTCCCGCTTGCGGTCAGCGAGATGTTGACGACCGTCGAGGATTACCGGCTCGTGCTGCAGCGGCAGGCGGCGGACTACGTCATGATCGATCCCACCTGGGTCGGCGGCATCACGGCCACGGCGCGCATCACCGATCTTGCGCAGGCCTGGAACATCCCGGTGATGATGCACGACTGCACCGGCCCGCTCACGCTCCTTGCCGGCATCCACGTCGGCGTGGCCCGCGCCAACGTCGCCTGGCAGGAAACCGTGCGGATGCTCCTGCGTCTCGTTTATCCCGAGCTGGTGACGCACCTTCCCGCGGTGAAGGCCGGCCGCATCGCCGCGCCGGAGGGCCCGGGGCTGGGCGCGGCCTGGCACGAGGTTCTGTTCAAGCCGTCCGACGCCCTCCGGGTGAGCGCACTTTGATGAATCCTGAATTCCAGTTTCACGACCTCGCCGGCCGGACGCTGGTCATCACCGGCATCACGCGCGGCATCGGCCGCGCCCTGCTGCCCGGTCTGCTGGCGCAGGGGCTGAACCTCGTCGCGGTCAGCCTCGGGCGCGCCGAGATGGAGGCGGTGCGGGCGGAGCTCGCCGTGGACGAAACCCGCCTGCGCCTGTTCGAATGCGACCTCGCGGATCCTGCGGCGGTTGACGCCACCGGCCGGGCCATCGTCGCCGCCGGCATCCCGGTTGATGCCGTGCTGCACAACGCCGGCATCGATCCGCGCCACCGTTTTGAAAAAATCTCTCCCGCGCCGTGGGATGCCGTGTGGCAGGTCAACGTGCGCGCCGCCGCCACGCTTACCCAGCACCTGCTGCCGGTTGTCCGGCGGAGCCCGCAGGGGCGCGTGGTGTTCACCGGCTCCATCGTCAGCGAGCTCGGCGGCGCTTACATGACGGCCTATGCGGCGTCGAAAGGCGCGGTCATGGCGCTCACCCGTTCGCTGGCGCACGAGCTGCAGGGCTCCGGCGTCACGGTGAACTGCATCCTGCCCGGCGCCATCCGGGTGGAGAAGGAAGCGGGCACGATTGCCGGCGAGGACGTCCTGCTTGGCTGGCAATCCCTCCCGCGCCGGCTCACGCCGGCCGATCTGCTCGGCCCGCTGTGCCTGCTGCTCAGCCGCGCCGGCGCCGGCATCAACGCCCAGTGCCTTACCGTGGACGGCGGCGTGCTCCACCCGCTGATGTCGCGCGATGTCCAGCGTGGCCGCCTGGAGCAAGACGGCTACGCGTGAGGAATCTCGCGCGATAGCAAATTCCTTCGCTCTTGGATTAGAGCCTTTTAGAATCAAACTGTGGCCGTGGCACTGAGGCGCGGTAGCGCCGGTAGGGTCCGATCTCCGAGCGGACCGCGGCCTGCCCGGATGCACCGCAGGCGCACAGGGGCTTGCTCGCCTCTGGCGAGTCAGGCCCTACCTGTGCTGCTGCGCAAAGCCGGAAACGTCGCGCCGCCTCACTTGCCGCCATACCAGAAGGCGCGGCGCCAGTTGTGGCGGCGGAGTTTTTCCACGAGCGCGGCCGGCATCGCCGGCAGGTCGCTCACGGCGCAGTTGGCCTCGGCCTGCGCGACATTGCGGATGCCGGGGATGACCACGGAGACGGCCGGATGGGCAAGCACCCACTTGAGCGCCGCCCGCGGCAGCGTGTAGCCGGTGCCCTCGAGGTCCTGCCGGATTTTCTCCGTGCGCATCACGGCGCGCGAGAGCCGGTCGCCGGCGAAGTAGTTGTGCCGGAAATCGTCCGCGCCGAACTTCGTGTTCACGGTGAATTTTCCCGTGAGCACGCCCTCGTCGAAGGCCACGCGCACAATGATGCCCACGCCGCACTCCCTGGCCACGTCGAGCAGCTCGGCGGCGGGCTCCTGTTCGAAGAGGTTGTAGATCACCTGCACGCTGTCCACCCAGCCGCCGCGCATCAGGTCGATGACGGAGTTCTGGTCGTGCTCGGGGGTGGAGACACCGATGAGGCCGATCTTTCCCTCGCGCTGGAGCTGGCGGAGAATCTTGAACGGCACCGGGTCGCGGTTCCAGGCGCGCGTCCACGTGTGCAGCTGCAGGAGGTCGAGTTTGTTCGTGCCGAGATGGGCGAGCCGTTCGGCGAGATTTTCCCGGAGATAGGCCTCGGGGTAGCGGTCGGTGGCGCGGTCGTAGGGCGACGGCGGCCAGGCGCCGCCGGTGGGCGGGGTCTTGGTGGCGACAAACACGCGGCCGTGTTTTCCGGCGGCTTCGCGTTCACGCAGGGTCTGCGCGATGAGGCGCTCGCTGCGGCCGTTGCCGTAGCCGGCGGCGGTGTCGATGAAGTTGCAGCCGAGATCGAGCGCCCGGTGCAGCGCCGCGAGCGAGTCCTTGTCGGCCTGCGGGCCCCACGCGCCGCCGATCGCCCAGGCGCCGAAGCCGATCTCGGAACAGTTGAAGCCGTGTTTGCCGAAGGGACGGGTTTGCATGAACCCGGATTTAGCCGAGCGCCTGCTGGAGGTCGAGCTTGAGGTCGTCGGCGTGTTCGAGGCCGACGGAAAGCCGGAGCAGATTGTCGGGCGTGGCTGAGCCGGGGCCCTCGGCGAGCTTGCGGTGTTCGATGAGGCTCTCGACGCCGCCGAGGCTGGTGGCGCGGGTGATGAGCCGCAGCCGGCCGGCCACGGCGCCGGTGGCGGCAAAATCCCCGCGCACGAGGAAGGAAATCATCGCGCCGGGCGAACTCATCTGCCGGCCGGCGATGGCGTGACCGGGATGCGAGGAGAGGCCGGGATAGAAAACGGCCTCGACCCGCGGATGCGCGGCGAGCCACGTGGCGAGGGCGGCGGCCGTGGCGGATTGCGCCCGGATGCGCACGGGCAGGGTGGCGAGGCTGCGCAGGAGCAGCCAGCAGTCGAAGGGCGCCGGCACCGCGCCGCCGAGCCGCTGCCAGTCGCGCACGCGGCGGGTGAACTCTTCCGGCGCATCCGCGCCCAGCACCAGCGCCCCGCCGAGGACATCGCTGTGGCC
>JAHCLN010000017.1 GCA_026125215.1 Opitutaceae bacterium
TGCCCGCCTGGGCAACAGCATCCCCATGCTATTCGAACCCTTCGCCCTCAACGTGACGGACGCCCGTGCCGTCGCCGCCTGGTATGTCGAACATCTCGGCTTCGCCGTCGCCCACCGCCGCGAGGAATCGCCCTACACCCACTTCCTCGCCGACGACACCGGGCGGGTGATCGTGGAATTCTATTCCAACCCTGCCGCCCCGGTGCCCGACTACGCCGCCGCCCACCCCCTCTGCTTTCACATCGCGGTCGTGGCGGCCGACGCACGCGGCGAGTGCAGCCGGCTCGTGAAGGCCGGCGCCAAGCTCCTCCGCGACGAGCCCCAGCCCGACGGCTCGCTGCTCGTGATGCTGCGCGATCCCTGGGGCGTGCCGCTCCAGCTCTGCGAACGCGCCCGGCCCATCGCGCCCCGGGCGGGCTGAGCGGTCCGGCAACTTCACATTTTTTTGGCAGAACCCGGCTTGGCTCCGGCGGGTCTGGATGCATCATCGCCTTATCGTCCGCCGCCATGTCTCCCCAGACTTCATCCTTCCCGGCCCGCGGCCCGCAGCCACGCCGTTTTCTTTACGTCGAGGATTTTCCCTCCATGCGCGAGTTGATGGAAGTGGTCCTGACCGGTGACGGCCACGCGCTCGCCTGCGCCGCCAACGGCCTGGAGGCACTGGAATTGATCATGGCCGAGCCGCACGGTTTTGACTTCGTGATCACCGACCACGAGATGCCGCTGATGAACGGCGTCGAACTGGTCACCGCCTTGCGTTCCATCGGCTTTCGCGGCCGCATCCTGGTGTTGAGCGCCGCGCTGACCCCGGAGATCGAGGAGGCCTACGCCGGGCTGCGCGTCGATTGCGTGCTGGCCAAGCCCGTCGCTCCGCTCGTCCTGCGCACCTTGATTTCTACGTTATAACACCGGGATTTTCTCCCGGATGGACAGCCGGGTTGCCCTCCGGCATATCGGCCGGCGCATGGATTCCACCCTGGTCCTTGAATTGCCCGCCCGCCCCGGCCACCCGCGCAATTCCGAGGGGGCCTTCCTCACGCTGGCCGACGGCCGCATCCTCTTTGCCTACTCGCACTACCTCGGCGCCAGCTGGCAGGATCACGCCCGGGCCGACATCGCCGTGCGCCAGTCCACGGACGGCGGCCTCACCTGGTCCGCGGAAGACCGCATCATCGTCGCCAACGAGGGCGGCTGCAATGTCATGAGCGTTTCGCTGCTGCGCCTGCCCGACGGCCGTATCGCGCTGTTCTACCTGCGCAAGAATTCCGCCCGCGATTGCCGGCCTTACCTGCGCATCTCGGCCGACGAGGGCAAAACCTGGAGCGAAGCGTCCTGCTGTGCCCCGTCGGTCGGCTACTTTGTCGTCAACAACGACCGGATCCTGCGTCTCTCCTCCGGCCGGCTCATCATCCCGGCCGCCTGGCATCGCCCGAAAAATCCGGCCGATCCGGATGACTTCGCCATCGAGGCCCACGCCGAGGACCGCTTCTTTCTGTCCGATGATGACGGCATCACCTGGCGGGAAAGCCGGCAGCGGCTGCGCGTGTCCGCGGCCGTCGCATCCGGTCTGCAGGAGCCGGGCCTCATCGAACGGCGCGACGGTTCCCTCTACGGCTGGGCCCGCACCAGCGCGGGGCAGCAATGGGAATTCGAATCCCGCGACGGCGGCGAAACCTGGAGCGAGCCGCGCCCGTCCCGCTTCACTTCCCCGTGCAGCCCGCTCTCGGTCAAAAATATCGGCCCGCGCGCCGAGCCGCTCTGGCTCGCCGTCTGGAACGATCCCACCGCGCTTGGCGCCACCGTGCATCAGGAAAAAGTTTACGCCGAAAGTTCCAGCTGGGGCCGCACCCCGCTCGTCGCCGCCTTCAGCCGTGACGAAGGTGCCGGTTGGAGCGCGCCGCACCTGCTCGAAGACGACCCCGCCCGCGGCTTCTGCTACACGGCCATCCACCGCACCGGCGATGCCGTGCTGCTCGCCTACTGCTGCGGCGGCCGCGGCACGGCGGTCCTGCAAAACCTCTGCATCCGCCGGCTGAAACTAAAAATAGATTCCCGAAGGAGATAATTTTTGCGAAGAAATTACACTGGCGCAAACCGCGATAATCTATGGATTGGCGCAGCTTTGCCATCCCGGCAGACGACCAACCATTCATGTCCGATCATTCCCACGGTGGCAAAACCGAGCCCAAGTTTTCGCTCGGGCTTTTCCTGCTCGTCAACTCGCTCTCCTTTGCCGGCCTCTGCGGCTTGGTGGCGCTGATTGCTCCCGCGGTTTGGTCGGCGCAATTGGCCGCCGGGTGGCCGGCCGTGCTCGGCGTCTTCCTCGGCGTCCACCTCGCGGCCGCGTTCGTGGAGTTTTTCTTCCACCGCTACGTGCTCCACGCGCCGCTGATCCCCTTTCTCGCCTACTTCTACAAGCAGCACACCCTTCACCACGCCCTGACGCGCATCGGCTACCAGAAGGGCCGCCAGGCCGGCGAAACCATCCCTCACCTCGTGGAAAACGTCTACCCCATCACCGAGGAGAAACAATACGAGGCCTCCTACTTCCCGTGGTATTCGCTCATCGTCTTCACCGGCGTGGCCGCGCTTGTCCTCGTCCCGCTCCAGTTCTTTATTCCGGCCGCGCCCATTTTGCTCGGCGGCATGATTGCGGTGCTCTGGTCGCTCGTGCTTTACGAGACCATCCACGCCATCGAGCATCTGCCGCAGGAGGTGTGGGACCGCCTTGTCGCCCGCCCCCGCACGGGCCGCTTCTGGCGCAAGGCCTACGCCTTTCATCTCCGGCACCACGCCGACATCCGCTGCAACGAGGCCATCTCCGGCTTCTTCGCCCTGCCCTTGGTGGATTTCCTCTTCGGCACCTACGTTGACCCCAACACGCTCTACCGGCACGGTCAGAGCGCCCTGCCGGAGGAATTTGTCAGCCCCCGTCCCCGCTTCGGCTTTCTCCGCTGGCTCGACCGGCGCGCCGACCAATCGGTCGCCCTCCGTCGCCAGCGCCGCGCCGCGGCTTGAGCGGAATTCGGATTGTGACCGGCCCCGCGGCACGCGAAGCTGCCGGCATGTCACCCGACTCCGCCGACCTTCTGGACCGCTTCTGCCGCTATGTGCGGATTGACACGCGCAGCGACGACGCCTCGCCCACCACCCCGAGCACGCCCGGCCAGTGGGATCTGCTGCGGTTGCTCGAACGCGAACTGCGCGAACTCGGCGCCCAAGAGGTGACGATCGACGCGCACGGTTACGTGCTCGCCACCATCCCGGCCACCGTCCCGCACCCGACGCCGGTCATCGCCTGGTTCGCACACGTGGACACCGCCACCAACCTGCCCGGCGCCGCGCAGCCCATCGTCCACCGCGCCTACGACGGCCGCCGCATCGTGCTGCCCGACGATCCCACGCAGGTGCTCACGGTGGAGGACACGCCCTTTCTCCGCGAGGCTGTCGGCCACGACCTCATCACCGCCAGCGGCACGACGCTGCTCGGAGCCGACGACAAGGCCGGCGTCGCCATCGTCATGGCCGCGGCCCGCCATCTGCTCCGTCATCCGGAAATCCCGCACGGCAAAATCCGCGTGTGCTTCAATCCCGACGAGGAGATCGCCCGCGGCGTGGAGAAGCTCGACCTCGCCGCCGTCGGCGCGGATTTCGCCTACACCCTCGACGGTTCCGAACGCGGGGAAATCTGCTACGAAACCTTCAGCGCCGACTCCGCGCTCCTGGAAATCCACGGCGTGGCCTCCCATCCCGGCTGGGCGAAGGATGTCATGGTCAATGCCCTCCGGCTGGCCGGCCGCTTCGTGGCCGCCCTGCCGATGGAGCTTTCGCCCGAGCACACGGCCGGCCGCGGCGGCTTCATCCATCCGCTGGGCCTCACCGGCAGCGCCGAACATGCCACCGTCCGCTTCATCCTGCGCGACTTCGAGCTCGCCGGTCTCACCGCCAAGCGCGCGTTGATGGAAAAGATCGCCGCCGAGCTGCGCGCGGCCGAACCCCGCGCCCGGATCACGCTCACCTTCACCGAGCAATACCGCAACATGCGCTACTGGCTCGAAAAAGACATGCGGCCGGTCGAGCTCGCCCGCGCCGCCGCCCGACGCGCCGGCGTCGAGCCCTTCGACCAACCCATCCGCGGCGGCACCGACGGCTCCCGCCTCACCGCCCGCGGCCTGCCCACGCCCAACATCTTCACCGGCATGCACGAGGTGCACAGCCAGCGCGAATGGGTCAGCCTGCAGGACATGACCAAGGCCGCCGAAACCCTGCTCCACCTCGCCCGGCTCTGGGCCGAACCGCATAACCCGCGCTGAACCATGCCCGCCCGCTCCCCTGTCTGGTCCCGCCTGCTGCGTTATCTCGGCCACGGCATCCTCATCCTCGGCCCGCTGGTGCTCACGGTCATCGTCCTGCACTGGCTCTTCACGCGGGTGGACGGTCTGCTGCGCCCCTACGTCAACCTGCCCGGCCTCGGTTTCGTCATCGTGCTCGGCTTCGTTATCCTTGTCGGCTGGATCGGCTCGTTCTTCCTCATGCGGCGCGCGCTCGCCCTGATCGACGGCTGGTTGGAGCGCACGCCGGGCGTGAGCTTCGTTTACTCCTCCATCCGCGATTTCTTCGACGCCTTCATCGGCGAAAAGCGGCGTTTCACCAAGGCCGTGCTCGTGAATGTCTTTGCCGACGAGGTCTGGCTGGTGGGTTTCCTGACCGACGAGGACGTCACGAACTTCCGGCTCGGGGCCGAATACGTCTCCGCCTACGTGCCCCAGGCCTACAACGTCGCCGGCCAGCTCTATCTGGTGAAACGCGAACGCATCCGGCTGATCGACCACCTGCCGTCCGCCGATGTCATGAAATACGCGGTGACCGGCGGCGCCGTGGACATCGTCACGCCGACGAACAATCGCAATTGAGCATTGCCCCCGGTTTCGGTCGCGCAAAGCCTCCGCCGCCGTGCCCGCCCCTCTCGCTTCCGCCCTGTTGTTCAACTCCGCCGAGCTGCCGCGCATCCGTGCGACCCTAGCGCGGCCGGAGTTCGCCGTATTCTGGAACGCCGCCCGCGGGGCCGACCTCGCGGCCGACGAGCGTTTCCTGCGCGGCGAAATCAAGCTGAACGAGCCGGTGAAGGACCTCGCCCGCGCCGCCAACATCCTGCTGCGCTCGGCCTTCGTGCAGGTGATCGAACCCGCTCCGGCCCACGCCGCCCTCGCCAACCTCGCGCTGGAGCGGATGCTCGCCTACCGCCGCTGGGACTGGTTCCTCGAAGCCGGCCGCGACACCGTCGGCATCATGCGCAACGGCTCGACCTCCATCGCCGCCGTGCTCGCCGCCGACTGGCTGGGCGACGACCTCGACCCGGCCCTGCGCGTCCGGCTCGACCGGTTCATCGCGGAGGAAACCGGCCCCGCGGCCGAACGGGCCGTCTTCGGCATGACGCACCACGATCAGGTCGTCGGCTGGAGCATGGACCCGGAGATGACCGGCTATGCGAAAGTGGATGTCAGCCGCTGGCCCGCGATCCTCGACCGCAACAACCTGCGCATCATCGCCACTTCCGGCCTTGCAGCCGCGGCCGCCCATCTCGGCCCCCGCGATCCGCGCTCGGCGCGCTGGGCGGCCCAGACCGCCGACAGCCTGCGGCTCTTCGCCTCGCGGCTGCCGGCCGACGGCTCTTTTCCGGAGGGGCCGGACTATTGGTATTTCACCTTCACGTATTTCATCATGTCCGTCGAGCTGCTGCACCGGCACTGCGGCCTCGACCTGCGCAACGTCTGTGATTTTCCCGCCATGGCGCGGTATGTGCAGTCCGTCACCCTGCCCACGCACGGCAAACCCGACGGCTGCCTCAACATCGGCGACGCCTTCCTGACCAGCGGCGCCGAGCCGCTCGCCTGGATCGGCCGCACCTTCCGCGACAGCCAGGCCAACCACCTCGTCCTCCAGCCCGGCTGCATCCGCGACACCGCCGTCAACGCCTTTGGCGCGATCTGGTTCGATGCTTCGGTGCCGCCGCGGCGCGCCGCCGACCTTGCGACCGACCGCGTGCTCTTTCCCGGCATCGTGCTCTCGCGGACCGGTTGGGAGACCGCCGACTCCGTCCTCAGCCTGCGCAGCGGCGAGCCCGAAAACCACGAACATGCCGACCGCAACAGCCTGCTCTTCACCGCGCACGGCGAGCGCCTGCTCAACGACCCGCTCAAGGCCGCCTACCCGCGCCACGATCCGAAATGGCTGCTGCGCCTGACGGCCGCGCACACCGCCGTGCTCGTTGACGGCAAGGGCCATGTTTACCACGAGGGCGAGGAAGGCACCAACGCCTCCACCGCCGCGGCACACCTCGTGGACCACCGCCTTGGTCCGAACTGGATGTGGGCGGTCAGCGATGCGACCGATGCCTACCGCCGCGCCGGCCTGCCGGTCACGCTCGTGCGCCGCAGCGTGCTGTTCCTGAAACCGGACGTGTTGATCGTCGCCGACGAAGTCGCGCTCACCACCGCGCTGCCCGTGCAGACCCGCTGGCAGGTTTACAACAACGACGACCAAGGCACCGTCTCCGCAGAAACCGCCGCCTTCAGCATCGGCCGGCCGCATGCCAGCCTGCGCGCCAGTCTCGCCGCGGCCGGCGATTTCACCGTCCGCACCGACCGGCTGCCCCTCCCGGCCGATGGCGGCACCTACCCGTTCGCCGAGGTCGTGTCCGCCGCCGCCCAAAGCCATCTTTTGCTGACCACGTGCACGGCCTGCCCTGCGGGCGACAATCACAGTCCGCTGACGCTCCGGCGCACGCCCGCCGGCTGGCACATCACCGGCACCCACCGCGGCCTGAAGGTGGACGTCAGCCTTGATTTTTCAGTCGCCACACCCCCGGCCCTCCGGCTCTGATCAGCTTGGCATGGAACCTGCCGGAACATTTGCTTCGGGAATAAATCCCTTCACGTTAACTCCAACCCTCAACCTCCCATGAAAAAACTAGCCCTCATCTGCACCGTCGCGCTCACCGCGCTCGCCCTCACTTCCACCGCGCTCGCCCGCTCGAAGCCCGAAAAGCCCGAGCGCATCGCCTTCGGCCAGGAAGTGGACATCAAGCAATACCTCGTCCCCGGCAAGACCGTGGTCTTCGACTTCACCAGCGATTTCTGCCCGCCCTGCCGCGCCATCAACCCCTACCTCGACAAGCTCCATGCCAACCGGGCCGACGTCGTCGTGGTGAAGGTGGACATCAACCGGCCCGACGTGCGCGGCATCGACTGGCAGTCGCCCGTCGCCAAGCAATACAACATGCGCAGCATCCCCTATTTTCAGGTCTACGGCCCGGACGGCGAGATGATCGCCGACGGCCAGCAGGCCCGCCAGATGGTGACGGCTTGGTTCGAGGAGTGAGCCGCTGAGTTATTAAAAGCGAAACGCCGCCGGAAATTCCGGCGGCGTTTTTTGTTGGCTGAACTATGCCGGCCGGTCAGTCCGCGGCCGTCAGCAGTTCCACGGTCACGGCGAGCAGGCTGCCGTCGCTGCCGGGCGTGGTGCTCACGCGCACCTCGGCGCCGGTCTTGACGTCATCGGGCGAGATCGTGCGTCCGCCCTGGACATACACCGTCGCGTCGGTGAGCAGGAGGCTGTGGCCTTCGACGATCATGACCGTGGCGCTCTTGGCCACCACGCGGCCGGTGACGGTTTCACCCTCGGCCGCAGCGGTGATGGCGGCGAGCGGTTGGACGGGCACCGCCGTCACGGCCAGCGGCAGAGCCAGCGCGCCGACGAAGAGAAAACCGAGGAAGGATTTGATGAGGTTATTTTTGTTTTTCATAGCACCCTTGGCTTTGCATCGCGCGTGCCAACCACTCCGGTGACCCCCAAGCCATTCGTTATCAACATCTGGAAAATTCCACCCCTAAATCGGCGGTGCATTTTGCGCGATGCTGGCGGCCGGATTCATGCACTTTGCCACCAGCAGACCGGTGGATCATTTTCCCTTCGCCAACCAACCCTTCGCCCCCTTTGGCTCCCCGCGCTCCCATGGACGTCTTCCACCTCTCGCCCCAAGGTAATGACAACTGGTCGGGCCGCTTCGCGCGGCCGGCCCGCAACCGCCGCGACGGCCCGTGGGCCACGCTCGCCGGCGCCCGCGACCAACTCCGCAAGCTCCGCGCCGCCGGCAAACTGACCGGCCCGGCCACCGTCCTCGTGCACGACGGGGTTTACGAACTGGGTGAGACCGTAAAATTCGGTCCGGAAGATTCGCACACCCGTTTTCAGGCCGCACCCGGCGCCGCGCCGGTCTTCGACGGCGGCGAACGCCTCACCGGCTGGCAGGTCGGCGAGCGCAACGGCCGCACCGAATGGACGCTCGACCTGCCCGATGTGCCCAAGGGTAAACGTTTCTTCCGCTCGCTCTTCGTCAACGGCCGCCGCGCCCCGCGCGCCCGCTACCCCAAGTTCACGCCCGATGCCGTCGGCGGCAAAAATGTCCTCCGTATCGGCGAGATCCTCGAGCCGGAGAAAACCTGGCTCGGCGACGGCCGCGACACCTTCAAGCCCCGGGCCGGCGATGTTTCGCCCGACTGGGCCTCGCTGCCCGATGCGGAATTCGTCGTGCTGCACTACTGGATCGAGGAGCGCCTGCCGAAGCCCGCGCTCAACCCCCGCACCGGCTGGGTGAGCTTTGCCCGCCGCAGCGCCTTCTGTCTCTACGAAGCCCACGAGGACGCGCACGGCAACAACGCCCTCGCCCGCTACTACATCGACAATCTCTTCGAGGCCCTCACCGAGCCCGGCGAATGGTATCTCAACCGCGAGACCGGCCGGCTCCACTACCTGCCCCGCCCGGGCGAGACCCCCGCCAACACCGAGATCCGCGCCCCGCGGGTGCACTCCTTCATCCGCGCCTACGGCGTCGTCTTCGGCCAGACCGGCGACCGCGTCGCCGTGGACGGTCCGCGCCACCTCCAGGGTCTGGAATTCTCCGGCCTCACCTTCCGGCACGCCGACTGGTTCTCGCCGCTCACCGAGAAACACCTGCCCACCCACGATTTCTACGAGGACAACGACCTGCCGCTCGGCGGCAGCGTGCAGGCGGCCATCGCCGTGCCCGGCGCCGTGCAGTTCCGCGCCGCGCGCGACTGCGCGGTCACCGATTGCACGATCGAGCACATCGGCCTCTACGGCGTCGAGTTCGGCACCGGCTGCCGCGACTGCCGCGCCACCGGCAACCGCCTGCACGACCTCGGCGCCGGCGGCATCCGTGCCGGCGGCACCGACTACAACGGCCTCGGCGCCAACCGCACCGGCGGCCTCGTGATCACCGACAACCACATCCACCACATCGGCCGGGTGTTTCACCAGGGCATCGGCGTCCTGCTCACCAACGCCGCCGACTGCACCGTCGCCCACAACCACATCCACCACACCTGCTACACCGGCATCTCCGTCGGCTGGAACTGGGGCTACCGCGACACCGTCACCTCGCACAACCGGATCGAGCACAATCTCATCCACGACATCGGCGCCGGCGTCCTCAGCGACATGGGTGGCATCTACACCCTCGGCATCCAGCCCGGCACCGTCATTCGCGGCAACCACCTGCACCACATCTGGTCGCAGGCCTACGGCGGCTGGGGCATCTACCTCGACGAAGGCACCGCCCACCTCATCGTCGAGCACAACCTCGTGCACGACACGAAGGACGCGCCCTTCAACATCCACTACGGCCGCGAAAACGTCATCCGCCACAACATCTTCGCCCGCGGCGCCCATGCGCTCGCCTCGGTCTATCGCGTTGAGGACCACCGCAGCGCAAATTTCTTCAACAACCTCCTGCTCGGCCCCAGCCAAAAACTTTTCTCCGGCGGCTACAAAGGCGACATCCGCGACGCCCTCGAATCCAACACCAACCTCTTCTGGTCCCCCGGCGGCCAGCTCCCGCCCAGCGGCCACCCCGACACCCGCAAGGACGTGCCGCTGCGCCTCAGCTTCGCCGCTTGGAAGAAAGCCGGCCACGACTCCCTCTCCCTCATCGCCGACCCCAGGCTCACCGAGGGCAAAAGGACCTGGAAACTCGCCAAGAACTCCCCCGCCCTGAAACTCGGCTTCAAGCCGTGGGACTGGTCGAAGTGCGGCGTGCGTCCCAAGAATAAACGCCACTGATCGAACACTGCTTTGCCCGGTCCTAAGCTGGAAAGCAGCACTTTCTTATCTGGAACTCAGGAACACTGGAAAAGACCCTGGATTTGCTTGGGTCCCAGAGTTCCTGTGTTCCAGATAAATTCCTGCCTTGGTCCGTTTCCAAACTTCCTGATTTCCACATTCACGTTTGCGACTTGCCCCACCGCGGTTTCATCCTTGCCGCACGGTGGACCCATCCGCTCTCCAAAACCTCCTCATCCGCTGGTGCCATCAGAACTCCGGCAGTGATCACGTTGCCGGGCTGGAAGCGATGCGCGGGCTGCTCGCCACGGAGTTCGCCACGCTGCCCGGCGCGACGGTGGAACACATCACCTTGCGCGACACACCGGCCAAAGCGCTGCGCGTCCGCGTGCGGCCGGCGGCGCCGGTCCAATTTCTTTGCAGCGGCCACTACGACACGGTCTATGGTGCGGACCACCCGTTCCAGACCTGTTCGCAGCCGGAGCCCGACATCCTGCGCGGCCCCGGGGTCGCCGACATGAAGGGCGGGCTCGTCGTGATGCTGGCCGCCCTGCGCGCCCTGGAGTCATCGCCGGCGGCCAAAAATCTCGGCTACGAGGTGCTGCTCACGCCCGACGAGGAAACCGGCTCGCACGGTTCCGCCCCGGTGATCGCGGAGTCCGCCGCCCGCCACCGTTTCGCCCTCGTGTTCGAGCCTGCGCGGGCGAACGGCGACCTCGTCCGCTCGCGGATGGGCACGGGAGTTTTCACGCTCACGGTCCACGGCCGGGCGGCCCACGCGGCCCAGGTGCCCAACGACGGCCGCAACGCCATCCTCGCCCTCTGCGAACTCCTGCCGGCCGTGGCCGCGCTGCCCGCCAAGCTGCCGGGCGTGCTCGTGAATGTCGGCCACATCACCGGCGGCGACGCGGTCAACATCGTGCCCGACCACGCGGGCGCGAAGATCAATGTTCGGATTACGAACAGAGGTGATGACCGCCGCGTCCGCGCGGCGCTGGAGGAAATTGCCGCGCCCGTGCAGGCGCGCGAAGGTTTCCGCGTGGAAATCACCGGCGGCTTCGACCGCGGCCCGAAGGTCGAGACGCCCGCCGAGACCGCGCTCTTTGCCGCCTGGCAAACCTGCGCGCGGGAAGCCGGCGTGAACCTGGACTGGCAACACGTGGGCGGCGGCTCCGACGGCAACCTACTCTCCGCCGCCGGCCTGCCCAACCTCGACGGGCTCGGCCCGGTCGGCGCCCACCTGCACAGCGACCGCGAACAGATCCGCCTGTCCAGCCTCGCCGAGCGGGCCCGGATCGCGGCGAGTTTTCTGACCAAAGTCGCCGACCATCTCATCCCCCTCCCCGATGCAAATCACCCGTCGTGACTGGCTCGCCCTGGTGGGATTTTTCGTGGCCTCGTTTGCCGCGGCCGCGGCCGGCAGCGTGGCCACCGCCGCTTCGGTGCAGGAATGGTATCCGCTGCTGAACAAGCCCGCCTGGAACCCGCCGGCTTGGCTCTTCGGCCCGGTGTGGACGTTGCTCTACGCGCTGATGAGCATTGCGGCTTGGCGCATCTGGCGACGGGAGGGCCAACCGGGAGCCCGGCGGGCGCTGGCGTTGTTCTTTGTGCAGCTCGGCCTCAACGCCCTGTGGTCGGTGCTCTTCTTCGGGTTGCGCGCGCCCGGCCTGGCCTTGGTTGAAATCCTCATGCTCTGGGGCTGCCTCGCCTGGCTGCAGCGCGCTTTCTGGCGGATCGACCGCCCCGCCGGCTGGCTCTGGCTGCCCTACCTGCTGTGGGTGTCCTTCGCCACCGTGCTTAACGCCAGCCTTTGGTGGCTGAACCGCTGAATCCAATTCTTCCGCCTTTTGTCCAGTTTTCCTGTAACCCGGAGAGGGTGTGCGGATACTCACTCCCACATGAAGCCCATCGTCATGAAAAAACTGCTGCCCTCCCTTGCCCTCGGCCTGCTGCTGCTCGTCCGCCCCCTCGGGGCGGAGATTTCACCGCTCACGCAGGCCATCATGCAGGCCGCCGCCGAATTGCCGGCGGGCGGCTTCGTGCTCGCCGAGGTCGCGGACGGCAACACCACCTACGCCGCCGCAGGCCGGCCGATTGCGCGCAAGGACCTGCCGCCCGAAGCCATCATCTTCGAAATCGGCTCCATCACCAAGGTTTTCACCGGTCTGCTGCTCGCCCAGGCCGTGCTCGACGGCAAAACCGGCCTGGACGACCCCATCGCCAAACATCTGCCCGCGGACCTCACGCTCGATCCGTCCGTGGCCGCAATCACCCTCGCCCAACTGGCGTCGCACACCTCGGGCCTGCCGCGCCTGCCCGACAACCTCAATCCCACCAATCCGGCAGATCCCTACGCCAACTACGGCACCGAGCAGCTCCATGACTTCCTGCGCCGGCACCGGCTGGAAGCGCCCGCGCCCCAGCCCGCCGCCTACTCCAACCTCGGCACCGGCCTGCTCGGGCACCTGCTGGCGGGTATCTACGGGATGACCTACGCGGAACTGGTCGCGGCCAAGATCACCCGGCCGCTGGGACTCGACGACACGGTGATCACGCTGAATCCCGAGCAGGAATCGCGCTTCGCCATCCCGCACTCCGGCAGCACCGCCGTCCTGCCGTGGAGCCTCAACGTGCTGGCCGGCGCCGGCGCCCTGCGCTCCACGGCCGCCGACCTCGCCTACTTCGCCCAGGAACTCATGAATCCCGAAAGCCCGCTCGCCGAAGCCTTCGCGCTCGCGCGGCAGCCGGTGGCGCCCTTCGGCGGCAGAAGCCGGATCGGGCTGGGCTTCATGATCGCTAACCGCAACGGACAGGACGTCTATTATCACGGCGGCGGCACGGGCGGCTTTCGCTCGGTGCTGGAGCTGATCCCCGCGACCGGCAAGGCGACCGTGCTGCTGCTGAACAACGACGCCCTTGAGCCCGCGGCGATTGTGTCGGCGGCAAACCGTCCGCAACCCGCCGGTGCCAACCCCGCCGGGCGCGAGGAAGCGGCCATCGGACCCGAGGAGCTGCGCGCGTTCACCGGCGTGTTTGCCATTGATGCCCAAGGCCGGTTTACCGCCGTCGTGGACGCGGACGGACGGCTGCGCATCCGTCTCACCGGCCAGCCGTTTCTGCCGGTGTTTTACGCCGGCAAGGACCGTTTCTTCGCCCGCGCGGTCGCCGCGGAGTTCCAGTTCAGCCGCGACGAAGCCGGTGCGATCACCGGACTGACGCTGCACCAAAATGGAAATGAAGTGGCCGCCCGGCGCACCGGCGATGCTCCCGCCGTCCTTTTCCCCAAGGCCGAGGAGCTCGCTCCCTATGTCGGACGCTATGAGCTCGCGCCGGGCCTGATCTTCGACGTGACGGCGCGCGGCGCCCAGCTGCTGGCCAAGCTCACCGGACAACCGACCTTCCCGGTCTTCAACATCGCGCCCGACCGTTTTGTCTACGACGTGGTCGAGGCCGCGCTGACCTTCGAACGCGACGAGCGAGGTGGCGTAACCGCCGTCACCCTGCATCAGGGCGGCCGCGACATGCGCGCCCCGCGGCTGGGTGAATAGACCTCAGCCGCGCGGCACCACGTAGCCCCACACCGCGATCCAGTGGCACCCGCTGCCGGCCAGCACGAACAGGTGCCAGACTGCATGGTGGTAGGGCAGCCGTTTCCAGAGATAAAACACTGTGCCCGCGGAATAGCAGGCCCCGCCCGCGAGCAGCCATTTCAAGCCCGTCGGCGGCAAGGCGGCCACCAAGGGCTTGAAGGCGATCAGCACCAGCCAGCCCAAGCCGAGGTAGAGCAGCGTGGAAAAGACACGGAAGCGGCCGGCAAACCAAAATTTCAGCGCCATCCCCACCACCGCCAGCCCCCACACCACCCCAAAGAGACTCCAGCCCCAGGGCCCGCGCAGGGTCACCAGCAGGAACGGCGTGTAGCTCCCCGCGATGAGCAGAAAGATGGCCGCATGGTCGAACTTGCGCAGCCGCTGCTTCAGCGCCACCGGCCGCAGGGCATGGTAGAGCGTCGAGGCCGTGTAGAGCGCGACCAGCGAAGCGCCAAAAACCGCCGCACCGGTGATGTGCCAGGCATCCCCGTGCAGCGCCGCGAACGTCACCAGCACGGCGAGCCCAGCCGCGCTGAGAACCGCTCCCACCCCGTGGGTAAGGCTGTTGGCCAGCTCTTCGCGCGGCGTGTAAGCGGTCGTGGACATCACCGGAACTTCGTGCGTGCAGGCCGCCGCCGCAAGCCCGCGGTGGCCATCGCTCCCAGCCTCAGTGCGATGGCCACAATTTTAACCGCCCTATTGATCTTTACCCAAAGAAGTAACGGCAAGGTAGGGCCCGACCTTCCGCCGTCGCCCCACCTTCGCCAGAGGCTTCGGCGGACACAGCAAGGCTATGGCGGACAGGCCGAGCGGACCGCGGCCTGCCCGGAGGTCAGGCCCTACCCATCCGGGACTTGGCGGCAGGAGTCGCAAAAAAGGCGGGGCCGAGGGGCCCCGCCTGAAATTGTCCTCCAATCAACCGCGGCGAGGGCGCCGCGGCTCCAACGAGCCGGTGTTCACGGATTGTGATCGATCGGATCGTCGGGCTGCTGGTAACGCGTGCGGTAGGTCTGGTTGCTCGCGGCCTTCTTCAGGAAGACGTCCACGGGCACGACCTCGACGGGCTCGGTGAGACTGTCGAAGATCTCTTTGACCTTCTCGATCGTGTTGCTCTCCCGGATGTGGATGAGCATGAAATACGGCCGCACCGGGTTGAGCTGGATCAGCTCCTCCAGGTCGGCCGCCGCCTCCTCGATGGGGCGGTTCACGTCGAGGTAGTAGTCGTAGCTGATCATCGGCACGCCGTTGCGCAGGTCGAAGGTGCGCGCACTGCCATAGCCGTTGATGAAGCCGATGGCGTCGGGGAACTCCTCGTAGTAGCGGTCCACGACCTCCTTGGTGAGGTCGGTGTTGCCGACGTGGCGGTTGCCCTCGGAGTAGTCCATGATCTCCATGACGTTCAGGTCGAGCTCGGCCATGAGTTCGCGCGCCGCCGCCATGAGCGGCGGAAATTTGTCGGCCGGGATGGACTTGGGATACATGTAGCCGGGACCGCTGAGGCCGCCGACGAAGTAGTCGTTGGGCGACTTGTCCTCGTAGAAGAACTGCAGGGCGACGGGGTTGAGCCGCAGCCAGCCCATGAGCACCTGCCAGCCATAAGGAATCTCGCCGCGGCCGGGCTTGGTCCACGTGCCGATGCCCATCGCGTCCGTCGCGAGCGCAGCGATATAGACCTTGTTCTCCGCCTTGAGCGTCTCACCCGGCTTCACGCTGTGGTTGTTCTTGAACTTGAAATCCGGCGTGAGCGGAATCTGGCAGGTGTAGGAAACGTTGGGCAGGTTGTGCAGGCCCTCCATCTTGAGGCCGAGGTTGCCGGTGAGCGTGGTGTGCTGCCCCTCGGTGTCCTTGGCGTAGGAGTGCCAGCCGATGACGGTGCTGGCCGGGTTCTGGCGCTTGAGCAGGTCGGTCAGCAACGCGAGTTCCTCGGGATGCGCCGGGTTGGCCGAGAGATCGGCGCAGAAGGCCCGCTGCATGATGGCGAAGTCGGCGACGCCGGGCTGCATCTCCATGCCGGCATGCCCGCCGAGCACGGCATAGTAATCGCGGGAGCAGCGGTCCCAGTATTTCTCGACCGCCCACGAATAGATCTCGAAGTCGGACTTGCCGCGGAAGATGCCGCGCAGGTCCTCGACCATTTTGAGGCCGTGTTTTTCGGCGAGCGGGATGAGCTCCTCGGAGACGACGACGGCATCAAGCACGCCGGCGGCGGTGAAGGCGACATTGACGGAGGTGCGCACCGCGCGGTCCCAGACCACGTAACCCTTGGCATGCTTCGCGTAGAGCGCGAGCGCGGCATCGGCATCATTGAGGCCGAGGCGGTTGAACTTGGTCCCATGCCGTTTCTCCATGAACGTGATGAGCGGACGCACGGTCTCCCACTGCCAGTGCGTGGGATACTCCAGGTAGATGCGCGGGTAGTCGCGGTTGGCGAGACCCTGGAGCGAGATCAGGAGGACATTTGTCGGGATGTCGCCATCCATGCGCCAGTTTTCCGACAGCGGGATGATGGTGGCCTCGGCGGGCGCGCGCTCCACGCGGGTCGGCACGGGCTGGGCCAGCGCGGTGGCGCTGACGGCGAGGGCAAGAAGGAGGGAGAGAAATTTTTTCATGGCGGGTGAAATCAGGGGTTCACGCGTTCGAAGACATAGACGACGGGCCGGTTGCGCGTGCTGCGCAGCTCGGTGAGCGTGAGCTGCGCGCCGTTGGCGGAGACCTTGTAATCGCTGAGGATGTTGACCTCGCGGGGACCCTGCTGGGTGTCGAGCACGAGGTCGGAGCTGAGCCGCAGCAGTCGGCGGCCGTCCAGCCACTCGGCGCGGACTTTTTTGGTTTTGTCGCCGCCCATGTAGGCGCCGAGGTGGCGGTTGTCGGGCCAGAAATCGGCGGGCACGACATTGACCGGCGTGGCGACATTGACCGGGGTGACGTCCTCGTAAACCCGGCGGCCCCAGGCGAGCTTGCGCTTGATGGTGACGTCGTCGCCGGCGACCTCGATCGTCAGGTCATAGGTGCGCCACGGGCTGAGTTCCGTGCTGCGCTCCAGGTTGATGCGCCACACGCCCGCGATGGGGCTGGCGCCGGCGGCGGTGAATCCGCCAAGCAGGAGAATTAGGAGGAAGAAGCGATGCATAGCGGTCCATAGCAAGGCGCGGCACCGCGACGGTTCAAATCAAAAGCCCTGAAAAACATCCCCGGTGGGAATAATCAGACCGGGGCGATCGTGAAGCGCGTGGCCAGATCGAACGCGATCGCTCCGGGTGGCCGGCGACACTCCAGATGCCAGACCGGTTCATAACGATGGTCGATCGAGTCCTCCCGCTGGCGGATTTCCTCCGCCCACGGCGCATGGAGCGTCAGCCGCCAGCCGGGGACGGCCAGGGTCGCCGTCCGCTGCGCAGCATCAATCACCCACCGTTCGCGCGTGTGGAGATGAAAAACGAGTGTTTGCGGTGCGCGCAGCTCGCCCCGGTCGTGCACGGTGAACTCCGCGGGAGTGTCCGACACGATGGCGCGTTCACAACGCGTCATCACCTGCGCCCAGACCGCACCGAGGTCGATGCGCGCCCGCAGGCGGCGCTCATCCCCCTCGCCCGCCGGGATGATCGGCACCTCGGGCAGCGGCTGGCCGATGGGCCTGCCGTCGGCCGTCTCGGGCGCGAGGACGTTGTGGAGATGGGTGAGTTTGAGTCCGAAGCCGCGGATGTCGTCGTAACGGATCATGCCGCGGTCGATCAGCACCGGCAGTTCGTCGAGCTCCAGGGTGAAGGCGCCCTTGTCAAAATGCGTGTGGCTGGCGCGCGCCTTGCAGCCGCTGAGGTGCAGGCGCACGTTGCGGCCGGGGCAATCTCTTCGCGCCGGCTGGTGAGCTGGATGGTGTGCGGCAAGCACGTTTGAGGCCGGCACGATGCCGGACGGTTCTGAGCTTCCTCCGGCCCGGCAATGAAGGCGAAAGGCCCGTCGATCATGTATTGCCGGTAATAGGTGTTGCCGCGCATCTGCAGCAACGTGCCCAAGGCGATCTTCGCATACACGTCCTGCGGATAACAGGCCGCCAGCAGCGCGATCGCGTCGCCGGTGAACCGGCTGTTGCTGTTGTCCGTCGGCGCACCACGCCCGCCGGGGCTCATCGCGGACATCACTGCCACGAAATGACTGCTGTGCGCGAGCCGCGGCGGCAACACCTGCGCGATCGGCATTCCCCGCGCGCGGGCGTAGGCGAGCAGGCCGGACAGCACGGCGTGCAACGTCACGCTGAAATAGCCCACGCCCTCGTCCACGCCGCCATCCGGCAGGATGTAGTTGGCCATGCCCTCCTGCATGTCGGCGTGCGCCTGCTCCACATAGCTTTTGGCCCGCGGCCACGCCGGTTCCAGCACCAGCCCGCCGAGGATGCGCGCGCGACAGAACCACGGCCCCTGGTTGATCGCGTAAACATATTCCCACTTCACCATGTCGCGCTGGAGGATGCTCAGGCCCTTGTCCCAGATCGCCACGCGCACCAGGTCGCGCGCCCGCTCCGTCAGCGCAAAATACAGCCAGTCGAACACCAGCGCACAGGTCGTCACCGCCATCTCCTCCAGGAAGCAGCGCTGGTCCCAGGTGGACCCGCGCGCCCGGCTCTCGGCCGACTGGCACCAGTGCTTCGTGTGGACAAAGCACATCAGGAACCGCAACGCATGCCGTATCAACGCCCGGTCCTCCCGCACGAGGCCGACCAGCGCGCACAGCACCGGCTCGGCCATCCACGGATCGAGCCCCTGTTCCCGCTCGCGCAGGTAACGGTAGTCCGACCACGGCAGATAGTCGCCGATTTCCTTCTCCGGCTGACGCGCCAACGACTGCCGCGCCCGCTCCTCGATGATCCGGAAATGCCCCGACCACGTGGCGCTGGCGGCACGGGCCTTCAGTCCCGGCAAATCGCCTTCGGCAAACAACAGTCCGCGCGCAAACTTGACCTCCGGCCATTCCGCCTCGGGCAAGATCAGGCCCTCCCAAGTCGCGTCGTATTCCGGCCGGGCTTTTTCCAGCCGCGCCAGCAAGGCCGAGTCCGCCACGCCCCACCACTGCAGGCTGACCATCTGCGCCCCGGGCTGTAGCGCGGTGAATTCCGCCCGCACCGCCGTTGCCGGCGCGCCCACCGGCAGGTTGATTTCCATCCGCAGGCTGTTGCCGCGGACCGGCGCGCCGAGCGAACTCCACTCGCCACCCCGACAGGCGAAAAACTCCACCGACACATCTGCCGGCACCACGACGCAAAAGACATAGCGGTCGAAACGCGCCGGCAGCCCCGCCACCGGCAGACTGAAGGAACCGGCCACCGCCCCGGCCGCGCAATCATCCCAGCGCGCCTTGGTGCTGTCCCAAAATGAATCGCACCGAAAATTGACGGCGCGACCGGGCGTCACGGTGAGCGGCAGTTGCTCGGCGGCATGGCCGTCGTGGAACGGCGCATAGATGGACTCGGCGGGGTTCAGCTCGAAAAGTTGCATGGGGAGATGGGCCGGGAGCGGAGGCTGTCCGCCCGTTTTGTAGCGTCACCAACAAAATGCCCGCCGGCCATGCCACTTGACACGATCGCCCTGACCGCAGGCGCGACTCATCGCGGACAGGGCAAACAACAGTCATTTTTTTCCCGTCCCAAACCCTCCTCGCCCTTGCCTGCCCAATCAGATGGCGAAACCTGACGGATACGGCCACCTAACACCCAACGGCGCGACCCCATCTGGTTGGCGACCCCATCTGGTTGACGCCTGGCCCAAGCGCATGGGCATGCGGTTATTATCCTTCGAGTGTTCTGCTCCGGGTCACCAACCAGCCGCGCAGGCGGTTGAAGACTTCGGTGAGGGTAGCTTCTTTCACCTTGGTGGAGGTCTTGCCATTGACTCGGATGCGGTAGCGCTTGGCTGCGGGATTGGATGCAAATGGCGTCTCGTTGGGTGCCGGGATCAGTTCCACCTTAAGCGTCGCGCCGGTCAGATGGTCCTTCACCTAGAGCCGAAAACGTGCACCGGGCCTGCCCATGGGCGGACAAGAATAATGCACCGTTGCCAAACGCAAGCTCTTGGTCTCTCGTGGTCGCCATGAAAGCGGCGATAAAAATCCCCGAAGCCGAATAACACTGTTGGCCGGAAGATAGCATGACTCGCGCACTTCTAATCGTCGTTCTCGTTGGGTTGTTCAGCGGCTGCCAGGCGCCGCTACCAGAAATCAATTACCGTGGCTCGCTCGATGGGAGCGTTGCCGATGTTGTAGCAGCGGGTGAAGCTTTCGTCAGCGCATTCAGCCAAGAGAGCGGCTTCAGGGTAGACAGCCGTATGCCAAGCAGCGGAGCGTCAAAAGAAGTTGATCGTGTGGATTACCACTTGCGCACTGATTCGACGAAGCGGGTTTGGATTTATGTGACCGCATACAAGAAAGAAAGAATGATTGCCGTCACCATTGGTGGGGATTTCTCGTCGGCTGCCGCCATCGATGCAGCGAAAGTATCCGAGAAAATTTTTGCGCGGCTATTCCCGGGATCGACTTATTCTCCGTTTCAGAGATATCAGGGACTTCTTGGACCATGAAAAAGAAGGGCCAACCAGTCGGCACAGACAACTCCGTGGCTGCGCCCCGTCGTGTCTGACCTCAAACGTTGATCTAGCTGCGTTTGATCAAGAGGAAAAACGAAGGACCTGTCCGAGGCGGTGAGGCGACGGTTTGATGGCAGGGTAATGCTACCGTGGCGGCAGAGGACAGGGACCGGGTTGTCTGATAAACGCGTGCGTTGATGCGTATCGCGGCTGAACCGTGATCGTGCTGATCTTCGTGGATAGGTGCCAACGGCACCCCCAGCTTTTCATTGGTGCGTCGTGCCCGCACTCCCTAGGCTCGGACCTGACGTGACGCCATCGTCGCGCTGTCCCGAACGTCATCGTGCATGGGCCGGCCACCCAGTCCCTGACTTCTGCCGCCGTGCGGCGGCTATTTAAAAGAACCTCTTCAGCCCACGACTCACGTCGTCTTTGGCACCTGCCGGAGCATGGCCCAGACAAAGCCGGTCATCTCCCGGGCCAAGGCCACGCTGACCTTCGCCTTCATCACCCCGCGCTGCAGCAGGTGCCAGCCGCGCTTGTGCAAGCGGGTCTGCACCTGCCAGGACAGCTCCTTGTAGCGGTCCGGTTGGTCGCGCTGGCGTTCGGTCAGTTGCGTCGAGACCTTCGGCGGCAACAGCGCGTGCTGCACCACCTCGATCATCATCCAGCGCGCGTGCGCGTTGCCCGACTTGGTGATCCCGCCGAGCCGGCGGGTCTCACCACTGCTGGCCTCCCGGGGCACCAGACCGAGGAAGCCCATCAGGTGCCGCGGATGCCGGAACCGGTGGATGTCGCCGATCTCCGCCACCAGCACCGTCGCGGCCGTCAGCTTGATGCCTCGAAAGCACATCAGGGCCGCCACGGCCGGATACATCCGCCACGAGAGCACCTGCACGGCGATCAGCTCGTCGAGCCGGGTGATCCGGCCCTCCGCCTGGTCCACCGCCAGCAGATACTCTTCCAGCACCGACTTGAGCGCGGTCACCGGCAATTCCAGTTCCCGCAGGTAACGGCGGTGCGCTTCGCTCCAGTTGGCCTTGCCGGTGTAGTGGTAACCCTGCCGCAGGAGGAACGACTTGAGCCGCTGCCGCGCCCGCGTCAGGTCGTGCACCGCATCGCTGCGGGCGCGGGTCAGGTCCCGGATCGCCTCGTCCGCGGCGTCCGGGATGTAGATCGCGGTCAGCTCCCCGGCCCGGTGCAGCCGCGCCAGTTGCTCCGCGTCCCGCCGGTCCGTCTTTTGCCGCAGGCCCTTTTCGGCCGGCAGCTTCGAGGGCGCCACCACGATGCAGTCGATCTTCAGCGCCGTCAGCCGCCGGTGGATCACAAACCCGGTCGGCCCGGCTTCATAGACCACGCGCAACTCCCCGGCTTCGCCCCGGATCTTGCGCAGCGCCTTCTCCAGCGCCCGCAGGTCCGAGCTGATCTGCCCGTAGAGGCGCACCTCGCCCTGGCGGCTGCCCTCGGCCACCGCGATCGTGATCGTATCTTTATGGACATCCAGGCCCACATATCTTTGCTTCGGCTTCATGTGCTTGTCCTTGGTTTTGGTTGTTTCGGTTACACGCCACACCACTGCGGATAGGCTCTCCTCGAGAGTAACCCGCGTCCCCCAAGGACAAGCACCCCTCTTTCGCTCTGCTGCTTCATCGCAGCTATAATGCCTAGGCAAAAGCGGCATGCGCATTTTCTACCACGGTGCTTATCAAAAGTCCGACGTCCCATCAGCGGCGCCGATCGAGTCCAGCGAGACCGAAGCCAAGAGTATTTTCGCACGTCTATCCGGCGAAGGCAGCTTTCTCGGCATATTGCTCCGCGCGGACCACACGTTGCAGCTCTACCGAAAGTCGGACGGGACTCTGCATGCCGAAGTCCTCAACGAACCGAAGCGCACCATTCGCTATTGCACCATCAACGTTCCGCTCGCGGAATTGCTCATCGAGGCCGCATTCCGCGGGGAGAGTCTCGAGCAGAAGATCGCGTTCGCGAGAGTCACTTGGAATGACGACCATCTCCAATCGGCCTAACAAGGCGCCAGAGCCAACGACGCTACGTGTCACGCCTCGTGCTTGCGCACGAGTCGCGCCCCAAAGCCGACGGGGTCAAAGCCGACGGGGTCAGGCCGTAAATTGTAAATTAACGTCGTCGAGGCTACCAAGTGCTCATCACGGATAGCACATGAGGTCGCTCTCAATTGAACCACCTTATTTCGAATGAATTAGGCTTGGAACCTTGATCGACCGACCACGCTTCCGCTCCTAAAGTCCACTCCTTAATTTACAATTTACGGCCTGACCCCGTTCACGCCAGCGCCGGCCAGCGGCGGAAGGCGGAGAAACGCGCTTGGGTGCGGTCGTAAGTCTCCCGGCGGCGGACATATTCCGCGTAGTCGGTCACCTGCTCCGGATGCGCGCGGCTATGCACGAGGAAATCGGCCTCGGGCGGAAGACAGCGAAGGGATTAGGCCGCGGTTTGCTGCCCGCGCTCAGCCAATTTTGCTGCAGGCCGGATTTTGGCCGTAAGCCGTTTCCGATCCTTGGCCAAGGCCCGGAAGTCACACTCCACTTGCAGCCCGTGCCAGAACTCAGGCGACTGGGAGAAGAAGGCCCCAAAACGGATGGACATGGCCGGCGTGATGGCCCGCTTGCCCAGCACGATCTCGTTGATGGCACGAGGGGACACGCCGACGGCGCGGGCCATGGCATTCTGGGAGATGCCCAGCGGCTGAAGGTATTCCTCCAGAAGAATCTCACCGGGTGTGATAGGCAGGTTCACAGCCATAACGTATGACGTTATGAGGGGATTTCAATGATAATCCACGATGGCCACCTTCCCCGGCCCCGCGTCGGTCCAACGAAAGATGATGCGCCATTGGTCGTTGATGCGGATGGAGTGAAACCCGGCGTATTTGCCCGCCAGCGCTTCCAACCGGTTGCCGGGCGGCACGGCCAGATCGCTCAAGCGTCCGGCACGGTTGAGCTGATAGAGCTTGCGCAAAGCCACGCGGGCGATCGCGGAGAACCGACGACTGCTCTCCTCCAGGAAGAGTTCCTCGGTGTCGGCATCGGCGAACGACTGAATCATGGCTGTAGATGTCGGTCCAAACCACGAGGTCCGGCCGCGAATTTATGCTCATTCAAACTGACCGAGAAATCCAGCCCACACCGGAACGCCGCCGCACCAAACCGGCCTCCAAAACAGGGTCAGGCCCGGCCTGGCCCATTCAGGGCCGGCATCATACCCCGTCGCGAATCTCAGCGCCGGGATCATGGCGCGAGGTCGTAGGCCCGGTCGCGGGAACCGGCCGGCCGCAGCAGGTTGCGCTGCGGGTCGTATTCAACGTTCCGGGTGCCATCGGGGTTCAGATAATAGGTCAGGTCAAAAAAATCTCCGTAGATCTTCCCGTAAAGAGCCTGCTTCACCTTGCCGTCTTCATCCAGCACGGTGCGCACGCGGAAGTAATATCCGGCCTTATGGTCAAAGGTGGTCTGCTCGCGGACTGCCGGTCCTTCGCGCCAGCGCCGCAGCTTCCACTCAGCTAGGTAACCCTCCTCGGGAGCGGCGTAATCTGATCGAAACGCAGCATGATCAGGGCCGGGCGAGAAACGCTGCAAACCGTCACCAGGATTGGAGAAAGTGACGAGCAACTCCCAGTCAAAATCGCGATCACCGCCTTGGCGAAGCTTACCGCGAAAGACCATGTCGGTGTTCTGGCCCCGGCCATATGGCGCCACCCAGTCGCCGGCCATAAAATCATATCCGACTGGCTCGTCCAATTTCGGCAGGCTTGCCGATACCCGCCGCGCATACATCGGCACCGGATTCCGAATCCGCTTGAGCACCACCTCGATCGTCGGGTTCCATGGCTGCCACCGCCGCCAGGTAGAGCCGGTGAACCGATGATACAGGCTGCTGACCGGATAGTGTCCCGCCCGCTCCGCCCCATACGCGATTTGATAAGCCGCCGTCTTGCCCTGCAAGGTCACCAGCCCGTTCTCATCGCTCGACCCATACGCCAAGCCAAACCGCTCCGACGGCTTGCGGTAGCCCAGGCGCTCGTAGGCGATGCCTGTCTTCGCTCCGGCCACCGGCTGCCCGACGTCGTCCAACACCCGGAAAGTGACCTCAAAAGAACGCTCCCTAGCCGCCAGCGGAACGGCCAGCAGCATACCGCAAAGCAATCCAAGCATCATGATTCTCATGGCCCGTCACGATTGAGTTCACCCAACTCCACGATCTTTTTATACAAACCGTGCGTGTAAACGTAGGCCACCTCACGCAGATCGCTGTGCAACCACTTTTTCTCCGGCCCGCGCTCCGCCGGCCACGGCTCGCCGACACCTCGGATTGCTGCGCTGCTCAGGTCGAAGTTGCGGGCTTCGCCTGCATCGACGGTAAGCTTTTCCACCGCATCGAACCCCGTGGCGAAGCTCATGGCGGGGATCATCCGGGCCAGCAGCGAGCTGCGGTGCCGGGCGGCGAAGGCGCTGCCGGTTTCGGGACCGTAGAGCAGGCCGAGCCGATCGGTGACAGCTTGGGTGGCGCCGCCGGGGCCGGTTTCCACCCAAGTGGTGAGCCGCAGGCGATGGCGGCCGGGCCGGAAAAACGGCTCCTCGCGCAGAGTCTCGGGGGTGAACACGCTGTCGAGCAAGGCCACCGCCTGCGGCGGGGTCAATCCGTTGGGGCGCAGCTCAGGGCCGAGGCCGTCGCGGCCGGGCCGCCGCCGGAAATCGAAATAATTAAACCCCCAGCCGCCGAAGCGGCTGCCGGCGATCTTGCCGGTGAGCAGGCGGCCCTTGAACTGCTCCTGGTAGGCCCACGAGCGAGTGCCGGCCGGCTCGGCCGCGCGGGTGGGCAGCAGAAACCACAGGTAATTGTCCAGTTCGCGTGCCAGCACCAAGGCCAGATTGGGCGTGTCGCCCCCGGCCGGCGGTGCCAGGATATCCTCCCCGGTGGAGTGGAAATTGTAGTATGCGGTGTTCGGACGAGGCGCGAGGCGGTCGCGCCAGGTCAGGGCGGCGCGGGCATCGCCCTCCGGGAAGAGCCGGTGCCACTCGGTCGCCCACAGTCTGTCCGGATAGGGCTCGCCCCGCTCGCGGTGCCACTCGGTGTGGGGCATGGCGGCGGCGGCGGCGGGCGGCTGGGCCTGGCTGCCATCAAAGGCCTCGGTGGGCACGGCGGCATCGATGAGGTAGAGCCGGTCCACCGGGGCGGTGTGATCGGAGATGGCGGCGGAAATCACCAGGGCGCCCAGGCTGAAGCCGGCCGCCTGCACCCCACCCGGACGCCGGGCGCGCAGCGCGTGGAGAAACGCGGCGCAGGCCGGCGCCGTGCCGAAGGCGTTGACCACGTTGCTGTGGTAGTCGGGCGAAACCCGCGCGCCCCCGAGTCGCTTTTGCGACTCATGGCCATACCAAGTGACGCCCCAGAACTGGGCGCGCGAACCGCTCCAGAAGAACCGCTTGAACACCTCCGCGTGCCAGCCGCGCGCCTGCTCGGGATTGTTGTTGTAACCGTGCAAGAAAACGAAGGCCTGGTCGTTCTCCAGCTCCACCGGCCAGTTGGGCGCGCCGCCGCGTGACTTCGTGCGCGGGGCGAGGCCCACCGCACCGGTCAGGTTGACGTGCCGAAACATATCCTCCACGCCGGAAAAACTCAGCGGCAGCGTCAATTGGGCCAGCCGCGCGGGACCGCGCCAGACTTCGAGCCGCAAGGGGGCTTGGGTAAGCCGACGGGCCTCGCAGAGAATGATGCCTTGGCCGGAGGTCAGAATCCGACCGAGAAAAGCGCGGTCAAGGATGGCGCCCTCTTCGGTAGCCACAGTGACTGCAGCCTCGCCCAGTGCATCCGCCACCGCCGGCACGCGCAGGTAGTCTCCGGCTCGATCGGGCGTAAGCTCGGTGGCGAAGAAGGCGAGCGCCGCATCGGCTTGGGCGATCCGGTAGGTGATGGCGGGATCTTCAGGCGAAAAGGCGCGCAGCAGCGGGGCGATGTCGAGATGCACCGGGAAAAAATCCACCAGATCGCGCGGGCCGTTTACGCGGTTGTCGGCGTGGTTGGGATTACCGGCCTCGGGAATGTCGTCACCTTCGGTCGCACCGGCGTCGTCATCGTCGTTGAGCCAGTAATGCCAGGGCAGCCCCTCACGGGTCAGCAGAAGATCGGGATTGTCGGGATCGGTGCCGGCCTCGATGCGGCCATCGCGATCAACGTCCACCCGCAGCCGGGACGGCAAGAGCAGGAACGCACGGATTTCATAAAATCCATCACCGGACTCGGGGTCCAGGTAGAGGCCGGTGCCTACGAGGGCGCCGTCATCGTTGATGTCGGCAACATCCACCACCTCCCAACCCTCCGGAAAAAGGTCCTCAATCAGGTAGGGGGTGTAGTCGAAGTCGGGGGCATCCAACGCCTCCGGCAGGGCCTCGACGGGCAGGAGCACCCAGCCGTCGGCGGTTTCACCCACGATGTCGCCGCGCTGGTTGATGCGCGTGGGACGCAGGCCAAGCAGGACATGGGCCGCGCCTTCACGCCAGAACACACCCTGCCCATCGAGCCAGTCATAGCCCACCACCCAGCCGGCCTCGTTGATGGCCGCCGGTGCAAAGTCCACGGCCTGGTGACCGATAAAATCCTCCGCCGAGCCTCCGTGAAACACCCGCCAGCCGACCATGGTGCCGGCGGTGTTTACGTCGGTCAGTTCGATGCTCGGTCCCGGGGGGATTTGCTCCAGGTAGTAGTGGTGGCTTTGGTCGTAGCCAATTTGCGAGGGCGGACTGGAGGCGCCGGTCCAGCGCACAAGACCCCAGAGAGCCGTCGCCTGATCATCAAGCGCTTGGTAGGGAGCGTAGCCCCAGATACGCCGGTCGTCATCCACCCAGCCCGGCCAAACGCCACTGATCCGGTGAAACGAAGCGCTGCGTTCATCGTAGCCGAGGTAGGTGACCGGGCTGAAAATCTCCTGACCGAATGCCTCCCCTGCCGGCCAATACCAACCGCGCTGGGTGGAGAGGGTGGAATTGTCATCCGGCACGCCCTGTGAAGTGGATCCAATCACATCACCGTGACGGTTCATGTCCCAATCCAGATTGAGATATCCGGAGGGAAACAACAGGTCCTCACGGTGGCCGGCACGCCAGCGAAAGACATCGGTATAGGTGCTGACCAAGACGGTGCCGTCGGCAGCCAATCTTTCGCCAAAAGTGCCGACCGGCAAAGCCACCACGGCATGGGTGGGAGTGTGGACGCGCGGCGGCGGCGCAGCGGGAAAATCAAATTGCCGGGCCACCGGACCCGCCGCGGTGGCAGCCTCGGCATCAACGGCCCCCGAAGGTGCGGTTCGCGACGACGATGCGCTCCCAGCCACCAGCAGCGTGAGCAGCAGCCGGGCCGGCAGCAACGCGAACCGGGTAGAGTTCATGGGGCCAAGGGCTCGAGGTAAACCTGCGCAAGACCGGAGGCGTCCGCACGCACCGTCAGTTGATAAACGTAGTCTGGTCCACCCGGCACCGCCGCAATGCGCCGCTGGCCTTGGCGAACCGTAAACGTGACCGGTGCGCCGGGCCAAGGTGTGCCATCCGGTCGGCGCACGATCATGGCCAGCTCATCCTGCGGGCCTGGCCCGCCGTCGTGCAGACTGTCGAGCACGGGCTTCACGGCGTTGTAAAAATCCAAGGGATCGCTGCCGGCGACATACTCCTGCGCGTTGCTCAAGCCGTCACCGTCGGGGTCATCTTCCGGCAAAGGGTCGTCTTCCTCGGCAAAATACTTGCGCACCCATTCGTCCGGCAGACCGTCGGCATCGCTGTCCTCCGGCAGGGTAGCGATGTCCACCTCGGGGCCGTCGGTGGAGAGATTGCCAGCGAAATCAAAGCTCCGCACCTGATAGGTGAACTCCTCCCCGGCCGGCAGATCTTGATCCGTGAAAGTCGTGGTGCGAATCGGGTCGGCGGTCTCAATCGGCTGGCCATCGCGATAAACGATGTAGCCGGCCACGCCGAGGTTGTCCGCCGCCGGCTGCCAAGTGAGCGTGATGCGGTCGGAGCCGGCGGAAGCCGCGGTCAACCCCGCCGGTGCACTGGGCGGCTGGGTGTCCGGATTGGGTGCTTTCGGGTTCAGGCCAAGATGGATCTCATCGCCATCATAGAGCCCATCGCCATCGGTGTCGGGGTTGTTGGGATGCAAGCCCAGCAGATACTCCTCATGGTTCGTCAACCCGTCTCCGTCCGGATCAAAATCCCGCTCGTCAATGTTCGGATCCAGGCCGTGGGCGAGCTCCCAGTCATCGGGCATGCCATCGCCATCGGTGTCCGCGGGCCCCGTTGGAAGCATCGCTGCGACCAATCGCAGCACTGCGCCGCCATTCACAGTCAGACGATAGGCGGCAACCCCGCCGATAAGTTGCGCATTACCGTTGAGCGTAACCGCGCCTGCGGGGACCTCGACCCGCGCATGGGTCCGCGCGCCGCCGTTGAGCGTGAGCCCGCCGGCCGCGAACCGCAGATTCAGCCACTCCGGGTGTCCGGCGAGGCCAAGGGTGGCGTTGGTCGCAAGGCCATTGGCCAGTGTCACAACGACGGGCCCGACCACCTCCAACGTGCTCGCGCCGTTGAGCGTGAGCCTTTGGAAGGCATATTCGGCAGGGGCGGTCGATCCCGCAATCCCGAGCACGAAACCGCCGGAACCGTTGGCAGTAAAGTTTCCATAAGCGCCGGGAGGCACGGCGATCCGACCGGCGTTGCCGTTGAGTGTGAGATGGCGCAGTGTGCTGAAATCACCGGCCAACTGGCCGGGGCCGTTGAGCGAAACACTCCTCACACCTGTTGGAGCCGGCGGCGGCGCAACCACAGGCAGGGCCGTCGGATCGGTCCGGCGCACGACATGACGGAGCTGGGCGCCCCCGTTGAGCGTGATACGATGATGCGTGGGGGTCACGGAACCCGGGCCGTCAATCGTGCCTTCATAATCCGGTCGTCCATTTAGTCGCACTTCCGGCATCCCGGGGACCAACAAATCGCCCGAGACACGGGCACCGCCATTGAGGGTCGTGCTCTCAGCAAACAGCTGCTGGATCGAGCCCTCAACTGTTCCATTCAGTGTCGGGGCCCTTTGCACAAGTGCGGTGCCCGTCCCACCATCCTGAGCCATAGCCACAAGGCCATCCCCAATCCCCGCACAGAGGATGAGCACGAGCATCGGCCTCACACGTAATAGGCCCATATGGACCTAGTATAGACGGATAAATTGAAGCCGTGACAACAAAAAAGCCCGCCGGCGCGCGGCCGACGGGCGGATTGATCATAGTGTCACCTTCCGGCGGTTTCCAGCGCCGGCCAGCGGCGGAAGGCGGAGAAACGGGCCTGAGTGCGGTCGTAGGTCTCGCGGCGTTTCACGTATTCCGCGTAGTCGGTCACCTGCTCAGGATGCGCCCGGCTGTGCACGAGGAAATCAGCCTCAGGCGGGTAGCAGGCGATGTTGCCCTTCTCGTAGAACTCGGGATTGGCCACGCCCTCGGCGTCGAGCGACTCGGGCCAGAGACCGACATTGTTGGGCACCTCGGCCGACTGGTAGCGCAGGTCCACGCTCCAGCGGATGTGGTCGGAATAGTTGGGCGTCGAGCAGTGCGGCGTGCGGTTGGTCATGAAGACCACCCCGCCGCGCGGACAGGCCGCGGTGATCGCCTTGCGGGGATCGTCCGGCAGGTCGTTGTCCTTGATAACCAGAAAACCGGCGTTGCCGCCGGTGTGGTGCGTGGCCACCCGGCCGCGGTGCGTGCGCGGGAGGATCTGCATGCAGCCGTTTTCCACGGTGGCGTCCACCAGCGGCACCCAGCAGGTGATGATGAGCGACTGGTCGCAATGCGAGGCGAAGTAGCCGCTGTCCTGATGCCACGGCACGACCCCGCGGCCGATGTTGGGCAGCTTGGGCCGGACGCGATAAACGGAGGAGGCCACGATCTCCTCGGTGCCGAGCAGCGAGGCGACCTTCGCCAGCAGCTTCGGGCTGGCGATGACATCAAACATCTCGGGCGCATGAAAGCCGCCGCCGCGCAGCCCCTCGAGGTGCCGCATGATGGCCTCGCCGTTTTCCTTCGAATCCCGGTGCAGCGCGGCCAGCCGGTGGTCGAAGTCGAGCTCCGCGTGGAGATTCGTCAGCTTGCCCTCGGCCTGCAGCTGGCGGGCCTTGCGGTCGATCTCCTGGTGCAGCTCCCGGCGGAGCGGCTCCAAGTCGGCCGGAGCAAAGACGTCGGGCACGATCACATAGCCTTCCTCATGGAAGAAACCGATTTGTTGCGGGGTGAGTGGCGCTGGGGCGTTCATCGGGACCTACTGTGCCAGCAGTCGGGATTTCGCGCAATGGCCCTGTTTCACCTTTGGTGGTAAATAAAAATCTTCCATCCGCTTTTGACGCCAGCCGGCCGCCGGCCAGGATCGGCCCATGCGCTTCACCGATCGCGTGGTTTGGATCACGGGCGCCTCGTCAGGCATCGGCGAGGCGCTGGCCCGGCAATTGGCCGGCGAAGGCGCCCGGCTCATCCTTTCCAGCCGCAGGCGGGAGGAGCTGGAACGGGTGCGGCGGTCCTGCCCGCACCCGGAACGACACCGGGTGCTGGTTCTGGACCTTTGCCGGCCGGAAACCTTCGCCGCCGCGGTGGACGCAGCCATGGCCGCCGACGGTGGCATCGACGTGCTGGTCAACAATGGCGGTGTGAGCCAGCGGGCCCTCGCCGCCGAGACCACCCCGGAGGTCGAGCGAACCCTGATGGAGGTGAACTACTTCGGCGCCGTCGGACTGACCAAGGCCGTGCTGCCGCACATGCTCAAGCGGCGCAGCGGACACATCGTGGTCGTGAGCAGCGTGATGGGTTATCTCGGCACGCCGGGACGCTCCACCTACGCCGCGGCCAAGCACGCCCTGCACGGCTATTTCGACTCGCTGCGCGCCGAAATCTGGCGGGAAAACATCAAGGTCACCCTCGTCTGCCCCGGCTACGTGAAGACCGCGGTCAGCGCCAACGCGCTGGATGCCCGCGGCGGGCGGCACAGCGTGACCGATGCGACCCATGAACACGGCATCGCCCCGGAAAAATGCGCCCGGGCCATCGTCAACGCCGTGGCGCGAGGTCGCGAGGAGGCCGCCTTCGGCATGGGCGGACCGGAGATTTTTGCGATCTATCTCAAGCGCTGGCTGCCGTGGCTGGTCTCGCGCGTCGTGCGGCGGATGCGCGTGGCGACCAAGTAATGATCGCGGTGCAAGCCCCGCGGCCTTGGCGGGTCCACCTTCGCGTGGACCGCTTCTTGCGCGGACCGGCAATCCACGGTCCGCTCGGAGAGCGGACCCTACCGGCGCTGCCGCGCCCGGGGTGTGACGAATGCAGTTTTCCTTTAACGGGCCTGGCCGGCAGAGAGACCTGCCGGCCCACCCCAAGCATCGGCCAAACCAAAGTCTGATTCTTTTGGAGAGACGTTGGTGTTACCACATCCGGTCCACAGCGCATGAAAAAGGCCGGCGGATACCGCCGGCCTTTGCACGATGACTGAAGCCGTGTTCACGCAAAGCTGCCGCCGCGGGCGATGCCCATCGCCTTGCGGCGGGCGCGGCGCTCGGCAGCGGCGGTCTTTTCGTAGCCGCTGCGGCGGTGTTCGGCGAGCGGGTCGGCCGGGAGGCCGTTGGCTTTGCGCCATTTCGCGAGCGCGGGGCCGACGTCGGTGAAGAACGCCTGCTTCAGGAGCAGCTCGGCATCGATGACGTTGTTCTTCGCCTGGGCCCGGCGCAGCGCGTCGTGGTCCACGATCGCGGCCTTGGCGTAGAGTTCCTGCGCCATGACGACGGTCTGGATCATGGCCTCGACCTTGGGCTTCTCGTTGTGGCACTGGTCCACCATGTAGGCGATCTTGGGCATCCTGCCGCGGTCGGCGGCGAAGGTGTGGATTTCGTGGAAGATGCGGAAGATCTGGTAGGGGTCGATCGAGCCGAGCGTGAGATCGTCGTCGGCGTAACGGCGGTCGTTGAAGTGGAAGCCGCCGAGCATGTCCTCGTCGAGGAGCCACGCGACGATCTGCTCGATGTTGGTCGCGTTGTAGTGGTGGCCGGTGTCCACGAGCACCTTGGCGCGCGGGCCGGCCTTCTTGGCGTAAAGGTAGGCCATGCCCCAGTCCGCGATGTCGGTGGCGTAGAACGCGGGCTCGAAGGGCTTGTATTCGACGAGCATCGTCTGCTTCGGGCCGAGCTTCTTGTGCAGGGCCTTGAGGCTTTCCTCGAAGTAGCCCTTGCGCTCGCGGATGCTGCCCTGCCCCGGATAGTTGGTGCCGTCGGCAAACCACAGCGAAAGGTATTCGCTGCCGGTGGCTTTCATGATGGCGACGGAATCGTAGCAATGCTGGAGCGCCTGCTGACGGACCTTCGGGTCGTTGTGGCCGAAGGAGCCCCACTTGTATTGCTGGTCCTGAAAGAGATTGGGATTGATGGCGCCGATCTTCACGCCGTGCCTGCGCGCCTGCCGCGCCACCTTCGCCGGATCCTCGCCGGCCACGAAATCCCAGAGCACATGCACTGCCACGGTCGGGCAGCAGCCGGTGAGCGCATGCACCTGGCCGGCGTCGGCCAGCTTGTCGTTCATGTCGATCGCCGCGGCGTCCTGGAAAAACTTGCCGAAACGGGTGCCGGTGTCGGCGAAGCCCCAGCTGGGGGTTTCAACGTTGAAAGTATCGAGCGCCTCGACGGCGCGACGGAGGGTTTTGGGTGTCATCGCCCGCTGTTTTGCGGATCACGCCGGCGGAAGTCAGCCCAAAATGTGCGGCGTCTGCGGACTTGCGGTGCGGGCCGCGGCGGCCGACGCTGCGGCCATGTGCGACGCCTGCCTGCAATTGGGTTCCCCCTGGCTGCCCGCCCTGCACGGCGGCCGGCCGCGGCCGCGGGCCAAGGCCGTGAAGCTGAAAAAGCACCGGGTGCCACCGCCGGCCGGTGCCGAACGGCCGCTCAGGAAAGCTCCGTAACCTCCGTGGCCGACCGCGGGGCCGCGGCGGGCGGCGGAGCCAGCCGCAGCAGCGCGTAACCGGCCGCCGCGAGGGCCAGGCAGACCATGACAAACCAGTCGCCGTGCTCGACGTAGAAGGAGTTGCGGTCGATCCACCGCACATCCCGCGTGAGGTTGAGCGTGCGCGTGCCCCGGAAATAGACGCTGTCATTTCCGTCGGTCATCACCTCGCGCACGGCGCCAAACTCATCGATCCAGCCGCTCCAGCCGCCGTTGCCGACCCGGATGACCGGCCGGCGCGTCTCGACGGCGCGCAGCACCGAATGCGCCGCATGCTGGTAGGCCGCACCGCCTTCGCCGAACCAGCCGTTGTTGGTGAGCACGACCAGCAGCTCCGAGCCGGAGCGCACGCTGGCGACGGCCAGGCCCGGGAAAATATCCTCGTAGCACAGCAGCGGCCCGAGCACGAGCGTGCCGTCCCGCAACCCCGCGACGAGCGGGCGCGGATCCTCACCGGGCACAAAATCATCTCCGACCGGAACGAACTTGCTGATCCAGCCGAGCACGGGACGAAAGGGCACGAATTCACCGAACGGCACCAGCCGCCGCTTGGCGTAGTAGACCGGCTGCAGGCCGAAATCGGGCGTGACGAGCATCACGCCGTTGAACCACTGCTCATCGGCCGCGTCACGGCCCTCGACCGCAATGGAGCCGAGCACCAACGGCACGTCGGCGCGGGCCACCAGCGACTCGACGAACTCCTGCACGCGGGCATCGCCGCGCAGCGCCCAGGGCGTGACAGCCTCGGGCCAGAGGATGAGGTCGGGCCGCGTGCGGGCGGCTTCCAGGGTGAGCTCCTCGAGGGTGCGCAGGATGGCGGGGCCGTCGGCGGGGTTCCACTTCACGGCCTGGGGCACGTAGGGCTGCACCAGCGCGAGCCGGGCGAAATCCTGGCTGAACCGGCCGCGGTTGAACGTCTCCTGCACGTGCAGGGACATGCACACGATGAGCAGAAACAGCGCCAGCATGAACTCCTGGCTGCGCCGGTTGAGCCCGGTGGGCTTCTCGCGGATGAGCCGGTGGGCAAAGGCCGCCATGCCGAGATTGAGCATCACCAGCACGAACGAGATGCCGCCCGCGCCGGTAAACGCGGCCAGCTGCAGAATGGTGGAGCGCTGCCACTGGCTGGCCGCGAGCGGCAGCCACGGGAAGCCGCTGAACAGCCAGCCGCGCACCCATTCGAGCACGACCCAGCCCGCGGCGAGGGCGAGGACCGCGAGCAGACGCAGGGGAATCGCCCGCCCCGGCAGCTGCGGCAGCATCCAGCGGGCGAAGACAAACCAGACGCCCGTGAGCCCGCCCATGAAGAGGGCCAGCAGCACCAGCCCGCCCCAGGTCACATGGTGCAGCCAGAACAGCAGCGCGAACCAGACGACGACCTGGGCGGCGAACATCGTGCCGAGATAAAGCCGCCAGACGGGACGGAGGTAGGCCCAGAAAAGCGCGGGCACGAGCGCGATGTAGGCGAACTCGGCGGAGTTGAACGGCGGAAAGGCCATCACCGTGCCGACGGTCGTCAGCACGAACACCCCGGCCGCCCAGAACCAGCCGCCGAAGCGCGGCCAAAAGGCCGGGCGTTCGGCATAGGGATCCGCGGCGGAAGCAATGGAGGATGGAAGCGTCACAACTATGGGCAGTAGTAGGAGCCTGCTTGCAGGCGATAATGTGGCAATGGAAGCCCAAAATGGAAATCAACCCACCCCGCGTATGCAAGCGGACCCCAGTCAGCCATTTTCAGCCAACCACTCCGGCACTGGCCGATCAGAGTTCAGCATGTCGCGGAACCAAGCCCAGTCTGAAGCTCCACAATAATACCAAGGCCATGAATCCCGGCGTTGGCAAAGTGCGGCGCGGTAGGGATTGAGAAATACATAGAGAAACAACGAGAGACGATCATCTTCAGGCCGGATGTGATGATCGAAAAAACCTCGCTGCCATTGCAGTTGGGCATACGCGCCCAGTGTGCTGCCAGACTTTGCCTTCAAGCGCGCCACCGCCCGGCTCAATGGGAGCCGGTCTCCCAAGATGACCAACAGGTGCAGATGGTCAGGCATCACCACGGCACATCGCACCTGCCAGGTGCCGTCGGATTCCATCCGATGCATTTCATCCATGATGGCTGTTGCCACGGGCGAAGCCGTTAATCCCGGTTGGCGGGATTGAGTGCAAATGGTCAAAAAATATTCAGCGCCGGTGCTAGAAAACCGGCCGCGACGCAGGGCGGCATGTCCTTTGGCAGGATCACGTGGCATGGGGATCGACCGCATGGCAGCGGCCACTGACCCACATTGCCAAGCCAAGCATCGCCTGCAAGCAGGCTCCTACCTCCGGAACCCTTGCAAGGGGGAGCGCAGCCCTGCCGCTCAGGCGCCGTGGCAGTGCTTGTATTTTTTGCCGCTGCCGCAGGGGCAGGGATCGTTGCGGCCGACCTTGGGCGCCTCGCGGCGCACGGTGACCTTGGGCAGCTGCACCTCCCCTTCCCCGGCCGCGGTGCCCGGTTCGCCCGGGGCCGCGGCCCGCGGAGCCGCCGCCGGCGCGTCGGCCGGCCCCACGGCCTTGGCCGTGCGGCTCAGCAGCGCGAGCATGTTCTCAAAGGCCTGGATGTTGGAGGCACTGCGGAACAGGCCGGTGCAGATCTGCAGGCGGACGTTGTTCATTAGTTCCTCGAAATACTTGAAGGCCTCGCCCTTGTATTCGACGAGCGGGTCCTTCTGGCCGTAGCTGCGCAGGCCGATGGAGCGGCGCAGCTCCTCCATCTCGGTGAGGTGTTCCTGCCAGTGGTGGTCGATGGCGTTGATGACGACGTAGCGCTCCAGCGCGCCGAGCGCCTCGGGGATCTCGACGGATTCCTTGACGGCGTAGGCCTGTTTCACGCGCTCGAGAATCTGTGCGGCCAAGGGCTCGATCTTGTCGCCCTTCAGCTCGTCGGCTTTCAGGCCGATGGGGAAATGGGAATTGATCCAGCCGGTGAGCGTCTCGAGATCGGTCTGGGCGGGCGCGGTCTTGCCCTCGAAGCCAGCAACCTCGAGGCGGAGCATGATCTCCTCCTCGATCTGCTCGAAGATGATGTCCTTCGGGCGGTCGGCGTGGATGGCGGCGTTGCGGATGCCGTAGACGACCTCGCGCTGCTGGTTGAGCACGTCGTCGTATTGGAGCAGGCGCTTGCGCTGGGAGAAGTTCTGCTGCTCCACCTT
>JAHCLN010000170.1 GCA_026125215.1 Opitutaceae bacterium
CTCGGCGGATTGGCGCGCCCGGGGCAGGAAGACCGTGAACACCGTGCCGGTGCCGACGGCCGAATCCACGGCGATCTGGCCGCCGTGCTTGCGCACGAGCGAGAGCACCGTGGCGAGGCCGAGGCCGGTGCCGTGCTTCTTGGTGGTGAAAAAAGGATCGAAGATTTTTTCGAGGTTTTCAGGCGGGATGCCGCCGCCGTTGTCGCGCACCTCGATCTCGACGTAGTCGCCGGCATCGAGCCCGGCGATCTGGTTCTCCGTCACGGCCGTGTTGGCGGCGCGGATCTGCACCCGGGGTTCGTGCGGCGGCGGGGGCATGGCCTGCAGGGCGTTGACGATGAGGTTTTGGAAAACCTGCAGCATCTGTGAGCGGTCCACGGCGACCGGTGCAACGGTGTCGGGCGCCTCCACCGCGACGGGGACGTTGCTGCCGGCGGCGGCGATCTTCACCGCGTCGCGGAGCAGTTCCGGCACGGCGGCCACGATGAGCGAGCCGGTGCCGCCCTTGGCGACGGTGAGCAGCTGGCGCGTGAGACCCTTGGCCGTGAGGCAGGCCTGCTCGGCGTCGGCGAGGGCGGAGTAATCGCGGTTGTCCTTGGCGAGCGAGATGCCGCCGAGGATGGTGGTGAGCAGGTTGTTGAAGTCGTGCGCGATGCCGCCGGCGAGCAGGCCGAGCGCCTCGAAGCGGTTGGACTTTACGAGTTCGTCCGGCGTCAGGCTCAGTTCGTCAGGATTGCGGAAAATGACCACGACCCCCCGGGCCCGGCCGCCGGGCTCGAAGACCGGCCGGGCGGTCCACACGAGCGGCACGGGCGGTCCGCCTTCATAGGCGAGGGCGTGCAGGCTGGAAAGCGGCAGCGGTGCTTCCGCCGCGAGGGCGAGGGCCACGGGGCCGTCGGCGGGCTGGCCGCTTTCCCGATGGATCAGCGGGAAGACGTCCTCGAAGGCCCGGCCGACCAGCTGTTCCGGCGGCAGGCGGAGCAACCGCGCGGCCGCGGGGTTGGCGGCCAACACCACGCCGCGGGGATCGGTGAGAACAACGGCCTCGGCCACCGCGGCCAGGGCTTCCTGCCCGAGGGCGGCCGGTGCGGTCTCCGCCCCGACGGCGGGCAAGGCGCAAAGAAAACCGGTGAGACGCTGCAGCTGGCGTTTCCGGTTGAGCGTGCGGTGGGCGCCGAGAAGGAACGAGCCGGTCGAACCGTCCCGAAGCTGCAGCCGCACGGGGACCAGAAACGAGGAACGGCCCGGTTCCAGCGCGAGCACCCAGGAGTCGAGCCCGGCCTCCGCCGCGCCACGGGGCAGGGCGGCCAAGAACGGCCCGGTCGTGGCGTGATCGGCTTCCTGGGGTTCGTGGCCCAACAGCCGCCACCACGCCGCGGAAAACCAGGACCGGCCGCCGGTGAAATCCAGTTCGAAGGCGCCGAGCGGCCCCGCTTCGCTGAGCGTGCGCAGCCGCTGGTCGCCCGCGAGGCTGGCCTCCTCGGTTTCCTTGCGCTCCGTGATGTCGAGGTGAAACCCGTAGACGCGGGTGAGCTGTCCGGCCTCGTCGATCACCTGCACGCCCACGCAGTGGATCCACACGTAGTGGCCGCGCCGGTGGCGCAGGCGGAATTCCACGTCGAAGGGCCGCGGCCCGGCCGCTGTGCTCTTGCCCGGCAGGAACGGCGCGGCGGTGGTGTCTTCCGGGTGTAGCAGCTCCAGCCAACTGGCGTGGGTGTCGGGCAGCTCGCCGTGGACGTAGCCGAGCATTTTTTTCCACGCCGGGGAATACCAAGCCTCGCCGGTGGCGGGGTTGAGGTCAAAAAAACCGATCGGCCCGTGTTCGGCGAGCTGCGGCACGAGGGTGTCGTCCGTCGGCAACCGGCGGGTCGTGTCGGCCGGTGCCTGCACGGTGGCCAGGTGGCGTTCGGCGAGCCCCGGCGGTTGCTCCAGCCGCACGATCACCGCGTGGGTCCGGCCCTCATGGTCGCGGGCGATGAAGGGGGCGACTTGGTCCCGGGCGGTGGCGAGGACGGCCGCCCACTGCGTGTCCAGCCAGTCGGGTTCATCGGAGACGATCTCGAATTCGAAGAGCCGCACGAAGGCCTCGCCGTTGAGGCGGCCGGGCTCGACGCCCCAGAAGGCATGCGCCGCGGCGTTGGCCGCCACGACCATGCCCGCCGCATCCAACATCAGCACCGCCACCGGCGGAATGGCCGCAGGGGAGGGGGCGGAGGCTGGCGGGGGCGGGGTCACGGGGCGGTTTCACCCAACCAGCGCCGGGTGCGGTTGGCGAGAAAATCGATGAAGGCCGGATGGTCGTTGAGGCAGGGGATCTGCCGGAACTTCACCCCGCCGGCGGCGAGGAAGGTCTCCCGGCCCTCGCCCTGGATTTCTTCCAGGGTTTCGAGGCAGTCGGTGGTGAAGGCCGGGCAGAGGATGAGCAGGTTTTTGACGCCGGCCTTGGGCAGGCGCACGAGCTCGTGGTCGGTGAAGGGGCTGAGCCAGGGTTCGCCGGCCAGACGCGACTGGAAGGAGACGGAGTGCTTTTCCGCGGGAATGCCCGCCTTTGCAACCAGGGCGCGGGTGGTGGCGAGACACTGGGCCTTGTAGCAGGTCGCGTGGGCGGGCGAGCAGGTGGCGCAGCAATCGGCGACCACCGTGCAGTGCGCGCGGGAGGAGTCGGCCTTGCGCAGGTGCCGCTCGGGGATGCCGTGGTAGCTGAAAAGCACATGATCGTGCGTCTCGGCGAGAAAGGGGGCGGAGACGGCGTGCAGGGCGTCGATGTAATCCGCATCGGCGTAGAACGGCTGCACCGTGGTGACGCGCAGCCGCGGGGCCTGCCGGGCGGTTTCCTCCATCACGCGGACGACCACGGTCTCCCACGAGGACATCGCGTAATGCGGATACTGCGGGAAAAGGAGCAGCTCCTCGATGCCGTCCGCCGCGATCTGCCCGACCACGGAGGCCACCGAGGGGTTGCCGTAGCGCATCGCGAGATAAACCGGGGTGTCCGGACCCAGCGCGGCGGCCAGTTTCTGTTGCGCGCGGCGCGAGGTCACGATCAGCGGCGAACCGGCCTCGGTCCAGATCTCCGCGTAGGCGTGCGCCGACTTTTTCGGCCGGGTGCGCAGGATGATGCCTTCCAGCAGGGCCCAGCGCAGCGCCGCCGGCACGTCGAGCACGCGTTCGTCGCCCAGAAACTCGCGCAGATAACGGCGCACATCGGGCACCGCGGTGGAGTCGGGCGAGCCGAGGTTGACGAGGAGGACCGCGCGTTTGGGCATGGTCCGGATAAGTCCGGATTTTCGCGGCGAAGTCAAACGGCCTCGCGGCGCGGGCCGGGCGGACTCAGGCCACCTGCCGCAGCCCGCGGATGCGGGTGATGAGGTGGTGGACGTTTTCCGGCGCGATGCGGTCGGTGATGATGGAGCGCGGGTAGTTGGGCTCGACGTCGAGCCGCAGGCCGTCCTCGGCGCCGGGCCGCACGAAGTCCTCCACGAAGTCCATGCCGCCGCGGGCCCGCATCCAGCGGTAGTAGGGGTCGGGATCTTCCGATTCGATCACGATGTCGTCGTGCAGGAAGACGTGGCAGTAGAGGGTCAGGTCCCGGAACGACAGAAACCAAGTCGGCGGATTCACGAGTTGGTCGCGAATGATGAGCGTCATTTCGGGCCATCTGCCTAGCAGGGTTTTTGCCACATTTTCAACCCGATCCGTTTTTGGCGTTGCAGCCCGCGGCCGGCATGCCCGCGATGGCAGGCCGCCAAATTACCATGAGTGCCGCCCGTCCGCCCGTGCTCCTCGTCATCCGTGATGGCTGGGGCAAGAATCCCGATCCTGCCCAGGACAAGACCAACGCCGTTGCGCAGGCCAAGAAGGCCTGCGACGACGCCCTGCATGCGAAATACCCGCACGCGCTGGTCAGGGCCTCCGGCCTCGACGTCGGCCTGCCCGACGGCGTGATGGGCAACAGCGAGGTCGGGCACGAGAACATCGGCGCCGGCCGCATCGTGGACCAGGAACTCGTGCGCCTGAACAAGCTGTTTTCGGAAAAGCGCCTCGCGACGAACGCCGTGTGGCGTGCGCTCGTGGAGCGGGTCAAATCCAAGGGCACGAAACTGCACCTCTTCGGCATCGTGTCCGACGCCGGCGTGCACGGCATGCTCGAGCATCTCTACGGTATCCTGCGGCAGGCGAAGGCGGACGGCCTCACGCAGGTTTATCTCCATGCCTTCACCGACGGCCGCGACACGCCGCCGTCGAGCGGTCTCGGTTACATCAGGCAGGTCGAGGCGCAGATGCAGGCCATCGGCGTCGGACAGATCGCCACGGTTTGCGGCCGTTTCTGGGCCATGGATCGCGACAACCGCTGGGAGCGCGTGCAAAAAGCCTACGACATGCTGGTGGGCAAGGCGGCCGCGACGGCGAAGAGCGCCACGGCCGCCGTGCAGACCTACTACGACCAGCCGATGAGCCCGACGCAGGTCGGCGACGAGTTTGTGCCCGCGACTTGGATCATTGGCAGCGACGGCAAGCCGGTGGCCACGATCGCCCACGGTGACGCCGTGCTGTTCTACAACTACCGCGGCGATCGTCCGCGCGAGATCACCAAGGCCTTCGTGATGGATGACTTCTCCGGCTTCGACCGCGGCCCGAAGCTCGATCTCTACTACGCGACGATGACCGAATACGAGTCGGGCCTGCCCGTGCACGTCGTGTCGCCGAAGCCCGAGAAGCTGAAAAACATTCTCGGCGAGGTCGTGGCCGCCGCCGGCATCGCGCAGTTCCGCTGCGCCGAGACGGAGAAGAACCCGCACGTGACCTTTTTCTTCAACAATTACCGCAAGGATCCGTTTCCGGGCGAGGATCGCGCCTGCCCCGCCAGCCCGAAAGTGCCGACCTACGACCTGCAGCCCGAGATGTCGGCCGCCGAGGTGACGAAGGCCGCGAAGGAAGCGATCCTCTCCGGCAAATACGGTTTCGTGGTCGTGAATTACGCCAACCCCGACATGGTCGGTCACACCGGCTCGCTGCCGGCCACGATCAAGGCCGTCGAGGCCACCGATGCCGGCGTGGGCGAACTGCTCGCCGCGCTCGCGACGAAGGGCGGCAAGGCCGTCGTCTGCGCCGACCACGGCAACGCGGAGCAGATGTGGGACCCGACCGTCAACGGCCCGCACACCGCGCACACGCTGAACCTCGTCGAGGTTTTTGCGGTGGGCGAGGGACTCGCCGCCGGCAAGACGAAGATGCGCAGTGGCGGCCGGTTGGCCGACATCGCACCGACCGTGCTGCACCTGATAGGCCTGCCCAAGCCGGCCGAGATGACCGGCGAGAGCCTGATCGTCGGTTAAGCCGCCGCCCCGCGGCTTAGGACCGAGAATCTCGTTGCGCTCCCCTCCCGCGGCGGGTTGTGCTGTCCGGCTGTATTTTTCCATGAAGCGCACCCATCACTGTGCCCAACTCACCTCCGCCGACCTCGGGGCTTCCGTCTCGCTGCTCGGCTGGGTGGATTCCGTCCGCGACCACGGCGGCATCATCTTCATCGACCTGCGCGACCGCAAAGGGGTCACGCAGGTGAAGTTCGATCCGCAGGATGACGCGAATCTGGGCGCGCAGGCCGCGCACCTGAAGCCCGAGTCGGTGATCGAGGTCGCCGGCAAGGTGGTCGCGCGTCCGGCCGGCACGGTCAACGCCGCGCTTCCGACGGGCGAGGTGGAGATCAACGCGAGCGGCCTCGTGATCCACAATGTGGCCGACACCCCGCCGTTCCCGCTCGACGATGCCGGCGGCGACAAGGTCAACGAGGACCTGCGCCTGACCTACCGCTACCTCGACCTGCGCCGGCCGAAGATGCGCAAGAACCTCCAGGTGCGGCACCGCGTGGCGAAATCCATCCGCGACTATTTCGACGCCCAGGAATTCATCGAGGTGGAGACGCCCGCGCTCTTCAAGAGCACGCCCGAGGGCGCGCGCGACTACCTGGTCCCCAGCCGCGTGCACGACGGCCAGTTCTTCGCGCTGCCGCAGAGCCCGCAGCTG
>JAHCLN010000171.1 GCA_026125215.1 Opitutaceae bacterium
CACTTCCGCTCGACGCGGCGGCAGGCGGTGGGCTGCGGATTGAGGAGGTTGCCCTCGGAGCCGAGGCGCGTCTCCGCGGAGATGACGATCTCCTCGCGGATGGAGTCGATCGGCGGATTGGTCACCTGCGCGAAAAGCTGCTTGAAATAGTCGTAGAGCAGGCGCGGCTTGTTGGAGAGCACGGCGAGCGCGGCATCGTTGCCCATCGAGCCGATGGCCTCGACGCCGTCGCGGGCCATGGGCTTGATGATGATGCGCTCGTCCTCGTGCGTGTAGCCGAAGGCGATCTGGCGTTGCAGGAGCGTCTCGTGGTCGGGCACCTCCACGGCGGGGGCGGCCGGCAAATCGCTGAGATGCACGAGGTATTCGTCGAGCCACTGGCGGTAGGGCCGTTCATTGGCCAGCTGCGACTTGATTTCCTCGTCCTCGATGATGCGCCCCTGGACGGTATCGACCAGAAACACGCGGCCGGGCTGGAGGCGGCCCTTGCGCAGGATTTTTTCCGGCGGGATGTCGAGCACGCCGGATTCGGAGGCCATCACGACGAGGCCGTCCTTGGTGACACAGAAGCGCGAGGGGCGCAGGCCGTTGCGGTCGAGGATGGCGCCGATCTGCACGCCGTCGGTGAAGGCGATGGAGGCCGGGCCGTCCCACGGTTCCATCAGGCAGGCATGGTATTGGTAAAAGGCGCGGCGGGCGTCGTCCATGTGCTGGTCGCCGGACCAAGGTTCGGGCACCATCATCATCATGGCGTGCGCGAGCGGGCGGCCGGCGAGCACGAGCAGCTCGAGGGTGTTGTCGAACATCGCCGAGTCGCTGCCGTTGGGATTCACGATCGGCAGGAGCTTGGGCATGTCCTCGCCGAACACGTCCGACTCGAACAGGGCCTCGCGGGCGTGCATCCAGTTCACGTTGCCGCGCAGGGTGTTGATCTCACCGTTGTGGGCGATAAAGCGGTAAGGGTGCGCGCGGTCCCAGCTCGGGAAGGTGTTGGTGCTGAAACGCGAGTGGACCAGACCGATGGCCGTCTCCATCGCCGGGTGGCCGAGGTCGGGGAAATATTTGGCGAGCTGCGCGGTGAGGAGCATGCCCTTGTAGACGATGGTGCGGGCGGAGAGGCTGGCGACATACCAGAACTCCGCGCCGGCCATGGTGGAGGCGCGGATCTCGCTGTAGGCGCGCTTGCGGATGACGTAGAGCTTGCGCTCGAAGGTGAGCAGGTCCTTCACCCCCTCGCCGCGGCCGATGAAGGCGTGGCGCATGAAGGGTTCGCAGGACTTGGCGGTCTCGCCGAGCGAGGAGTTGTCGGTCGGCACGGTGCGCCAGCCGAGGAAATGCTGCCCCTCGGACTGCACGATCTGCTCGAAGGCCTGCTCGATCTTGCGGCGGACGGTGGGATTGCGCGGCAGGAAGATGACGCCGACGCCGTATTCGCCCTCGCCGGGCAGGGTGATGCGGGCCTTCTTGGCGGCCTCGACGAAGAACTTGTGCGGGAGCTGGAGCAGCACGCCCGCGCCGTCGCCGGTGTTGGGTTCGCTGCCCGCGGCGCCGCGGTGGTCGAGGTTGGTGAGGACCTGGAGCGCGTCGCGCAGGATCTGGTGCGACTTGCGGCCGTGCATGTCGGCCACGAAGCCGACGCCGCACGCATCGTGCTCGAACCACGGATCGTAGAGGCCCTGTTTGCCGGGGCGGCCGGGGGCAAGGTGCCGGGAGGAGGTCTGGCTGGTCATGGCAGTGGGCCGCGGAAGGTTCGACATCGGTGGGATTACGGTTGGTGGAAGCTGGTCTTGTGCCACGGGGTGGCGGGCGGGAAAGTCAGGCGGGCGGTGCAGGGACAAAAAAAAGGCCGGTCGCGATTTGCGAGAGCCGGCCCGGAGCGTTGTTAATGCGGAGAGCTCTCAGCGTTTAGAAGAAGCGGATCGTTTTAGTGGCCATTTTGGCGTGCTCCTCGTCGGAGCAGCCCGCGTTGGTGGGCACGCCGGCCGGGGCGTCGGTGGGTTTCACGAGGTCGTTGCTGAGGAGGTAGTTCTCCACTTCCTCGCCGGAGACATCGGCCAGCATCACCCCGTCGATCTCGACGCAGGGCGAGAGGGGCTGGCCGGACTTCTGCACCATCTCCGCGTAGTTGGCGCGGTTGTTGATGATGTCGATGTCCTCGTAGGCCAGACCGTGCTTGCGCAGGACCGCGCGCACGCCATTGGACCAGCCGCACTGCGGCTTGAGATAGGCTTTGATGTTCATGCGTTAACGGTGTGCAGGGTTGAAAAGTCGCGCAAGGTATAGGGCGCGATTTCCCTCCGGCAAGAGCAAGTTTGGGAAATTTATGGCATAACGCTGAAAATCTTATGCGCGCGGGAGACCGCGCCGGTAGGCCGAGGGCGTCTGGCCGGTTTGCTGCCGGAACTGCCGCGAAAAATAAAAGATGTCCTGAAAGCCCAGCGCCTCCGCCACCATGCCGATGGTGAGGTTGGATTCGGCGAGCAGCTGCCGGGCGCGCGCCATGCGGGCGCGGATCGCGTAATTCTGCGGCCGCAGGCCGGTGACCCCGAGGAAGAGGCGCGAAAAATGGTCCACGCTGTAGCCGGCGGCGCGCGCGAGCTCGGCGACCGGCGGCACCCGGCCGGGATTTTCGCGCATCTGCGCCGCCGCCCGCAAAATCACGTCGCGGTGGTGCAGCTCCGTGCCGGCGGCGCCGGCACCGCCGGCCGCATGCTCCCGGCCGAGCTCGACGAGCAGCGCCCCGAAAAGCTGCGCGCCCGCGGCTTCCGCGCCCGGCCCGGCCGCCTGCTCGATCACCCGCCGCATGATGCTGTCCACCAGCTCGAGCTGCCGGGTTTGCAGCCATTCGAAGGGCGGCGTCACTTCCGCGGGGGCTCGCCGGCCCGTCGGCAGCAGGTCGAAATGGATGTAATTCACGCCCAGCGGATCGGCCGGATCCTGCTCGGCTTCGTAGCGGCGGCCGGGACGCATCCAGATGCAGGTGCCGGGATGCAGCGGCACCTCGCCGTGCTCGAGCCGCATCCGGCCCCGTCCGGCCCAGACAAACCAGAGATCGAAATCGCGCAGCCCCCGCGCCCACCCCGGCCCAAGGTGCCAGCCGGGCTCGCAGCGCACACGGCCCCGCTGGCGCAGGCGGGGGACAAATTGATGACGGCCCAAGGTAACCATGGCGGATAAACACAAAGTAATGCCGCCTGTGTGCATGGCGTCAAAAGCGGATTTATACCAACATGACCGCCCCACCCCATGAGCACCGCCACCCAGGAAAAGATCCAGTTTGACCCCGGTTCCGAGATGCACGCGCCCGAGCTCTACCAGCCCGTCGCCACCGGCCACGGCGTCGAGCACTTCGAGGACATCGGTCCCGGCGAGATCGCGTTCTACCGCGAACACGGCTACCTGATGGTGCGCCAGGCCTTCACGCCGCGCGAAACCGCCGATGCGCTGCAGGGCTTGGTGGACCTCATCGTGGGCAAGCGGCCCGATTTCAACGGCCTGCACTTCGAGGCCAAGGCCAAGGACCTCATCCCCACCCTTTCGCCCGAACAAAGGCAGGACGCCATCCGCAAGCTCTGGCACTTTGTGGAATACGACGCCCGGCTGAAGGCACTCTCCCATCATCCGAAACTGCTCGCGGTGATCCGCACGCTGATCGGCGACAAGCCGCCGTTCATGTTCCAGGACATGGCGCTCATCAAGCCGCCGCGGCTCGGCCGGGAAAAACCCTGGCACCAGGACCACGCCTATTTTGATTTCCCGCTCGGCACGCCCGTCGTCGGCGTATGGATCGCGCTCGACGAGGCCACCGTGGCCAACGGCTGCATGCAGCTCCTCGACGGCGGGCACCGGGCCGGCCCGCAAATCCATTTCCAGAAGCGCGACTGGCAGATCTGCGACACCCAGATGCTCGGCGCCAAATCCATCGCCGCGCCGCTCAAACCCGGCGGGCTGCTGCTCTTCGACGGGCTGATGCCGCACGGCACCCCACACAACTCCTCGCCCAACCGCCGCCGGGCGCTGCAATACCACTACGCCCCGGAAAACGTCGTGAAATGCTCGACCGACGAGCGGCTGAAGCACTTCGGCAGCGAGGGCAAGGACGTCACCTGCTGAGGTCTTTCACGAGTGGATCGGAGTTGCCGGAAATAGTTGGCATTTTTGATGGAGGTGTGCGCCTTCTTGCTCAGCAAAGGTAGTCCAATGTCTCCAGCTAAGCGCCATTTGCTTGTCACTGGATGTAGGGATGCTCCAGCATACCCACCGGCAGGTATGCATGCTATGCATAAATATTACTTAGCGCAGCACAGCGACTCTTACAAGTTGCTTCCCTTAGATAAATTCTCTGTCGAAGATATAAATTTATTGTGTAAGTATGGAAGCTGGATGCGCGCGTTATACGATAACGAAATAATCCCATCTACGGCAGCACAAAAAAATTTGTCGATTGTGCGAATGGATTCAGGGAAGCCCAAACAAAGTATGAGCGCTTATTTTGTAAATACCTAGATTATACCGGTGGCTTTGAAGCGCAAAAAACGAGACTCAAAACCAATGCTTTGGACAAAAATTCAAAAACAGAAATACAAGAATTTCATAGTCCTGGCTCGGACTTTACGCCCACATGTCCATGGAACGAAGCCAATTTCGATGATATAGTGAAAGCACAGAAAAATCCGCCGACAGAAATTCCCCACCAGTTTACCGGTGGCATTAACGATCAGGATGAAGATAATTATGATCCGACTGCAATTCACTGAGGAGGCGGGAGAAAATTGGCTAATACTAGGATATTATTAGAGATTAACAAAAATGAGACGGCGTCAGAGTAGAGGTAGAGGCCGATCTCCGAGCAGCCCGCCACGGAGGTCGGGCCCTACCTTCCGTTACTTCTTTGGGTAATCCTCAATGGTTATACGCTATCTGGAGCTCGCTCTTTTACGGCTCTTTATCTTTCCGAAACCGATTCAGCCAATTCACGGTGTGTTTCATGGGATTGAAGCGCTTGCGGATTTCATCTTGGGTCAAAGGCCGGATTTCTTGGCGTGCCCACACATTGGCCTCGCGCCGCAACTCCGCGCGGTCCGCATGCAAGCCCCTTTCCAACAAAATGGCCTTGGTCACATATCCAAGACGAAGCGTAACCATTCCATTGATGGTGCCTTCCGTTGCCGATTTCATGGCGATGCCCACAGCGGGAGCCATCAGATCGATTCCAGGGATTGAGCTAATGCTTGCCTCGGTGACGCGGGCAGCCACCGCGCCGACATCCAAGTCCTCAACTGCGCCCGCGATCAAAGTAGCCGCAAAAATACGTATGTAGAGTCGGCTCAACTCCAGAATTGAGGGCCGGTAGCCACAGGTTTTCGCCAGACGATGGATGAGGCGAAAATCGAATGCCAAGACGGACAGGGCATCCAGTCGACCATTTTGCGAGATGGACGTGCTTAGAAAGACCATGAGCGCATGCTTTTTGATTTCCGCCTTGAGCGCGTCGTCCAGTTCTCCAAACGCAACTTCCACCGCAGCGGGTAGCTCGGATGGCTGCACAAGTGCAGCTTCCAACCTCACTCGGGATGACGCTTGCAAAAACCCCGCCTGCAACCAGCCACGCGCCAGCCAAGAAAGCTTCGACTCGTCGCCAGACTGCATCCAGCTGCGGATTTCTCCTGCTTTAAGTGAAGGTGACAACAGGACTTTGAACGACGGGACGAGCAACCATCCTAACAGACCGAACAGGGAAATATAAAATCCCCATTCTAAGCCGGGCCAGAACTGCCCAAGCTTGCTTCCCAAGATAACAACATTAC
>JAHCLN010000172.1 GCA_026125215.1 Opitutaceae bacterium
CGGGGCGGCGTCGGCCGGCACCGGCTCGCCCAGCGGATGCAGGATCCACAATTCCCGGCCGGGCCGCGCCACCTCGGCCCGGGACGGCATCCGGTCGGCCCGGTGAAAATGCAGCCGGGCATCCGCCACACAGCGCCCGATCAGGTGGCCCGTGCTGCTGGGCCGGTGCGCCTCCATGTGGTGCATGAGCACGTCAACCGCCAGCGGAGAGTCCACCGGCCGCCGGGCAGCACAGATGCACCAGCGGGGCGGCAACAGGCAGCCTTCGCAGCGCGGTGCACCTTTGAGAACTACGCTTCTGGCCATGGCCCATCCGGTGCGGCCGGCGGCGCCGCGTCAACCGTTCCGGATTAGAAAAGCGTTCCGCAGCCAAAAGCCGGGCTGTTACGCCTCACCGGCGCGTCCGGCGACTTGAACCGGGCCGGGTTATGACACATAGCTGGTCCTTCACTGCCAACACCCCCATGTCCAGACTCCGTCATCTTATTTTGTCCACGCTGCTCGCCAGCCCCCTGCTCATGTCCGCCAATCCCCTCCTCACGCCCAGCCCGCTGACCTACGGTTACCCGCAATTCGACCTCATCCAGCCCGCGCACTTCCTGCCGGCCTACGAGGCGGCCATGGCCGAGAACCTGGCGGAAATCGACGCCATCGCCAACAACCCCGCGCCGGCCACGTTCGAAAACACGCTCGTGGCGCTGGAACGCGCCGGCCGCAAGCTCGCCAGTGTCTCCGCCATCTTCGGCAATCTCAACGGCACGGTCACCAACCCCGAGCTGCAGGCCATCGAGCGGACCCTGTCGCCCAAGCTCGCGGCGCACCGCGACACCATCGTGCTCAACCCCGCGCTCTTCGCCCGCATCCGGCAGGTGCACGCGGTCCGCGACACCCTCGGCCTCGACGCCGAGTCGCTGCGCCTGGTCGAGCGCACCTACGAAGGCTTCGTCCGCGCCGGCGCCAACCTCGGCGCCGACGACCAGCAGCGCCTGCGCGCCCTCAACGCCGAACTCGCCACCCTCCACACCACCTTCGCCCAGAACGTCCTCAAGGAGCGCAACGCCGCCGCTCTCCTCGTGGAGACCCGCGAGGAACTCGCCGGGCTGTCCGACGCCGCCATCGCCACCGCCGCGGCCGCCGCCATCAAGGCCGGCCACGAGGGAAAATACCTGCTGAGCCTGCTCAACACCACCGGCCAGCCCCCGCTGTCCGCACTCACCAACCGCGCCGTCCGCGAACGCCTGATGCAGGCGTCCCTGACCCGCAACAGCCGCGGGGGCGAGTTCGACAACCGCGCCGTCATCTCCCGCATCGCCCGCACCCGTGCGGAACGCGCCGTGCTGCTCGGCTACGCCACGCACGCCGATCTGCAGGTGGCCGACCAGACCGCCGGCTCCATCGCGGCCATCAACCGCCTCATGGCCCAGCTCGTGCCGCCCGCCATCAAGAACGCGCGCCGCGAAGCCGCGGACCTGCAGGCCATGATCAACGCCACCGGCGGCGGCTACGAACTCGCCGCCTGGGACTGGGATTTCTACACGGAACGGGTCCGCCAGGCACGTTATGCGTTCGATGCCTCCCAGGTGCGCCCGTATTTCGAAATGAACCGCGTCCTCGTGGACGGCATTTTCTTCAGCGCCGAGCGGCTGTTCGGCCTCACCTTCAAGCCCCGGCCCGACCTGCCGAAATACCACGAGGACACCAGCGTCTGGGAAGTCTTCGACGCCGACGGCACCTCCCTCGCGCTCTTCATCGTGGACTGGTATGCGCGCCCCGAGAAACGCGGCGGCGCCTGGATGAGCTCCTACGTCACCCAGTCCGACCTGCTCGGCACCCGGCCCGTGGTCGCCAACCACCTCAACGTGCCCAAGCCCCCCGCCGGCCAGCCCACGCTGCTGACCTTTGACGAGGTCACGACCGCGTTCCACGAATTCGGCCACGGCCTGCACGGCCTGCTGTCGGCGGTGCGCTATCCACGCTTCTCCGGCACCAGCGTGCCGCGCGATTTCGTCGAGTTCCCCTCGCAGGTGTATGAGATCTTCGCCGACGACCCGGAGGTGCTGGCCAACTACGCCCGACATCACGCCACCGGCGAGCCGATCCCCGCGGCCCTGCTCGAAAAGATCGAGGCCGCCGCCAAGTTCAACCAGGGGTTCGCGACCAGCGAGTATCTCGCCGCCACCCTGCTCGACCAGGCCTGGCACCAGCTCTCGCCGGACGCCGTGCCGGATGCCGACGGTGTGCTCGCCTTCGAGGCGGCAGCGCTCGCCCAGGCGGGCTTTGATTTCGCGCCCGTGCCGCCGCGCTACCGCAGCCCGTATTTCAGCCACATCTTCTCCAGCAACGGCTACGCCGCCGGCTACTATTCCTACATCTGGGCCGAGGTGCTCGACGCCGACGGTGCGGACTGGATCAGGCAAAACGGCGGGCTCACCCGCGCCGTGGGCGACCACCTCCGCCGCACCGTGCTCTCGCGCGGCGGCAGCGCGGACGCCATGCAGCTCTACCGCGACTTCGCCGGCCGCGAACCCGACGTGAAGCACCTTTTGCAACGCCGCGGTCTGGAGTAAGCTCGTCACAAAAATCCATCCGGGCTGGCGCCCGGGCCGCACAGGCGCACAGTGGTCGGCATGATTGCCCGAATCCTGACCCTCGTTGCCCTGTTCCTGAACGGCCTGCCGGCTTCGTCTCTCGCCGCCGGCCAAGCCCCGGATTATTATCTCCCTGCCGCCACGGACTACGCTGCGTCCGTGCCCTCACCGGAGGCTTTCTTCGGTTTTCCCTTCGGCGAATGGCATCTCTCCTCTTACCAGCTCGACGCCTACCTGCGCGCCGTGGCGGCCGCCGCGCCGGACCGGGTGCGGCTGGAGATCATCGGGCACTCCCACGAGCGCAAGCCGCTCCATCTTCTCACCATAACCTCGGCCGCCAACCACGCGCGGCTCGACGAAATCCGCCGCCATCACCTCGCCCGCTGGAGCACCCAAGCACCCGCCGCGAGCAGTGACGCCAACGCCCCCGCGGTCGTGTCGCTCGGCTACGGCGTGCACGGCAACGAGCCCAGCGCGATGCAGGCCGCCGTGCTCACGGTTTACCACCTCGCCGCCGCCCAAGGATCCGACATCGAGGCTTTGCTGGACTCCGCCGTCATCCTGATCGAGCCGCTGCGCAATCCCGACGGTTCCGACCGCGCCGCCCAGTGGTTCAACCAGCACAAATCCCTCACCGCGCCCTCGGCCGACCCGCTCGACCGCGAGCACAACGAAGGTTGGCCCGGCGGGCGCTTTAACCACTACTGGTTCGATCCCAACCGCGACTGGCTGCCGCTCGTGCATCCGGAAGCGCAGGCCCGCGCGGAACTTTTCCACCGCTGGCGGCCGCATGTCGCGGCCGATTTTCACGAGATGGGTTCCGACACGACCTACTTCTTCCAGCCCGGCATCCCCACGCGGAACAATCCGAGCATCCCGGCCGAAATCGTCGCGTTGCACGAGCGCATCGCCACTTTTCACCGCGAGGCCTTCGACACCGCCGGGGTGCTCTATTTCAGCCGCGAGCGTTTCGACGATTTCTACGCCGGCAAGGGCTCGACCTATCCCGATCTGCACGGCTCCGTCGGCATTCTGTTTGAGCAGGCGAGTTCGCGCGGTCACGCGCAGGATACCCCGCACGGGCTGCTCACCTTCCCCATCACGATCCGCAACCAGGTGCTCACTTCGCTGAGCACACTCAAGGCCGCCGACACCTTGCGCGCTGATCTCCTGCGGCAGCAACGGTCGTTCGCCCGAGAAACCGCCGCAGCCGCAGCGGCAAGCAAGGTGCGCGCCTATGTGTTCGGCGACGACGGCGACCCCGCCCGGGCGCACGCTTTCCTCGATCTCCTGCGGCAACACCGTATCGAGGTCCGGCCTTTGCTGGAACCGGTGAGCGCCGCGGGCCAAGCCTTCAAGCCCGGATCGGCGTGGGTCGCGCTGACAGATCAGGCCCAGTTCCGGCTCCTCACCGAGATGTTCGTCCAGCGCACCGAGTTTGAGGACAATGTCTTCTACGACGTCTCGGCCTGGACTCTGCCGCTCGCTTACAATCTTCCCTTCGCTGCGCTGGAGCAGGCCCCGCGTTCCGGTGATGTGCTGAGCGCCGCCCCGGAGTTTCCCCGCGGACAACTCATCGGCGGCCACAGCGATTACGCCTATCTGCTGGATTGGTCCGGCCACCATGCGCCGCGCGCGCTCCAACGGCTGCATCAGGCCGGGATTTTGGTAAAAGGACTCACGGGCACGGGGCTGGAGCTGTCCCCTACCGGCGGCACCCGGGCCCGGCTCGCTCCCGGCGCCATCCTCGTCCCCGTCGGCCTGCAGCCCGACAAGACGCCGCTCATCCGCGAAATCATCGAACGGATCGTGGCGCAGGATGGGGTCACCGTTTACGGCTGCGGCTCCGGCGGCAGCGCCGGCGGGCCCGATTTGGGCAGCCCCTCGTTTGCGCCGATGGCCGCACCGCGCGTCGCACTGATCACCGGCAGCGGCGTCAACGCCACCGCCATCGGCCCCGCCTGGCACGCGCTCGACCAGCGCGCCGGGCTCGTGCCGACGCTGCTCGATGTCGCCCAGCTCGGTCGCGCCGATCTCGCGCGCTACCAAGTCATCGTGTTTGCCGACGGCGCCTACGACACCGGCATCACCGATCCCACCGTGGCCGAGCTCAAGCGCTGGGTCCGCCAAGGCGGCACGCTCGTGCTGATGGGCCGGGCGCTCCAGTGGGCCGCGCGCAAGGAAATCGCCCCGCTCGAATTCGTCACGCCCGAGCACCCCGTCACCGGCCGGCTGCCGTATGCCGGCGCCGCCGACAACGAGGCCCTCAAACGTGTCGCCGGCACCCTCTTCCAGGCCGAAATTGATCCCACGCATCCGCTCGGTTTCGGCTTCGGCCGCGGCCAGTTGGCCCTCTGCCGCACCCACACGATCATCCTCAAGCCGGCGAAATCGCCGTATGAAACCCCGGCCGTTTACACGGCCAACCCGCTGCTCGCCGGCTACGCCTCGGAGTCCAACCAAAAATCAATCGCGGGCTCCGCCGCCGCCCTCGCGCTCGCCACCGGCCGCGGCGCGGTGATCGCCCTGCCCGACGATCCCAACTTCCGCGGCCTGTGGCACGGCGGTCAACGCCTGTTCTTCAACGCCGTCTTCCACGGCCGCGCCATCACTCCCGTGCGCACCGGCGGGGATTCGGCGGAGGACTGACCCGCTAATTGGCTTGGCCCGCTTCCGGCGGGCCGCTACCGGTTGGCGCCATCCCATGGCGTCCGCCCCCCAGTCCGACACCGACAGCACCGTCAGCAGCTACGGCCGCCGCCAATGGGCCGGTTGGATCCTGGGGCCGGGCGCCTTGCTCGCGACCTTGCTACTGCCGCCGCCCGAGGGCCTGAGCGCCGCCGGCTGGCTGACGGCCGGGGCCGCAACCCTCATGGCCGTGATGTGGATCTGCGAATCCATCCCGCTGCCGGCGACCGCCCTGCTGCCGCTGGTGCTTTTTCCCCTGCTGGGCCTCGGCAACATCCAGGAAAGCGCCGCCCCCTACGCGAATCCCATCATCTACCTGTTTCTCGGCGGTTTTCTCATCGCGCTGGCGATGCAGCGCTGGAATCTCCACCGGCGGCTTGCCCTCAATTTGATCGGCTACATGGGAGCCCGGCCTTCGCGGATCATCGCCGGGTTTCTGCTCGCGGCCGCCCTGCTCAG
>JAHCLN010000173.1 GCA_026125215.1 Opitutaceae bacterium
ACTCCCGCCGCGATCTGGGCGGGGTCCTCTTCATTGACCTCCGCGACCGCGAGGGGCGCACGCAGACCGTCTTCGACCCGGCCGATCTTTCCAAAGAGGTCTTCGAGACCGCCACGCATCTGCACAGCGAGTCGGTGATCGAGATCACCGGCAGGGTCCGCGTCCGCCCGAGCGGTACCGACAATCCGAAGATCGCCACCGGACAGATCGAGGTGCTGGTGAAGGGTTTCACCGTGCTGAACCCCGCCGCGGTGCTGCCGTTCCCGGTGGACGACCCCGAGGTCGCCAACAAGGTGAACGAGGAGCTGCGGCTCCAGTACCGCTACCTGGACCTGCGGCGTCCGGAGATGATCCGCAACCTGCGCCTGCGGTCCAAGGTGGCCATGGCCACCCGGCGCTACCTGGACGAGCAGGGCTTTCTGGAAGTCGAGACGCCGACGCTCTTCAAGTCCACGCCCGAAGGCGCCCGCGAGTTCCTGGTGCCGAATCGCCGCGAGCCCGGGACGTTTTACGCCCTGCCGCAGTCGCCGCAGCAGTTCAAGCAGATCCTGATGGTGGCGGGCGTGGAGAAGTATTTCCAGATCGCGCGCTGTTTCCGCGACGAGGACCTGCGCGCCGACCGCCAGATGGAGTTCACGCAGGTGGACGTCGAGGCCTCGTTCATCGACCGCGAGGGCATCTACGCGCTGTTCGAGGGCATGCTGAAGAAGGTGTGGAAGGACGTGCTCGACCACGACCTGCCGACGCCGTTCCCGCGGCTGGCCTACAAGGACGCGATGAACCGCTACGGCGTGGACAAGCCCGACGTGCGTTTCGGGCTGGAGCTGCAGGACTTCACCGACCTCTTCAAAACTTCCGCGTTCAAGGTCTTCGCGGCCACCGCCACCGGCGGCGGCGCGGTGAAGGCGGTGAATGCCAAGGGCCTGGCCGACGTCACGCAGGGCGAACTCAAGGCGTTGGAAGACGCCGCGAAGTCGCTCGGCGCGAAAGGGCTCGCCTTCATCAAGGTCGAGGGCGGCGAGTGGAAATCGCCGATCGTCAAATTTTTCACCGAAGCGGAGAAGGCCGAGCTCACCGCGCGGCTCAACATCGCCGACGGCGACATCATCTTCTTCGCCGCCGCGCCGTGGGAACAGGCCTGCGCCATCCTCGGCCGCATCCGCCTGGATGCCGCGCAGCTGCTCGCGAAACGCGGCCGGCTCACCCTGCGGCCCGACGACTGGAAGTTCCTGTGGGTCGTGGATTTTCCGCTCATGAGCTACGACGAGGAGCGCGGCGGCTACGCGGCCACGCACCATCCCTTCACCGCGCCGGTGCCGGAAGACACCGCGCTGCTCGATACCAACCCGAAGGCCGTGCGCGGCCAGCATTACGACGTCGTGCTGAACGGCATGGAGCTCGGCGGCGGTTCGATCCGGATCCACCAGCCCGCGCTGCAGAAGAAAGTCTTTGAGGAGGTGCTGAAGATCCCGGCCGACGTGGTCGAGAGCCGCTTCGGCTACATGCTGAAAGCCTTCACCTACGGCGCACCCCCGCACGGCGGCATTGCCTTTGGCCTCGACCGCATGGCGGCGCTGCTCTGCGGCACGACGAGCATCCGCGACGTCATCGCTTTCCCGAAGACGCAGAAGGGCCAGTGCCTTATGACGCAGAGCCCGACACCGGTCACGGAGAAGCAGCTTAAAGAGCTGCACATCCAGACGGTTATGCCGCCGGCCGAGCAAAGCTGACGGCGAGGTTTTTACCCGGTCGGGACCGCAAGGTCCCGGCTTTTTTTGCGTCCGCCGGGGTTGGCACAGCCCGTGCTGAACGCAGGCACGGTCCGCTTGCGGACCGGAATTCATCCACAGCCTTCAACCCAAGCAATCAACCCACCCATGAAGAACTGGTTAAAACTCCTGTCGGGATCGCTGAAGCTCCTTGCCGTCTTCGGTGTCCTGTTCGTCACCGCGCCGGTGTTCGCCGAGGAAGCCGCGGCCGAAGCGGCTCCCGCCGAGGCCGCGCCCGCCGCGCCCGAAATTGACGAAGATCTCGCCGCCCTGCAGGCCACGCACGGCCCGGCCTTCGATTTCTTCACGATTTCCAACCTCTGGATCCTGATCGCCGCGGGCCTGGTGTTCATCATGCACCTCGGCTTCGCGACGCTCGAGTCCGGCCTGTGCCAGAGCAAGAACACGGTGAACATCCTCTACAAAAACGTCTTCATCATCTGCATGGGGGTGCTCACCTACGCGCTGTGGGGCTTCAACGCGATGTATCCGGGCGATTTCAACGGCTGGTTTGCGCTGGGCAGCCCGATCAGCGGCTACACGGGCGACGATGTGACCTTCGCCTACGGTGGCACCGCGCTGGCGATGACCGCCTACACGGACTTCATCTTCCAGGCGATGTTTGCCGCCACCGCCGCGACGATCGTCTCGGGCGCCGTGGCCGAGCGCATCAAGCTTTCCTCCTTCATGCTTATCGCGACCCTGCTCGTCGCCCTCGCCTATCCCATCACGGGCAGCTGGAAGTGGGGCGGCGGCTGGCTCGATGGCATGGGTTTCTATGATTTCGCCGGCTCATCGCTGGTGCACGGCTTCGGCGGCTTCGCCGCGCTGGCCGGTGTGATCGTGCTCGGCCCCCGCGCCGGCAAATACGTCGGCGGCAAGGTCAAGCCGATCCTCGGCCACTCGATGCCGCTCGCGACCATCGGCGTGTTCCTCCTCTTCCTCGGCTGGTTCGGCTTCAACGGCGGTTCGGTGCTCAGCGCCAACCCCGAGGCCGTTTCGCTGGTCTTTGTCACCACCGCCATCGCGGCCTGCGCCGGCGGCCTGGCTGCGATGCTCACCTCCTCGGTGCTCATCAAGAAGCCCGATCTCTCCATGGCGCTCAACGGCATTCTGGCCGGCCTCGTCGGCATCACGGCCGGCGCCGACTCCGTGAGCGTCTGGTCAGCCGCCCTCATCGGGGCGATCGCCGGCGTCATCGTGGTGTTTGCGGTGCTCTGGTTCGACAAGATCAAGATCGACGACCCCGTCGGCGCCATCTCGGTGCACGGCGTGTGCGGCATCTGGGGCACGCTGGCGGTCGGTATCTTCTCGCCGAGCGAGGACATCACCTTCACCACCCAGCTCATCGGCACGCTCTCCATCTGCGCGTTCGCCTTCATCGTTTCCTATGTGTTGTTCTTCCTCGTCAAAGCGACCCTGGGCATCCGCGTGAGCGCCGAGGAGGAAACCGAGGGGCTCGACATCGGCGAGCACGGCAACGAGGCCTATCCGGACTTCGGCACCGCCCACAAATAATCCCACCGGCCGACTCGGCGCTTGCGCCGGGTCGGCCCCCAACCTAAACCAATCCCAGAACCCTCAATCACCACCCATCGCATGAAACTCATCATCGCAATCATCAAGCCGTTCAAGCTCGAGGAAGTGAAGCAAGGCCTCGCGGAGATCGGCGTCGAGGGCATGACCGTCACCGAAGTCAAGGGCTTCGGCCGCCAGAAGGGTCACACCGAGATCTACCGTGGCAGCGAATACACCGTGGACTTCCTGCCCAAGGTGAAACTCGAAATCGTCGTGGCTGACGACATCGTGGGCAAGACCGTGGACGCCATCGTCAAGTCGGCCAAGACCGGCAAGATTGGTGACGGCAAGGTCTTCGTGCTCCCGATCGACGAGGCGGTGCGCATCCGCACCGACGAGCGCGGCGACGCCGCCGTCTGAGCCGTCCGGACCAGACGCCAAACCTGTCCTTCAGACCGGCCCCGTTTGCGCGGGGCCGGTTTTTTTGCGGCTGCGCTCCCACCGATCCGCGGATCGGCGCCTACGCATCCTTGCGTAGGCCGCGGCCGATTGCTTTGACATGCCGCCATTCAATTGCAGCGTTCCGCGATGCTCCAAACTTTGCTGCGCATGGGATTTAAACCGTTTGTTACCAGCATAGTAGTCGGGACGTTTGCCTCAATCGCGCCGGCTGAGGAAACGGGGGTGGCAGCCGCCCCGGGTGGTCAGACGGTGCGGGCTTTTGTCTTGTATAGGGAAGACAGCTATTTCGGCACGCGCGACGGTGTCTGGTTGGAAAACGACCAATACGAGGCGCGCATCTGGGGGCAGCCCCGGCAGGCGGTCACCGGTCTCGCGGTGCGGCTTGACCGCATGGTGATCGCAGCGGGAAACCAGCTGTTCACCGGGCCGGTCGACGAATCGAGCCAATGGCGGGAACTCGGTCGCGAGGCCTTTGTGCCGGAGCCGGCGAACGACTGGCAGCACCTGCGGGTGCTTTCCCATTGGTTCGTGGCGCGCAGCTCCAAGGGTTTTTATACCTCGGGGAACGGCGCCCGGTGGGAAAAAATCGCCCCCGAAAACAAGCAGATCCTCGGGGTCGCCGCCGGTGTGCTGGGGCTGTGGGTCGTGGCGTCGGAGCCGGGCAAACCCGGCTATGTGCTGGGTCGCAGCGAAGACCTGCGCACCTGGACGTGGAGCGAGCCGCTCCCGGAACATTTCAAACCGGGCAGCCCGGTTTTCCCGGTCGTCGGGGAGGGCGTGGCGGTGCTGGCGGGCACGTATGCGAGCCGCGGCGAGATGTTCAACGTCCCGCAGGCGCTGCTCAGTTTTCATTGGCCCCACGAGGGTCCGGCGCGATGGCAGCTCGCCGTGCATGCCATGCCGCCGGGTGGCAGTCTGATTGAAGTCGCCCAGATGGGCGAAGACGCGTGGGCGCGCCTGCCCAATGGCGATCTCGCCGCATCGGTGACCGGATTTGACTGGATTCGCGTCGCGGCGCAGCCGCTCGGCACGGCCAACACTTGGTTCCTCAGCGATAATCCGGCCAACGACTACCTCCTGCTCGCCGCCAACGATGGCCGTTACCTGTGGTTCTCCCAGCACGCACTCGAATACGCCGGCCGTGGCGGCGCGGCGGAAATCGCGTGGCAGGAGGTCAAGGGCTCGGCGTCCGCGCCGGACTCCGCCGCTTCAGCCGCGCCGGCCGGGCTCGTGCCCGGTGCCTTGCCCGCTCAGACCAAGAAGGTCGTGTTCGCCGGGGGCAAATACCTCGCCATCACGTGGGCGAAGAACGGCCTCTGGGCCGCCGAACCCGGTGGTCCGTGGCGCAACGTCGCGGCCTTCGGCAAGCAGGTGAACGACATCGCCGTCCTCGGCGACCGCGCGCTCGCGGTGGTGGACTACACCGGCACGCTGCTCTGGGATGCCGCCAACGGGCGCACCCTGCCGGTCGAGCCGCCGCCGACCAACGGCTTCAGCACGGTGCACGCGGTCAACGGCCGTTTCTTCGGCATCAGCTCGGGCGGCCACCTGGTCGAGCTCGGCGCCGACGGCCGCTGGCAGCGGATCACGCTGCCCAGCGACGATCCGAATTTCGGGGTGCAAAGCCTCGCTTACCACGACGGGCATTTTCTGGTCTCGCCCGTGCGACAGGCCGGCCTGTATCGCACGACCGACTTCCAAACCTGGAGCTATGCGCCCATGAAGGGCGGCAACTCCCGCTTCGGCCGCCTGTTCAATACCGGCCGCCGCCTGCTGGCCGTCCACCACTACGGGGAGCTGGAGAAGGACGATTCCCCCGTGGTGCTGTCCGTCTCCACCGATGGCGTGGCCTGGCAGGAAATCGAGGGCATCGTCG
>JAHCLN010000174.1 GCA_026125215.1 Opitutaceae bacterium
GCCCTGGGTCTCGGTGGCGGGCACGCGCTGCACGCGGTGGACGCCGCTCTCGTATTTGAGCTGCTTGTAAACATCGGTGCCCGTCACCAGGAAGATCACTTCCTTGAAACCGCCCCGCTCCGAAGGGCTGCTGCTCATCGGCTGGATGGCCCAGCCGCGGCCCTCCGCATACTTGGTGTAGAGCCGGAAAAGGTCGGCGGCAAACAGGCCGGCTTCGTCGCCGCCCGTGCCGGCGCGGATTTCCATGACGGTGTCGCGCGAGTCGGTGGGCTCGGGCGGGATCATGGCCAGGAGCACGGCGCGCCGCAGCTCGTCCCGCTGGCGCTCGAGGTCCGGCAGCTCGGCCGCCGCGAGCTCCCGCAAATCCGGATCGCCCCCGGCATCCCGGGTCAGACTCCGGGCCTCGGCGATCTCCTGCTCCAGCCGGGCGTGCCGCCGGTGGTCCGCCACGAGATTTTGCAGCTTTTGCTGTTCGCGGGTGATTTCCGCGGCCCGGCGGGGATTGGCATAAAACGCGGGCGCAGCCATCTGTGCCGCGAGCTCGTCGAGGCGGCGCTGGAAGGGAGTGACATCGGGCAGGGATTCCATGCGGACAAAGGGTGGCGATTTGCGAATTGCCTGCCCCGGCGGGGGCGGCTTGAGTGCGGCATTCAATCGGCGGGAGTCCCCTACCGGTGCTGATCAGCAAAAATGGCCACGACGCTTTTCACTCAGAACATCATCGCCTGCATCTGGGATTTCGACAAGACCTTAATCCCCGGTTACATGCAGGCCCCGCTATTCCGGCGCCACGGCATCGACGAGGCCACCTTCTGGGCCGAAACCAACGCCCTCGTGGACAACTACCGTGGGCGCGGCTACCACCTCTCCGGCGAGATCAGCTACCTGAACCACCTGCTGACCTACGTGCTGGCCGGCAAATTCGGCCGGCTCAACAACCGCACGCTCCGGGAATGCGGAGCCGACATCGCCTTTTATCCCGGACTGCCGGGTTTCTTCGACCTGGCGAAGACCTACGTCGCGGAAAAACCCGAATACCGGAAGCACGAGATCAAGCTGGAGCACTACATCGTGAGCACCGGCCTCGCGGAAATGGTGCGCGGCAGCGCCATCGCCCCGCACGTGGACGGCATCTGGGGCTGCGAGTTCATCGAGAACCCCCTCCAGCCCGGCTTCCTCAAGCAGGGCGAGATGAACCTGAGCGCCGACGCCGTGATCGCGCAGATCGGCATGGTCATCGACAACACCACCAAGACCCGCGCGCTTTTCGAGATCAACAAGGGCACGAACAAGAACGCCGCCATCGAGGTCAACGCGAACATCAAGCCGGAGGACCGGCGCATCCCGTTCCCCAACATGATCTACATCGCGGACGGCCCCAGCGACATCCCGAGCTTCTCCGTCGTCAAGGGCGGCGGCGGCCGCACCTACGGGGTTTACAACCCGGAGCACCACGGCGAATTCGAGCAGAACGACCGGCTCCTGCAGGCCGGTCGCATCCACGGCTACGGCCCGGCCGACTACACGCCCGCCAGCAGCACGGCCCGCTGGTTGCGCATGCACCTGCACTCGATCTGCGACCGCATCGTCTCGGACCGCGAGCAGGCGGTGGCCCAGAAAACCACCAAGCCCCCGCGGCACCTCAACGCCACGCCCGAGGAGGAGGCCGCCCGCAAGGCCGCCAAGGGCCCGAAGCAGGCCTCGTTTCTGGACTGACACCCGGGCCGGGCGATCGTCTCAGCTGCCGTTTTGTGCCGTCAGGAGCTTTTGCACCTGCTGCACGTCTTTGTCGCCGCGGCCGGAGAGGTTGATGAGGACGATTTTGTCCGGCGCCAGCTCCCGCGCCCGCTTGATACCGTGCACGAGCGCATGGGTGCTTTCCAGTGCCGGGATGATGCCTTCGAGCCGCGAACACAGCTGGAAGGTTTCCAGCACCTCGTCGTCGGTGGCGTAGGCAAACTCGATCCGGCCGCGGTCGCGGTAAAAGGCGTGCTCCGGGCCGACTGCGGCATAGTCGAGGCCCGCGGAGACGGAATGCGTCAGTTCGATCTGCCCGTCCGCATCCTGCAGGATGAAGGTCTTGCAACCCTGCAGCACCCCCAGCCGGCCGCCGGCAAAACGCGCCGCGTGCTCCCCGCGCTGGATGCCGTGGCCGCCGGCCTCGACGCCAAACATGCGGATGCCCGGCTCTTCCAGGAAATCGAAAAACAGCCCGATCGCGTTGCTCCCGCCACCGACGCAGGCGACCAGCTCGTCGGGCAACCGGCCTTCGCGCGCCAGCATCTGCTCGCGCGCCTCCTGCCCGATCACGCGGTGAAAATCGCGCACCATCATCGGATAGGGATGCGAGCCGTAGGCCGTGCCGAGGATGTAGTGCGTGGAGCGCACGTTGGTCACCCAGTCGCGCATGGCCTCGTTGATGGCCTCCTTGAGCGTTTTCTGGCCCGCCTCGACGCCGCGCACCTCGGCGCCCATCAGCCGCATGCGGAAAACGTTGAGCGCCTGCCGCTCCATGTCGTGCGCGCCCATGTAAACGACGCACTCGAGGCCGAACTTCGCGCAGGCCGCGGCCGTCGCCACGCCGTGCTGGCCCGCGCCCGTCTCGGCGATGATGCGCTTCTTGCCCATGCGTTTCGCGAGCAGCGCCTGCGCCAGCGCGTTGTTGATCTTGTGCGCGCCGGTGTGCAGCAGATCCTCGCGCTTGAGGTAGATCTTGGCTCCGCCCACATGCTCCGTCAGGCGGCTCGCCAAGCAGAGCTCCGTGGGCCGGCCCGCAAACTCCTTGAGGTGATGCCGTAGCTCCTCCCGGAACGCCGGGTCTTCCCGCGCCCGGAGATAGGCCTGTTCCAGTTCCTGCAGCGCCGTCATCAACGTTTCCGGCACATAGACGCCGCCGTAGCGGCCGAAGTGGCCGGCGGCGTCGGGCAGCGAGGTGCGGTCGAGCGGGGCGGTGGAAGCGGACATGGGCGTCACTGTGCGCAACTGCCGGCGGCTGGCAAAGGGTTTTGCTCGGCCCGCTGCGTCATGCGGTGCGCTTCACCGTCACCAGCGTGAGATCGTCGCGCTGGGCCGTGCTGCCGGCAAAGCGGTGCACCTGCTCCAGGATGCCGTCGTTCAATTCCTTCGCGCCGCGGTTGTGGAGCGTGCGCACGGTGTCGGCCAGCCGGGGACCGGAGAACTCCTTGTCCTCCTCGTTCGGTGCCTCCGTGATCCCGTCGGTGTAGAGCACCAGCACGTCGCCGGGACCGAAAGGCTCGGTCCGGTCGGCGATGACGGCGGAAAAAATCTCGTCCGGCACCATGCCGAGCGGCATGCCCTCGGAGCCCACGTAGCTCTCCTCCGGCACGCCGGTCAGGGCGTTGCGCCGGGAGAAAAGCGGGAGTTCGTGGCCCGCGCGGGCGAAAGTCACCTTCGGCGCGGCGGTGTCGATCACGGCATAGAGCATCGTGATGAACATACCGCGCATGTCCGCCCCCAGTGTCCGGTTGAGTTCGGCGAGCGCGGCGGCCGGCGACTCGTGCCGGGGCGCGATTTGGCGGAGGTTGGTCCGGCAGATCGCCATCAGCAGGGAGGCCGGGATGCCCTTGCCGGAGACGTCGGCCACCACCACGCCCAGCCGGGCAGCCCCGAGCGGAAACACGTCGTAAAGATCGCCGCCCACCTTCTGGGCCGGGGTGTAGCGCGCATCGAGGTCCAGCCCGGCGATCCGCGGGGCCTCCTTGGGCAGCAGCATCTGCTGGATGCCGCTGGCCAGCGAAAGGTCGAGGTCGAGCTGCCGCTTCTCCAGCTGGAAGCTCAGGAACTCCGCGTTGTGCAGCGCGAGCGCGGCCTGCTCCCCCAGCGACTGCAGCAGCGAAAAATCGGTCGCCGTGAACGGACCACCATCGGCGGAATTGGCGACCGCCAGCACCCCGAAGAAACGGTCGCGAAACTGCAGCGGCACCGCGATCACGGAGCGCACCGCGAGGGCCGGATCCTCGTGCACCACGACCCGCGGATCGGCCATCGCGTCGGCGATGAGCTGACCGCGGCCGGTCTGCACGACTGCGCCCACGATGCCTTCCGTGTCGGGAAAAGTCTCGGACTTGAGGACCTGCTCGATGAACTTGGCGCGCGTGGCGAGCTTCTCGCGCACGGCGGGCGGCAACGGCCGGTGCGGCGGAAAGACCCCCTCGACCGCCACGCTGCGCATCAGACCGTCGGCCTGGCGGTCAAACATGCAGGCGCTCAGGGCCCCCGAGCACAGGATCGCCGCGTGCACGATGCGCTGGTTGAGCTCCTGCCGGCCCAGCCCCTCCCCCAGCGCCTCGGCCATGTGGTGCATGAAGTCCACCACCAGCTGCCGTTCCTGCGCGACCTGCTGCTTCTCCTCGTCCACCCGCTCCGTCTCCCGCCGGGCGCGGTAAAGCGGCACCAGCATCACCGCCGCGCCGGCCAGAACTCCGAGGATGAGCAGAAACATGGGAAGGGCTGTCTGGCAGGTCGCCCTGCGCCGGGCAATGCGGAATACGGGCGGACCGCCCGGGCTACGGCTGCTCCACCCGGTTTTTCAGGAAAGCGAGCACGTCCTGAAACTTGCCGCGGTTGCTCTCGTCGGCCGCCACGAGGTTCTCGTGGGCCTCCAGCACCAGGCGGGCGTGCTCCAGCTCGCTCCGGTCCGGACAGGCCACGGGCTGGTTGCAGCGGTCGAAATCCATCGCGAATTCCCCGGCGTCCACCACCAGCAGGCGGTGCAGCCCGAGGTTGCGGATCAGCTCCAGGTTGCGCTGGCCCACCCGAGCGAGGATCAGCTTGCCGCCGGCCTTGCGGACTTCGAGCGCAGCCCCGGCGAGGACCCCGAGGAAGGTGCTGTCCATGCTGGCGCAGTGCTGGAAATCGAGCACAAAGCGGGTTTTCCCCTGCCGGATCAGCGCGGTGAAGAAATCCTTCAGCCCGGCGCTGTTCTGGAAACACGCCCGGCCGTCGATGCGCACGACCACGGGGTCGGAATACGCATCCACCAGATAGACGGGTTTGCCGTTTTCAGCCATGGCTCACGATGGGGGAATTTTCGAAAAAACGCAAAACCCCTCCGTCGGGAGGGGCCGGCGTTCCGTCCGCTCAGTTCTTCGCGACGATCTGGCGGAGCACATACGGCAGGATGCCGCCGTGCTGGTAATAATCGATCTCGATCGGCGTATCGATGCGGCAGCGCACCGGCACGTTCTCGACCGCACCGTTTTTGCGGGTGATCCGCAGCGTCAGGTCCTGCTGGGGCCTGATCGCGCCGTCCAGACCCACGACATCGTAGGTCTCGGTGCCGTCGAGCTTCAGCGTCTGGGCCGTGGTGCCTTCCTTGAACTGGAGCGGGAGCACGCCCATGCCGACGAGGTTCGAGCGGTGGATGCGCTCGAAGCTCTGCGCCACGACGACCTTCACGCCGAGCAGGTTGGTGCCCTTGGCCGCCCAGTCGCGGGACGAGCCGGTGCCGTATTCCTGGCCGGCAATGACGATCAGGGGCGTGCCGGCCCGCTGGTAGGCCATGGCGGCATCGTAGATGGAAACCTTCTGGCCGTCGGGCCCGAGCGTGTTGCCGCCCTCCTCGCCGCCGAGCA
>JAHCLN010000175.1 GCA_026125215.1 Opitutaceae bacterium
TTGGGTGCGTGACAACGGCATCGGCTTCGACATGAAATTTACCGACCGCATCTTCGACATTTTCCAGCGCCTTCACCGGGTGGAGGAATACCCGGGCACCGGCATCGGCCTCGCGATCGTGCGCAAGGCGATGGAGCGGATGGGCGGCAAGGTGCGGGCCGAAAGCGCCCCCGGCCGCGGCGCGACCTTTTTCCTCGAACTTCCGACCCCATGAACGCCGCCCCTCCCCACATCCTCCTCGTCGAGGACAACCCCATGGATGTCGAGCTCACGCTCCAGGCCTTCAAGCGCCGCAAGCTCACCAACCACATCGACATCGCCCGCGACGGCGAGGAGGCGCTCGCGTGGATTCCCCGTTGGGAGGCCGGCGGGACCTGGCCGGCCGTGATCCTGCTGGACCTGAAGCTGCCCAAGGTCAGCGGGCTGGAAGTCCTGCGCGTGCTCAAGGCCCACCCGGATTTGCGCCGGCTGCCCGTGGTCGTCCTCACGACCTCCGCCGACAACCAGGACGTGCGCACGGCCTATTCGCTGGGCGTCAACTCCTACATCGTGAAGCCGGTGGATTTCGACAAGTTCGTCGATGTCGCCGCGCAGATCGAACTCTACTGGACCGTGGTCAACGCCCCGCCCGTGTAACCGCATGCGCATTCTTTACGTCGAGGACAACACGGTGGACGCCGACCTGACCCGGACCCATCTGGCCCGGTCTGCGCCGCACCTGCGGCTGGAGGTCGTGACGCGCATTGCCGACGCCTGGAACGCCCTCGCGCGCGAGGGCGCCTACGATCTCGTGCTCTCCGATTTGCACCTGCCGGACGGTTCCGGCATCGAGCTCCTGTCGGGAGTCCGGCAAAAGGGCATGCCGTTGGCGGTGGTCATCCTGACCGGCTCCGGCGACGAGAAGCACGCCGTCGCCGCGCTCAAGGCCGGCGTGGACGATTATCTCGTCAAGCGCGGCAACTACCTGGCGGAGCTCCCGCAGGTCTTGGAATCCGCCCTCGCGGCGTTCCGCGAGGGCCTGGCCCGCCGCAACCAGCCGCTGCGCGTGCTTTACGCGGAGCACAACGCACCGGACATCGACATCACGCGGCGACACCTCGCCCGCCATGCGGCCCACATCCGGCTCACGGCGGTGATGGACGGCGAAGAGGCCATCCGGCTGGTCTGCGCCGCGCCGGCGGACCACGATGTGCTGCTGCTGGATTACCGGCTGGCCGGGCTCAACGCGCTGGACGTCATCGCCCGCCTGCAGACGGAACAGCCGGTGCATCCGCCCGTGGTGGTCGTGACGGGGCAGGGGGATGAGGACATCGCGGTGCAGGCGCTGCGGCTGGGAGCCTCCGATTACTTGGTGAAACGGCCCGGCTACCTGCACGAACTGCCCGGCACGCTGGAAAGCGCGCACCATCGCGCCCTGCTCGGCCGGGAGCAGGCGGCCCTCCGTGTCAGCGAGGCCTCGCGGCTGCTGCGCGAACAGGCGCTCGGCACCATTTCCCAGGGCGTGCTGCTGGCCGACGCCCAACGGCGCATCATTTATGCGAATGCCGCCTTCACGGCGCTGACGGGTTACACGGAGGCGGAGCTGCTCGGCCGCAGCTGTGCGCTGCTGCAGGGGGCGGAGACGGATCCGGCGGTCATCCGCGCGATGCGCGCCGCGCTGGACGCGGGACGGTCCTTTGAGGGCGAATTGCTGAACTACCGCAAAAGCGGCGAAAAGTTCTGGAACAGCCTTTCGATCACCCCGGTGCGCGACGCGGCCGGCAGGGTGATCAATTTCGTGGGCGTGTTGCAGGACGTCACCCAGCGCAAGACGGCCGAGTCCCGGCTGCAGGCGGAGAAACTCTTTTCCGACACCCTCGTGGGCAGCCTGCCCGGGCTGGTTTTTCTCTTCCGCGAGGACGGCCGGATCCTGCGCTGGAACCGGCACCTCGAAGCGGGCTTTGAGTTTTCGCCTGAGGAAGTGGCGCGGATGACGCCGTTCGATTTCATCGTGCCCGAGGAGCGCGAGCAGGCCCGGCGCCGCATCGCCGACGCGTTGTCCGGCCGCACGGTGCAGGCCGAGCTCACCGTGCTCAGCAAATCCGGCCGGCGCATTCCGTTCTTCTTTACCGCCAGCCGGCTCGATCTGGAAGGCACCACGTGCGTCCTCGGCGTCGGCCTCGACATCAGCGAGCGCCGCAGCCTGGAGGAGCAGTTCCGCCAGGCGCAGAAAATGGAGGCGATCGGCCGCCTTTCCGGCGGTGTGGCGCATGATTTCAACAACCTGCTCACGGTCATCAGCGGCAATGTCGCCCTGCTGCAGGAGGATTCCGGCCTTTCGGAGTCGATGCGCTGGAACCTGCAGGAGGTCGCGCAGGCCGCGCGGCGCGCCGCCAACCTCACGCGCCAGCTGCTGACCTTCAGCCGGCAGCAGAACATGCAGCTCACGGACCTCGACCTCAACACCGTGGTCGGCGACATGGCGCGCATGCTCAGCCGCATCCTCGGGGAGGACATCGCCGTGCGCTACAAATATGCCCGCGAGGTCCTGCCGGTCACGGCCGATGCCGGCATGCTGGAGCAGGTGCTGCTCAACCTTGCCGTCAACGCCCGTGATGCGATGCCACAGGGGGGCGAACTCACGATCGAGACCGCGGCGGTGCCGGCGGACGGCACGCGCCCGGCCGACATCCCGCCCGGTCCCTGCGTGCGGTTCTCGGTCACCGATACCGGCAGCGGCATCGCGCCGGAGCTGCTGCCGCGGATTTTCGATCCGTTTTTCACGACCAAGGACGTGGGCAAGGGCACGGGCCTGGGCTTGGCGACGGTTTACGGCATCGTGCAGCAGCACAAGGGCTGGGTGGAGGTGACGAGCAAAGTGGGCGCAGGCGCGACGTTTCACGTCAACCTGCCGCGGGGCGGGCAGGTGGCGGCCCGGCCGGAGGAAGCCGCGGCGCCGGTCATCGCGGCCAAGGGCCACGAAACCATCCTGCTGGTGGAAGACGAACCGGCGGTCCGCATGCTGGTCCACACGGTGCTGGAGCAGGCCGGCTACCGGATCCTGGAGGCGGCCAGCGGGGCGGAGGCGCTCAAGTTCTGGTCGGAACACCGCGGCGAAATCAGCCTGCTGCTGACCGATTACGTCATGCCCGACGGCATGAGCGGCCGGCAGCTGGCGGAGCGCCTGCTGGGCGAGAATCCGCAGCTGCGCATCATCTTTACGAGCGGCTACAGCGCCGAGATCGCCGGGGCGGGGTTCGACCTCAAGGAGGGCGTCAACTTTCTCAGCAAGCCCTTTGAGCTGGCGAAACTCGTGGCGACGGTGCGGCGCAGCCTCGACCGCCCGCAGAGTCGTTCGCCGTTTCCCCACCGCGCGTGAACGGGCGGAGCGCGGCGGTCAATACGCCGCGATGATCGCGTCGGCCATGGCGCGGGTGCCGACCGCGGGGCGGCCGAAGGCGATGTCGCCGGTGCGCACACCGGAGGTGACGGCCTTTTTGACGGCGGCCTCAAGGCGGGCGGCGACGGCATCGAGCCCGAAGCTGTAGCGGAGCATGAGCGCCGCGGAGAGGATCTGGGCGCAGGGATTGGCGATGCCCTTGCCCGCGATGTCGGGTGCCGTGCCGCCGGCGGGTTCGTAAAGCCCGAAGGGCAGGCCACGGGAATTTTGCCGCGCGCCCAGCGAGGCGGAGGCCAGCATGCCCAGCGAACCGCAGATCACCGCCATCTCGTCGGAAAGGATGTCGCCGAACATGTTTTCGGTCACGAAGACGTCGAACTGGTTCGGATCGCGGGCGAGCTGCATCGCGGCGTTGTCCACATACATGTGGGTCAGCGCGATGTCGGGGGCGTGCGCGGCGACGTAGTCGGTCACGGTTTTGCGCCAAAGGAGCGAGGTTTCGAGGACGTTGGCCTTGTCCACCGAACAGAGCTTTTTCTTCCGGCTGCGGGCGGCGGTCACGGCGGCCGCCGTGATGCGTTCGATCTCGCTCTTCCGGTAAACCATCGTGTCGAGGGCCTGCACGTCGCCGTCGGGCAGGGTCACGGTGGTCTTGGGCTGGCCGAAGTAGATGCCGCCGGTCAGCTCGCGGATGCACACGATGTCGATGCCCTGCGGGATGCGTTCGGACTTGAGCGGCGACGCATCGGCCAGTTCGGGGTAGAGCAGGCCGGGGCGAATGTTGGCGAAAAGGGTGAAGTGCTTGCGCAGCGGCAGCAGGGCGGCGCGTTCGGGTTGCTCCTTGGGCGGCAGTTTTTCCCATTTCGGTCCGCCCACGGAGCCGAAGAGGATGGCATCGCCGGCGGCGCAGGCCCGGAGGGTGGCCTCGGGCAGGGCCGAGCCGTGCCGGTCGATGGCGGCCCCGCCGACCACGGCCTCGGTGCAGTCAAGCGCCAGGTGCTCGCGGGCGGCTACATGGTCGAGCACGCGCAAGGCCTCGGCCATGACTTCGGGGCCGATATAATCGCCGGCCAGGACGGTGAACTTCAACGACGGCATGAGGGTCCGGAGGTAACCGGGCGGGTGCGGGCATGGGAAGGCGAATTTTCGCCGTTGCAGCGCGGGGCAAAGCCGGTGGACTGCGCCCAGATGAACCTCCACGTGCTGCCCGCGGGCCCGATCCAGACCAACGCCTATCTGCTGACCGAACCGGCGCGCGGCGAAGCGGTGCTGGTGGACGCGCCCGACGGGGTCTGGTCCGAGGTCGAGGCCCTGCTGGCGACCGATGGCTGCCGGCTGCAGGAACTTTGGCTCACCCACGGCCACTGGGATCACACGCAGGGCGCGGCGGAAGTGGTGCGGCGGAGCGGCGCGAAGGTGCGGGCGCATCCCGACGACCGCGTGCTCATCGAGACACCCGACGTGATGCGAGATTTCCTCGTGCGCGGCATCCGGCTGGAACCGGTGAAGGTGGACCATTGGGTCGGGCAGGGCGACCGGCTGTCCGCCTTGGGCGCGGAGTTTGAGGTCCGGCATGTGCCGGGTCATTGTCCGGGCAACGTGCTCTTTTATCTTCCCGCCGCGCGGCTGGCCGTCGTTGGCGACGCGCTTTTTGCCGGCAGCGTCGGGCGCACCGACCTGCCGGGCGGCAGCATGGAAAAACTGGCTGACTCCATCCGCCGGCAAATCTACGTTCTGCCCGATGAGACGGCCATTTACCCCGGGCACGGTCCCGCCACGACGGTAGGCGAGGAGAAACGCCACAACCCCCATGTCCGCGGCTGAACACGAACCTTTCATGCGGCGCGCGCTGGAGCTGGCGCGCGGCGTCTGGGGCACGACCAATCCCAACCCGATGGTCGGGGCGCTGATCGTCGAGGAGGGCAGGATTGTCGCCGAGGGCGCGACCGCCCCCGACGGCGG
>JAHCLN010000176.1 GCA_026125215.1 Opitutaceae bacterium
CTCAAACCCGTCGGTGCGTCCTACACCAACAAGACCGTGGACACCGACAAGGGCATCGTCAGCGAAGTCACCATCGAACCCGCCAACGAGGCCGAGATCGCCGACACCGTCGCGGTCATGGGCGGCGAAGATTGGGAAATGTGGATAAACGCCCTGCGCGACGGCGGCGTCCTCGCCCCCGGCGCGCAGTCCGTCGCCTACTCCTACATCGGACCCGAGGTCACCTGGGCCATCTACAAAAACGGCACCATCGGTCTCGCCAAAAACGATCTTGAGCGCGCCGCCAAGGCCATCGACGCCCAGCTCAAGCCCTCCGGCGGCCGGGCCTTCATCTCCGTCAACAAGGCGCTGGTCACCCAGGCCAGTTCCGCCATCCCCGTCGTGCCGCTCTACATTTCCATGCTCTACAAGATCATGAAGGCGGCCGGCACGCACGAGGGCTGCATCGAACAGATGCACCGGCTCTTCGCCACGCAGATGTATAACGGCGCCACGGCCAGCTTCGACGAAGCCGGCCGCGTCCGGGTCGACGACTGGGAAATGCGCCCCGAGGTGCAGGCCGCGGTCGTCAAGATCTGGCCCGCCGTCACCACCGAAAACCTCGCCGAACTCACCGACATCGCGGGCTACCGCGAAGAGTTCCTCAAGCTCTTCGGCTTCGGCCTCAAGGGCGTCAACTACGACGCCGAGACCGAACCGCATATCCCCATGCTTTGAGCAAAGCCAGGCGGTAAGCACTCAGCGCCGGCCCTATTTTCCCAGCTTTCTGCTTAACGCTTAAAGCTTACCGCTTTTCATGCGTGCCGTCCTCCAGCGCGTCTCCTCCGCCAGCGTCACCGTTGACGGCACGGTCATCGGCACGATCGGACCCGGCCTGCTGATCCTGCTGGGCGTCGCCACCGGCGACACCGCGGAAGACGGCGCCTGGCTGGTGCAAAAAATCGCGACCCTGCGCATCTTCGGGGATGCCGAAGGCAAAATGAACCTCGCTCTCGCCGAAACCGGCGGCGGCGCGCTCGTCGTCAGCCAATTCACGCTCATCGCCAGCACCCGCAAAGGCACCCGCCCGTCCTTCAACGACGCCGCCCGCCCCGAAGCCGCCGTGCCGCTCTATGAGGATTTTGTCCGCGGGCTGGAGACCCGGCTGGGCCGGCCGGTGGCCACCGGCCGCTTCGGGGCCGCCATGGCCGTAAGCCTCGTCAACGACGGACCGGTCACTCTCGTCCTCGATTCCCGGCTGCGCGAATAGGCGCTCCCATTCATGACGGACACTACCTGTAGCGGCCTTGGAACAGATGGCCCCGTTCGCCCCGCAACTTGTTGAACCGGTTCGCAAAGGTCGCCTGCAACCACTGCATGCCCGCCACCAGGTTGCCCGCCGGCGTTTCCAGCGCGAGGTGGTAGTGATTGCTCATGATCACAAACGCATGCAGCAGCCAGCCCGACTTGACGCACGCCTCAAACACGCAGCCCTCGAACGCGGCCTGCGCACCCTCCGTGCGGAAGATGTCCGCCCGGTAATTGCCCCGGTTGATGATGTGATAGCACGCACCGGGAAACTCCAGTCGCAGCTTGCGCGCCATGCCGCCGACCCTGCCCGTCCGGTCTTACCCGTCAATCTTAACATTTAAAACCTGACCCTGCTATGGGGAAATCGAGGTCAAGCCTTCTTCAAGGCGGTTTGTGGATTGGAAACATGGAGGAAGAGTGAAGCGGCTCCTTCGCGAACGGCGGCGGTCGGCGACCGGGCCTTAGCCTGCTATCCGCGCGTGGGCTGCTGAGACAGCACAGCGCATCATGATCGATTCAAGGTAGGCGCGAAGGAGTGACGGGCCGCCCAATCTTTGGACACGGGCGTGGCAAAGCACACCCAGGGGTCAGTGCGGACGGCCCGCCGCTCCAAAGTCAGTTAGTCTCCAATCCCAGCGCGGCGGCGGTGGTGCGGCCGGTGGCGATGCGCCACAGATCAACGGCGAGTTGCCGCGCGATGGCGACGATGATCTTCTTCTTGCGCGCCCCGCTGATCTTCAGGGCCGTCAACGCCGGGGTCCACTTCGCGATCGCCCGGTAATGGGGCTGGAACTTGAACAGCCGCCACACCGCCTCGATCAGTAAGTGACGCACGCGTGGGTTGCCGTGCCGATTGATGCTACCCTGGAGGCGGGATTGCCCGGAGGAGTGTTCACTCGGGCACAGGCCGGTGTAGCTGGCCACCTGCCGCCGATTGCGGAAGCGATGCCAGTCTCCGACCTCGCGCTGGAGCAGTTCCCAAGTCATCGGGCCAAGGCCCAACGGGAGTCCAGTCGGCGCGGCTTGCTGCAGGCGCACGGTCAGGGCCTGCAACTCGGCATCGATGCTGACGAGCACGCGCTGCCAAGTCTGCAACTGCGCGAGTAGATCGGCGGGAAGCTCGAGGGTGACCAGAACCTTGGGCTCCCACCAGTCCTTCGGCAGCGTGTAGCCGCGGAGCAATGCCGCACTCTTGCCCTGCAGCGTCAACCGGACCCGCTCGCTGGCGAGGGCCTGGCGCTGCCGACCGAGGGCGCGAGCTGCCTCTTCTGTCTCGCTCGGCACCCGCACGACGGCGAGCGCACCGTGATTGCCCGCCAGATAGCGATCCAGGCAAGAGCACAACGCCGCGGCGTCGCGGCTATCCGTCTTCACCCGCTCGCCGTAGTTGCTCCAATCCCGTGGTCGCACGACCAGATTGCGCACGCCCAAGGCTTCGAGCTGCCGGTGCAGCACATAGCCGAACGGGCCGGCCTCGTAGCAACTGTGCACGGCCCCGGCTCGGCTCAGTTGCTTGCGCACGAAGACGAAGAACTGCTCTGGTGTGAACTTCTGCGCCGGCTGCGAGGCCTGCGCATCCACCTGCCGCACCACCACAATCGAGCTGGCGTGAACGTCCAACCCGAGCTTGATTACCCCGGCGCGAGCGCCGGTCTCTGTCTGGATATCATTCGTTGATGTCATAGCACGGACAGCCTGGCGTCTCGCGCCTCGCTTGTCCGCCCCATGTCATCTTTGGCCTCTTTCGCCTTCAACCCCAAACCCCAAGACCTGACCCCGTCTGATTGCCTTCAGAGGGACATCATCCCAAAATCAATCCCTTTTCATGCTGTTTTGGACAGCAGTGTTGGACCCCTTCTGCTTGGCCTGGGTCATTTATTGAAGTGGCGGGATCTGCACGCCGCGCTCGGCCAGCCAAGCGATCACCTTTTCTCGAATCGGCCATTTGGGGTTATCTGGTGTCATCTGACTTAGTGAAATATATTTTGCAAGATCTGCACCTGCTTTTGTTTTTATCCGATAGTCTGCTCCACGTTGTAAAAATTCATATACGATTTCATAGCTGCCTATATTTTCCGCCGTTATCATAGGCGTCCCACCTGTTCCATCTCGGATGTTGATGTCTGCCCCTGCATCCAGCAACAGGCGCATGTTTTCCGGGCGTCGATAAAGAATGCTCTCGTGCAATGGAGGTGGTATATTGCGAGCACCGATCAGGTTGGGGTCGCCACCATGCCTAAGCGCCAAGCGCAGCCACTCCGAATCTTTTATGCGGGAGGCAAAGGACATCACCGACTCACCGGGATCCACAATCAGATTGGGATTTGCACCTCGCTCCAGCAGATGGCGGTAACCGGTCTTGTTCAACCGGGCCATGGCGAAGAGCACCGGCGTCATACCGCCCTTGCCACGCGCATTGATATCCACCCCCTCATGCAGGAGCGCATCCACCCGGCGGGTGTCGCCCCGCGCCGCCGCCTGCACCAAAGTCCGGACCTTCGGGTCTAGGAAAAACTCCTCCGCCTTGGGCGTGCGAGTGAATCCGGGAGCCATCGTGCAAGCGGAGAGCATGACAGCCAACCCGACCAGATAAAACGAGTTGAGGCAGCTTTTCATGGGAAATTAGGCCCTTGACCCACCCCGGACATTGCAGCGCCCATCATGTGCCTCCTGAATGGACCGGACCAAGCCGGTCCCGGGAGTGGTATGCGTGTGCCGCTCGCATTAGGCAGCGGCGTCAGGTCCTGGACCAAGCTGAGGATTTCGCCGCGAACGTAGTAGGCCGTGATCAGGTTCTGTGCATTGGAAAGATTGCCACCTACTCTAGAGACCACCCGGCCCGGAACACCCGCAGCATTTACGGTGACCGCCGACAGGCCAGTCACTGCTGAAGCCACTGTAGCTAGGCCACCACCTAACGAGTGACCAACAAATAATACATTTCTGTTGGTGGCAACAGCAGCGTCTCGTGCGAGAGCCGCTGCCCGCTCATATTGAGCCATCTTCGCGCCGCCAGCGTTGCCTAAATTGGTCCACCAGTCGCGAAGGGACAGGCCATGCGTGCCGGCATAAGCAAGTATGTATTGTCCCGTGCCATTGTGTTGGTAGAGCCCTGATCTAAAACCAGAAGGATCATGTCTGAAGGTGGCATTCCTTAGTCCCTCCGGAATAGCGTCCCCCGTGACACGCGATACAAAAGAGACGAGATTGCCATTGCCGCCGTATGAATCAGCTCCGGCGCTTTTAGCGGCCAAGTGGAGCATATAGTTCTTCACCGCCTGCTGGGTGGTCTCGCTCAACGATAAGAATGCTTGCCGCGATGTGGTGCCATCGGGATTGGTGACCTGCACCGTGAAGGGCTCGCCGGTGCCCACGACGGAATCGATCTCCGAGACAAAGCCGTTGGCCTTGCTCAACCTCTCTTCCTCTTTGGCGATAACTGTTCCGATGCCCATAACGGCAATTCTGGCAGCTAGCGCCCGGGCCTCATCCAAGGGCACGCCATTTTGAGTCAAAACATCCAAAGCATTGCTGTAAGCATCTTGTTCTATACGTTGCGCCAAGCGGCCCGACCAAGTTGCATCGAAGATGCTGTAATTTATCCCGCCGCCGCCATCCAGCATCACTTCACCCCGGCCGGGTGCCAGGTCTTCTGCGTTCATCCCCAGATAATCCCACGCATTCGGCACACGGTTGCTTATATAGGCGTAGAGGTTGAGGCCGCCCTGTTCGCCGATGCTGTCGCGGTTGATAAACCGCCCCAGTGAGGGCGAGTAATACCGGGTGTCGTGATAGACCAGCTCGGTATCGAGGTCGGTGTATTTGGTGGCGAAGCGGAAGGGGTTGGCCTCGGCATACGGCCCGCTTTCGCGCAGGGTTTTCCCATACGCGTCATACTCGTAGCCGGCCACTAGCGTGCCATCACTGGCCTGGATCATGCCATGCACGTTGCCGAGGGCGTCATACGCA
>JAHCLN010000177.1 GCA_026125215.1 Opitutaceae bacterium
GGCCACGAATGGGACGCCGTGGTGCAGTGGGTGGGCTTTGTGCCGGAGGAAATCGAGCGCGACCTCGCGCTCTTTCGCGGGCGCGCGAAGCAATATATCTTCATCAGCTCGGCCAGCGCCTACCAGAAACCCGTCACCCATTACCTGATCACGGAGTCCACGCCGCTGGCCAATCCTTATTGGGACTATTCGCGCCAGAAGATTGCCTGCGAGGAGCGCCTGCTCCGCGCGGTGCGGGAGGAAGGCTTTCCGGCGGTCATCGTCCGGCCTTCGCTGACCTATGGCGACACGCTGGTGCCGCTAGTCATGAATTCTTGGGAGAAAAGCTGGACGGCGATTGACCGGATGCGGCGGGGGCTACCGCTCATCGTGCCGGGCGATGGCAACTCGCTCTGGACCATTACGCACAACATGGACTTTGCCCAAGGGCTGGTCGGCCTGCTCGGCCACGCGCAGGCGACCGGGCACGCCTTTCACATCACTTCGGACGAAGTGTTGACGTGGAACCAGATTTACCAGCAGACCGCGGAGGCCGCAGGCGTGGCTGCGCCGGAGTTCGTGCATATCGCCACGGATTTCATCGCGGCCTGCCTGCCCGAGCAAAGGGGCGGCCTCGAGGGTGACAAGGCGGTTTCGGTCGTGTTCGACAACACCAAGATCAAGCGCTTCGTGCCCGGTTTTGCGGCCAAAATGAGTTATGCCGAGGGTATTCGCCGGACGGTCGCCTGGTTCGATGCCGAACCACAACGCCGGCAAATTGACACCGCGGCCAACACCGCTTGGGACAAGCTGATCGTCGCCTACGAGCGCGGGCTGGCGGCCGCGCGAAAGGATTTTTCCATATGAACAAAACACTGGGGTTGGGTATTCTGGGCTGCGGGGATTTCCTGCGGTTGAATTGCGAGGAGATCAAAGCCAGCGGGCTGGTCCATGTTGCCGCGCTGTTCGACCCGGATCGTTCCCGCGCGGAGCGCTACGCCGCGGAGCTGGGCGGCCGCGCCTTGGACACGGCGTCCGCCGTCGTGGCGGACCCGGACGTGCAGGTGTTGCTCATCTTCTCGCCTCCCTGGGTCCGGTCCGGGCTGTTCGCGGAGGCGGCGCAGGCGGGCAAGCCCATCCTCACGACCAAGCCTCTGGCTCCCGACGTGGCGAGTTGCGCGGCCATCCAGGCCGCCGCGCAGGCCGGGGGCATCCCTTGCGGTGTCATCTACAATCGCACGGGCAATGCCGCGGTGCAGGCGCTCAAGCGGCTTTTCACCTCCGGTGAAATCGGGCGGCTCGCGCTCTACCGGCAGGACTGGATCCATCATTATCCGCAGTGGAACACCTGGGCGCTCGACCCGAAGAAAAACGGCGGGCCCTTCATGGATGCCATGATCCACAACCTCAATTCCGCGCGCCACCTCATGGGCCGGTCGGCGTCGCGGGCCGCGTTCTTCAGCGACAACCTTGCGCATCCCCAGCTGCCGTGCGCCGATACCGAGGCGATGAAGCTGGATTTCGAGGGCAACGGCACCGCGCTGCTCTTCATCACCTGGGCGGCGGACCTGGCGGTCCACAGCACCGCGGGGAATGACCGCGAGCACATCGATCTCTTTTATGGTGTGACCGACCAGGGCTGGCGGGTGACGCTGGAAGAGCAGGGCGGCAGCGAGGTGCTCGTGGCCTCGCGCCGCGGGGAAAAGAAGCACTGGCCGGTGCCGCCCTTTCCGTCCACGGTTTACGACGAGTTTGTGGCGTATCTCCAGCGGGAGGCGGGATGGCCGGAGCGCCTGCCGGACCTGCAGGAAGCGGCGCTGGACATCCAGCTTATCCGGCAGGGCGGGGAAGGCGCCTTGGCGCGATCTGCTCAGCTATGAACAGTATAGCCCCCTCGCGCCCGATCCGGTTTCCGGCCGGTGAAAAGCTTGCGGTCGCCGCGTTTGGTGCGCATCCGGACGATATTGAAAGCGGCATGGCGGGCACCTTGATGAAGTATAAGGAAGCAGGTCATGATATTTATTGGGTTATCGCAACCGACGGGCGAAGGGGAGGGAAAACGCCCGGGAAAGAATTGGCGGCGATAAGGAGAAATGAGTCGCTGGCCGCCGCCGCCCATTTTGGATTAAAACCGGTCTTTCTTGATTTCGAGGATGGACGGCTGGTTTGTGACGCTGAATCATATAATAGAGTGATAGAAATATATGATCGGATAAAACCCGATATTGTTTTTACCCATGATCCCAATGACTACCATCCCGACCACCGGGCCATCAGCAGGCTTGTAACAGACGCGTCATGGGTTCCGGTATTCTATGCGGACACGCTGAATGGGATCAATTTTGCGCCGGAGTTTTATGTCAATATAAGCGATCATTTTGAACGGAAAGCAAAGGCATTGAGAGAGCACAAGTCACAGGAACCCGAGAAAATATTCGCAAGGATGGAGCTGCAAAACCGGTTCCGGGCTTTGCAGTGCATGGGTGAAGTAGAATACGCCGAAGCCTTCAGGCTTTTCCCCCGTGCGGATTTTGCCAACGCCTATCAATTATTGCCCGTGTGAGGGCGCGCTCAAGCGTGAGCGCCGCCCGGCTCAGGCGCTGTCCCGGATCAAGAGCTCGGATTCATACACGAGCTTGCGCGGATTCGACACGTCATGGCTGCGGATGCGCTCAAGCAGCAGCGTGACGCAGTCGCGGGCGGTCTGTTCCGTCGGCTGCCGCAGCGTCGTCAGCGCGGGGGTGACGAGCTGGGCCAGCGGGATGTCGTCACAGCCCACGATGGCGACATCCTGCGGCACGCGGCGGCCAAGGCTTTCGCAGGCTTTGAGCGCGCCCAGCGCCAGCACGTCGTTGGCCGCCACGATGGCGTCGGGCGGTGTCGGCAGCTCAAGCAGGCGCAGCGTCTGTTGGTAACCACTCTCCGGCGTGAACTCCCCGTAGCTGACGAACGCGGGCTGGAGGGGGAGTTTGTGCCGCTGGAGCGTGGCTGCGTAACCCTCGAACCGCTCCACGGTGCCCATGGCAGTCCGGCTGCCGCTGATGAAGGCGATCCGTCGTCGTCCGATTTTGAACAGGTAGCCGGTGCTTTTCTCGAAACCGGCCTTGTTTTTCAGCACGATCTCGTCCGCCTGCACGGAGCGGGTGGGGCGGCCGGCCACGATCACCGGCACGCCGCGGTCGAGGAAGCGGGTGAGGATGATGTCGCAATCCTCGTCCGACTCGCCTTCGGCGGCGTTCAGCAGGATGCCTTCGACGCGGTTGACCTCGAACATCCGCAGCGCGTGCGCTTCCTCGGACTTCCGCCCGAAGGTGCTCGAAAGGAGGATCTGGTAGCCGTAGCTGTTCGCGATGTCGTGCACCGCCTGAAAGAAGATCGGATAGTAGGGGTTCTTGATGTCGGGCACGACGAACCCGAGCAGCCCCGACTTGCCGGAGCGAAGATTGGCCGCCTGCTGGTTGCGAACGTAGCCGAGCTTCTGCGCCGCGGCCATCACGCGCTGCTTGTTGTAAGGGCGGCCTTTTTCGCCCGCGAGGATGCGCGCGGCGGTCTTGGGCGAAACATCGGCTTCTTTCGCCACTTCATAAATCGTCACCATGACCGCCTACAACTGACCAAGGCGGAATTTCGCAGCAAGGAAATTACTTCTTATTGACACCGATGTCTAAATGTCGGTGTCATCTGGCAATCTGAATGTTTATTCTATTATCCAATAGCCTAATACAAGTTCAGGTGGTCTTTCTCGCCCAGCTGACTCGCGCGCTTTGTCTCCCTGTGGAGGGCACACCCGATGCCAGATAAATCACCCCCGCTTCCCGTTCCGTATCCATGAAAGTAGGATTCGTCAGCGCCATTTTGCCCGATTTGCCACTGAAGCAGGTGGCGACCTTTGCGGCTGAAGCGGGTTTCGACACGGTGGAGTTGATGTGCTGGCCCAAGGGCAGGGCCGAGCGGCGCTATGCGGGCGTGACCCATGTGGACGTGAGCGGCTTCGACCACGCCGCCGCCCGGCGGGTCGGCGAGACGATGGCCGAGGCCGGCGTCACCATTAGCGGCTTGGGTTACTACCCCAATCCGCTGGCTCCCGATCAAGCCGAGGCGGAGGTTTGCATCGGGCACATCAAGCAGGTGATTCTCGCGGCCGAGTTGCTGCGGGTGGGCGTGGTCAACACCTTCATCGGCCGGGACTGGACCCGGTCGGTGGACGACAACTGGCCCCGCTTCATGGCGGTCTGGCCGCCGCTGGTTCGTTTCGCGGAAGATCACGGCGTCAGAATCGCGATCGAGAACTGTCCCATGGCCTTCACCGACGATGAGTGGCCCGGCGGGAAGAACCTGGCGCACAGCCCGGCCATCTGGCGGCGCATGTTTGAGGCCGTTCCCAGCGGGAACTTCGGGCTCAATTATGACCCTTCGCACATGATCTGGCAGCAGATGGACTACCTCAAGCCGCTGCGGGAGTTCAAAGACCGGCTGTTCCACATCCACGCCAAGGATGTGCGGCTGGACCGCCAGCGGCTGGATGACGTGGGCATCATGGCCACGCCGCTATCCTTCCATACGCCCAAGCTGCCGGGGCTGGGGGAGGTTGACTGGGGCCGGTTTTTTTCGGTGCTGACCGATGTGGGTTATGATGGCGCCGTCTGCATCGAGGTGGAAGACCGGGCTTACGAAGGCCCGCTGGAGAAACGCAAGAGGGCGCTGGCCCAGAGCGGCCGTTATCTGCGCCAGTTCGTGCCATGACCGGCGCCCTTGAAAACGGAATCAAATCGATGACGACAAATAAAACACCGAAAAGCGCATCTCACCACGCCGCCATCCCTGCGAGGCCATTGCCGCTCGCGGCGCTGGTCCATGCCCCGGTCAAGGGTGCCGCACGGCCTCTCCACATCATGTGCATCGGGGCGCATCCCGATGATCCTGAAACCGGCTGCGGCGGCTCGCTGCTGCTGCTCAGGCGGGCCGGGCACACGATCACCGTGGTTTACCTCACGTGCGGGGAGGCCGGGGTGAAGGGGATGACCCGCGGGGCAACGGCGAGGCTCCGGACGAAAGAGGCCAAGGCCGCCTGCCGGATTCTGCAGGCCCGGCCGGTCTTCTTCGGGCAGGTCGATGCCGGGGCCGTGTTCGACGATGCGGCCGTGAGGAAAATG
>JAHCLN010000178.1 GCA_026125215.1 Opitutaceae bacterium
GGCTGCATCACCGTCGGCATGAAGGGCCAGGCGCTTGCACCCATCGGTTCGCTCAAGCGCATGGGCGTCGTCGCCATCACCGACGACGGCGACTGCGTGCAGAGCAACGAGCTGATGCGCCGCGCCTGCGAATACGCCAAGATGTTCGGTCTGCCGATCATGGACCACTGTCAGGACCACTCCATGACGCAGGGCGCGGTGATGAACGAGGGCGTCATGTCCACCCGCCTCGGCCTGCGCGGCTGGCCCAACGCCGCGGAGGATCTCATCGTCTCGCGCAACGTCATCCTCTCGAGCTACACCGGCGCGCACATCCACCTGCAGCACATCTCGTCAAAGCTTTCGGTCGAGATCATCCGCCGCGCCAAGGCCCGGGGCATCCGCATCACCGCCGAGGCCACGCCCCACCACATCGCGCTCACCGACGAGGCGCTCGCCGGCTACGACACTAACTTCAAGATGAACCCGCCGCTGCGCACCGAGGCCGACCGGCAGGAGATCATCGCCGGTCTGCGCGACGGCACGCTTGACTGCATCGGCACCGACCACGCCCCGCATACCGACTACGAGAAGGACAAGGAATTCGACTACGCCCCCAACGGCATCCTCGGCCTGGAGACCGCCCTGCCGGTGGTTCTCGGGGTGCTTGTGCGCGAAAACAAATTCAAGCTGCCCCAGGTCGTGGACCTCATGACCCGCAAACCCGCCGCGCTGCTCGGCCTCCCCGCCGGCACGCTTGCGCCGGGCGCCGCAGCCGATCTCTGCCTCTTCGACCCCGGCGAAAAATGGCGCTACGACGCCAAGGCCGGTTTCAGCAAGTCGCGGAATTCCCCCTGGCACGGCCAGACCCTGACCGGCCGCGTCCGGACCACCATCGTGGACGGCAAGGTGGTGTTCACCGGCGGCCGGATCACGGGCTGAAGGCGCCGCGGCCGCTCCACCTTGGCGTTGCGCTGCGCGGGGTTTTCCGACGCACTCGGGCCGCATGCCTGCCGTCAGCACCCAGTTGGTCATGGCCCTCGAACTCATCCTGGTTTTCGCCGGGTGCGTGCTGCTGTGGCGGCATGGCCTGAGTCCGGAGGCCCGCCGGCAGGCGCCGGTGCTCGGACGCTGGGAAATTAGCCCGGGCAATTTCCTGCTCTTTCTCTGGCTGGTCATCACGGTGGGGCTCATGGCGCAGTTCGCCGCCGTGCCCGCGCTGCGCCGTGCGGACTGGGGCGAGACGGCCACGGTGGTGCTGGCCGGCGGCGCCTTCCACCTCGGGATGCTCCTGGGCGCACTGCTCTTTTTGCTGATCATCGGCCGCTCCGGGCAGGTCGCCGGTCCGGTCGCGGCCGGGCCGGCGCTCATCCCGGCGGCGGGCGCCACGTTCCTGATCCTGCTCCCCCTCATCACGGCGGCCAGCCTCGGCTGGCAATTTGTGCTCGCGCGGCTGGGCTTGGAGGCTGCGCCCCAGGATCTGGTCGGCATGTTTTTGTCGGTGGATTCACCCCTGCTCCTCGCCGCCATGATCTTCCTCGCCACGGTGGTCGCGCCGATTTCCGAGGAGCTGGTTTTTCGGGCCGGCCTGTTCCGCTATCTCCGCGGCCGGACGCCGCGCTGGGCCGCCCTCGTGCTGCCCGCGATGCTCTTCGCGGCGCTGCACGCCAACCTCGCGAGCTTCGTGCCGCTCACCGTGCTCGGCGTGCTGTTCGCGCTGGCCTACGAACGCACCGGCCGGATCGCCGTGCCGATCATCGCCCACGGCCTGTTCAACCTGAACACCATCATGCTCCTCTTTGCGGGAGTCGGCCCGTAACATGCACCCCTTCACCAAGCACCACGCCGAATCCGTCTCCGCCCTCGGCGAGGAGGCGCTCATCGGCCGGATCCGCCGGTGGCTGGGGCCGGTCTCACCCCGGGCGCCGTTCGGTATCGGCGACGACTGCGCCGTGCTTCCGCCCGTCCGCGGCCGCCAGCTCATCACGGTGGATCCAGTGATCTATGGCCGGCATTTTGACGACCACGTGCCCGCCCGCGCCGCCGGCGCGAAGCTGCTCAAACGCAACCTCAGCGACCTCGCCGCCATGGGCGGCCAACCGGTCGCCGCCGTCCTCGCACTCACCCTTGACGCCCGCGTGAGCCTGCGCTGGATCGAGGATTTTTACCGCGGGCTCGCCGCCTGCGCCCGCCGCCATGCCGTGCCGATCGTCGGCGGCGATCTCACCCAGGCCGACGGCATCATCGCCGCGAGCCTGACACTGCTGGGCAAACCAGCCGGATCACGCGTCCTGACCCGCACGGGCGCACAGATGGGCGACCTCCTTTACGTGACCGGCCGGCTGGGCGGCAGCCTGCGCAGCGGTCATCACTGGAAATTCACGCCCCGCCTCGCCGAAGGCGTCTGGCTGGCACAGCGGCCGGAAGTGCGCGCGATGATGGACCTCAGCGACGGGCTGGCCAAGGACCTGTCCGCGCTCACGCCCAGGGGCGCCGTGCCCGTGCTGGAGCACGCCCTGCCCCGCCGCGCGGGCTGCGATCTGCGCGCGGCGCTCACCGACGGCGAGGACTACGAACTCGTATTCGCGGTGTCGGGCGGCGCCGACACCGCCGCGCTTGAACGCGCCTGGAAAAAAAAGTTTCCGCGCGTGCCGCTCACGCGAATCGGCCGCTTCGCCCGCACGCTGCCGGCCGGTGTGCCCAACCTCGCGGATTACCATGGCTACGAACATCTGCGCTAGATTGCGGACCGGCCTGGTCAGCGCCTCGGCGGCCGAAACCCGGGCCTTGGCCGAAGAACTCGCGGGCGCACTGCCGCCCGACACCGTGCTTGCGCTTCATGGCGATCTCGGCGTCGGCAAGACGACCTTTGTGCAGGGACTGGCCCGCGGCTTTGGCATCACCGAGCCGGTGACGAGCCCGACGTTCGCCCTCTACTCCGTTTATCAGGGTCGCCGCCAGCTCGTGCACCTCGACGCCTACCGCATCGAATCTCCGCGCGAACTCGACGACCTGCTCATCGAGGATTTTCTCACCAGTCCGTGGTGCCTCGCCGTGGAGTGGCCGGAAAAAGTGGCCGCCTGGCTGCCGGCGGACGCCTGGCACCTCGACCTCGGCATCGAGTCCGGCGACCGGCACACCCTGCGCTTACGCTGAGGGCAGCGCATCCCCGTCGAGCACGACGGCGACATATTCGCCCGCGAAGCGCGCAACCGGAGCCTCCTTGAGCTTGAGCACGGCCGCCAGTTCGGTCCGGGCCCGCCGGTGCCGGCGCAAGGTGCCGAGAAACTTGTCCCAGGCCGCCACCGGCATCCCGGGGCACTCGGCGGTGAAATCACCGTCGATCGGCAGGGTGTATTCCATGGTATTGCGCTGGATGACCACCCGGCAGGGCAGGCCGGCATCGCGCAGGGCGAAGTGCAGCCAGGTCCAGCCGGCCAGAATCGCCACGGCCGAGGCGCTGCCGCCGAACACCGTGGACCGGTGGTTGATGTTCGCGGCCAGCGGGGCGGCCAGCTCAACCCCGGCTTGACCGCAGCGCCGGACCGTCACGCCCAGATGCGCGGACATGGGAATATGCCGGTGCAGGTAGGCGGTGATCTCCGCGGGTGCGCGCCGGTCGGTCATGCGGCGGTCCGTGGCCGGATGCTCAATCCGTGTGCGGCGGGGTTTCGGACTCGGGCGCCGCCTCCGCCGCGGGGGCGGCGGCCGGCTTGGGCGATTCCGCGGCGGCTTCGTGCCCGGTGGCCGGTTCGGCGGTCGCCGTCGGGGCCTCGGGGAAATTCTCCGGATCGTGTTCCTCGCCCTCGACCTCTTTCTTCCGCGCCTCGACCATCGGCGGCGGCGCGAAGAGCCGACCGTCGATGAACTCGGTCACGTAGCCTTCGGTGACGAGCCAGCGCAGGTCGCCCTGCATGCGCGCCAGCTTCTCCCGCGCCTCCGCGGGCAGCTCCGGCACGGCGGCGCCCTCGACGGGCTTCGGCGGCTCGATACCGAGAAATTTGGCAGGCAGCTCGCCCGCCCGGATCATCGGGTGGGCCTCGATGAAGCCGATAAGCGCGCCGATGCTGTCGGCAAAGGTCTGGCCCGGCGTGCGGAACTTGCGTTTGACCGCGCAGACGTAGGAGACGCCCTTGGAGCCCTTCTTGAAGATGGTGAAATGTTCGCGGCGCAGCCGGCCGCGCAGGGCGTTGGCGGTGTCGAGCGGGAAGCGGCGCTGGCGTTCCAGCGCGCCTTCGATCGCCCGGCGGATTTCGCCCGGCGGAATCTCGGGGCAGATGCGGCCGTGAAAGCGGGCCGTTTCCACGACCTTGATGACCTTGTCCCGGGCCTGCCCGAGCAGATAGGTGCGGGCTTCTTCCAGCGAATCAAAGCTGGGGGCGGCCGGTTCCGCGGCGGCCGGAGCTTCCGCAGCCGTCGGCTCCGCGGGGGCGCCTTCGGCGGCCGGTTCCGCAGGCTTGGCTTCCTCGGCGGCAGGCTTGGCGGGCGCGGGCTGCTTCCACGTATAACGCGTCACCTTCTTCATCTTTTCCAGCCACTGCTGCACGACCTCGGGATCGCGGACGGTCTCGATGCGGGCGCGATAAGCCTCCAGCGAGAAGCCCTTGATCTGCGCGGCGTGGTGCTGCTGCACGAGCTGGTTGTAACGGTGGTAGTTTGGCGGGCCGAGCAGTGCGCCGGTCAGGGTGCACTTGTTGATGACCTGGTAATTGCCTTTCGGGGCCTCGACCTCGGCCTCGCTGGTCTCAAAAAACTGGCCGAGATGGCGGCTGACCACGTGGGCGATCGCCGCCTCTTCGCTCTCGAAGGGGATGCCGTCGGGGACGGAGACATACAGCGGCTCCTTGTTGGCATTGCCGTCGGCCGCCGGTTTGCGCGCGAGCACCGCCACGAAGCGGTCCTCCTTGGCGATGACCGTGCGGGCGATCTCGAACAGCTCGATGGTGCGGCAGGAGGCGCGGATCGTCTTGGCGAGCGCGTTGAAACTCGTGTCCTCGGGATAGAAGGTGACGGCGAAATGCGGGCTGTCGTAGGGGCCGCGGTTGAAATCGCCGCGACCGCCTTG
>JAHCLN010000179.1 GCA_026125215.1 Opitutaceae bacterium
CAGCAACTCGATCAGTGTGAACGCGCCGCGAAGGCGTCGGGGCGAGGGGGATCCCATGGGAGAGGTATCCCCCAAGCGCATGCCGGCGACAAGCGCAGAACGCTGGCCGTGCAGTAGCTCCCGGCTGCAGTCGCGCCCCCCCCCGAATCGAGGAAAGGCCTCCCAATAGTTCTCCCGGCCTGACAGGTTGTCTGCGCTTCAACCTCCCGGACGTGACATGCTGCGCCCCCTGATTGCTCCCAGCTTGATCGTGCTGCTCGGCGCCGCCGGCTGCCACCGCGCAACGCCGCCCGAGGCCGCGAATTCCGCGGTGTCGGCGCCCGCCATCCCCGTCACCGTCGCTTCCGTCACCGCCGGAGTGGATCCGGTGCGCGAGGAGGTGGTGGGCACCGTACGTTCCCGCCTTCGAGCGCTCGTGGAGGCCAAGGGGGCCGGACGCATCGAGGTCGTCCATGGCGTCCCCGGGCAGCCGGTGCGGGCCGGGGACACCCTCGCAACGCTGGATGCCCGCGAATGGAGTGCCCGACGGGACCAGGCTCAGGCGGCCCGGGAACAGGCGGATCGCGACCTGGAGCGCGTGGAGCGCCTGGTGCGCGACGGCGCGGCGACGCCGTCGGAACGCGATACCGCCCGCTCACGGCAACGCATCGCCGCCGCCGCGGAGTTGGAGGCGGAGACGATGCTGGGCTACTCCCGGGTGGTCGCCCCGTTTGACGGGGTCGTGACCCGAAAGCTCACCGAGGTGGGCGACCTGGCCATCCCCGGACGCCCCCTGTTCGAAGTGGAGGATCCGGCGAGCCTCCGCTTTGAGGCCGATGTCCCGGAAGCGTTGCTGGACCACATCGCCATGGGTGCCCGGCTGCCCGTACGCATCGGGGATTCGCCGGAGTCGCTCGAGGGGGTGGTCAGTGAGATGGCGCCGGTCGCCGATCCGACAACTCGCACGTACGCGATCCGCCTTGATCTCCCCCGGGGAACGGGCCTTCGCGCGGGCCGGTTCGGGCGCCTCCTGGTCCCGACGGGCGCTGCTTCGGGAGCCCACGTCCCTCACGAGGCCGTCGTGCGGCGGGGCCAGATGGAATATGTCTACGTGGTGGACGCCGGACACGCCCGGCTGCGGTTGGTCCGCACGGGCCGCGAGGGCGCAACGATGGTGGAGTTGGCCGCAGGGGCCGACCTCGGTGAAGTGGTGGTGCTGAACCCGCCCGCGCAGCTTCGGGATGGCCAGGAGGTCCGCACGCCATGAAGCACCGCGAGGAATGGCGACCTTTCCCTCCGGGCCTTCCATCTCCCCGCAGCCGCCGGTCATGAAGCCGGAAGCCCCCAGTCCCCATCACGGCCTTGCCGGCCGGATCGCCGGTGTGTTCGTGAATTCGAAGCTCACGCCGCTGGCCATCGTGGCGTCACTGTTGCTGGGCATCGCCGCGGTGCTGCTGCTGCCACGTGAGGAGGAGCCGCAGATCAAGGTGCCGATGGTGGACGTGATCGTGGCCATGCCCGGCGCCTCGCCCGCCGAGGTCGAGAACCGCGTCACACGGCCGATGGAAAAGCTGCTGTGGGAGATCCCGGGCGTCGAGTATCTCTACGCCACCTCCTCGCCCGGCCAGGCACTGGTCATCGTGCGCTTTGTCGTGGGCACGGACATCGAGGCGGCCCTGGTGCGGCTGAACCAGAAACTGCAGGCCAATTTCGACCGTATCCCGCCCGGGGTGGCGCCGCCCCTGGTCAAGCCGCGCACCATCGACGACGTGCCGGTGCTCGCCCTCACGCTCCACAGCGCGGCGCACGACCATCTGACGCTGCGCCGGCTGGCCGCGCAGCTGGACGACGCGGTCAAGTCCATCCCGCAGGTCGCCGAAACCACGCTGATCGGCGGCGCCCGCCGCACCGTGCGCGTGCAGCCCGACCCCGCCGCGCTGGCGGGCCGCGGGCTTACCGTCGCCGAGCTGGTGCCGGCGCTGCAGCAGGCCAACCGCGGCCTGCAGGCCGGCTCGCGGCCGTTTGCCAACACCGAGGTGCTGCTCGAAACCGGCGGCTTCCTGCGCGACGCCGCCGAAGCCGGTGCCGTGGTCGTGGGCGTGCACGCCGGGCGGCCCGTCCACCTGCGCGAGGTGGCCGTCATCCTCGACGGCGCGGAGGAACCCGCCGACTACGTGCTGCACGGCACCCGCGACGGCGCGCTGCAGGCGGCGGTCACGCTCAGCGTCGCCAAACGTCCCGGCGCCAACGCCATCGACGTGGTCAACGCCGTCCTCGCCAAGGTGGAAACGCTGCGCGGTTCGCTGCTGCCCGCCGACGTCGCCCTCACCGTGACGCGCGACTACGGCCACACCGCGGCGGAGAAAAGCAACGAACTGCTCCTCCACATGGGCATCGCCGTCTTCGGCGTCGCCCTGCTGATCCTCTTCTTCCTTGGCTGGCGCGAATCGCTCGTCGTCCTCCTCGCCATCCCCTCCACCCTCGCGCTGACGCTCCTGGTCTTCTATCTCTACGGCTACACGCTGAACCGGATCACCCTCTTCGCGCTGATCTTCTCGATCGGCATCCTCGTGGACGACGCGATCGTGGTGGTGGAAAACATCGTGCGGCACGTGCGTCTGCCCGGGGCGGAGAAAAAGCCGCTCCGGACAATCGCGCTCGCCGCCGTCGCCGAGGTTGGCAATCCCACCATCCTCGCCACCTGGGCGGTGATCGCCGCCATTCTGCCCATGGCCTTCGTCGGCGGCCTCATGGGACCCTACATGCGGCCCATTCCCATCGGCTCGACCGCCGCCATGCTTTTCTCACTGGTCATCGCCTTCACGATCACGCCGTGGGCGGCCATCCGGGTGTTGCGCCGGCGCTTTGCCGGTGGCGGCCACGCCCCGGCGGGCGACCACGATCACGCGCCGGACGACTGGTTCACGCGGCTGTATCACCGCATCATGGAGCCGCTGCTCGACCACGCCCGCTGGCGCTGGGGCTTTCTCGCGGGCATCGTCGGCCTGCTGCTCATCTCCGCCGGCTTCGTGCTCACCGGCGCGGTGACGATCAAGATGCTGCCTTTCGACAACAAGTCGGAGCTCCAGATCGTCATCAACACCCCCGAAGGCGCCACGTTGGAGCAGACCGCCCGTGTCGCCACCGAGATGGCCGCGGCGATCCGCGACCAGCCGGAAGTGCGTGATTTCCAGATCTACGCGGGCACCGCGGCACCGTTCAATTTCAACGGTCTCGTGCGCCACTACTTCCTGCGGCGCGGTCCCAACGTCGCCGACATCCAGGTCAACCTCGTGGGCAAGGGCGAACGCACCGGCCAGAGCCACGACGTGGCCAAGCGCATCCGCGAACTGGTCGCGCCCGTTGCCGCCCGCCACGGCGCCGCCTTCGCCGTGGCCGAGGTGCCGCCGGGCCCGCCGGTCCTGCAATCGCTCGTCGCCGAGGTCTACGGACCCGACGAAACGCAGCGCGTGGCCCTGGCCGCCGCCGTGAAGGAAATCCTCGCCCGCACCCCGGGCGTCGTGGATCTCGACTGGTATGTCGAGGCCGCCCAGCCGAAGGTCCGCTACACGGTGGACCGCGAGAAAGCCGCGCTGCACGGCATAAGCGCCGAAACTGTCGCCCGCACGCTGCAACTGGCCGCCCAAGGGCTGACGGCCGACCTGCTCCACCTGCCGGCCGAACGCGAGGACGTGCCGATCCGCGTCGAGTTGCCCGTAACGGCCCGCGGCTCGCCCGCCGCGCTGCTCGCGCTGCCGGTGCGAGCCGAGTTCGACCCGGCGGCTCCGCCGGTGCCGCTCTCCGAGCTTGTCCGGATGGAACACACCGCCGGCGAACGCAGCCTCTACCGCAAGAACCTGAAGCCGGTGACCTATGTCACCGCCGATGTCGCCGGCGCGGTCGAGAGCCCGGCCTACGCGCTTTTCCGCATCCACCGCGAGATCGCCCAACTGGACGCCCGGCAATTCGGCGCGCCCGGGACCCGGCTGCCGGTCTTCCACCTCAGCCTACCTTTCGACGATACGGCCCCCGCGCTCAAGTGGGACGGCGAATGGCACATCACGCTGGAGGTTTTCCGCGACCTCGGCCTGGCCTTTGCCGTCGTGCTCATCCTGATCGCCATGCTCATGGTCGGCTGGTTCCGCAGCTACGTGACGCCGCTCGTCGTCATGGCCGCGATTCCCTTCTCGCTCATCGGCATCCTGCCCGCGCACTGGGCCTTCGGCGCCTTCTTTACCGCCACCTCGATGATCGGCTTCATGGCCGGCGCCGGCATCGTCGTCCGGAATTCCATCATCCTCGTGGATTTCATCGAGCTGCGCCGCGCCCACGGCCTCTCGCTGCGCGATGCCGTGGTCGAGGCCGGTGCGGTGCGCTTCCGCCCGATGCTGCTCACCGCCCTCGCCGTGGTGGTCGGTGCCAGCGTGATCCTCGCCGATCCCATCTTCCAAGGCCTCGCCCTCAGCCTGATGTTCGGCGAAATCGCCTCGCTGCTCATCAGCCGGATGGCCGTGCCCGTGCTTTACTACATGGCCAACCGCCGCGAATCTGCTCCCATCTCCCCATGAAAACCCTCCTGCTCCTCGCCACCGCCGCGCTCGTGCTCTTCGCCGCCACCCGGCTCCTCGCCGGCGATTTCATGGATCCTGCCGAAGCCGCCCGCCGCGTCGAACAGGGATCCGCCATCCTCATCGATGTGCGCGAGCCCGCCGAGTGGGCCGAGACCGGCGTCGCCACGCCCGCGGTCCTGCTGCCGCTCAGCGACCTGCGCGGCGAGCGCGCCCAATGGAAATCATTCCTGGCCAAACACGCCGGCAAGGAACTGATCCTCTACTGTCGCTCCGGCACCCGTTCGGGCATCGCCGCCAAACTTCTCGCCGACGAGGGCCACGCCGTGGCCAACGCCGGTGCCTTCAAACATTGGCAGGCCGCGGGCCTGCCCGTGCGCCAGGTCGAATCCCGCTGAGCCGGCCCGACTTCGTGTCACCTGTTGTTGA
>JAHCLN010000018.1 GCA_026125215.1 Opitutaceae bacterium
CCCGCGCCCAGTCCGCCGCCATCCGCCGCTTCGTGAAGAAAATCCAGCCCGGCTGCCTCGTCTCCGGTCGCATCGGCCACGGTCTCGGCGACTACGGCATCCCCCGCGACAACCAGATGCCACCCGGCCGGCTCGCCGGCGACTGGGAGGTCTGTGCCACGCTCAACCACACCTGGGGCTTCAAAAAGCACGACCACGCGTGGAAATCCGCGCCCAACCTCATCCGCACGCTCGTCGAGTCCGCCAGCAAGAACGCCAATTACCTGCTCAACATCGGACCCGATGCCGACGGCCGCGTGCCCGCTCCCAGCGTCGCCCGGCTCCGCGCCGTGGGCCGCTGGCTCAAGGCCAACGGCGAAAGCATCTACGGCACCGCCCCCTCGCCCTTCACGCATGATTTTCCCTGGGGCCGCATCACCGCCAAGGGCCGCACCCTCTACCTGCACTTTTTCTCCAAACCGCCGCGCCGCTTCGAGCTGCGCGGACTGGAAACCAAGGTGCGCGGCGCCGCGCCGCTGCTCGCCCCTGCCAAAAAACTCCCCTGCACCCAGACCCGCGACACCGCCACCGGCGTGCCCGTGCTCCAGATCGACACGGCCAATCTGCCCTTCAAGGGACCCGTTACCGTGCTCAAGCTCACACTGGCCGGCGCTCCCGTGGTCAAGCCCGGCCCCATCCAGGAGCCGGACGGCGTGCTGAGCCTGCTGACGGCCGAAGCCCGCCCCGGTGCCGACCGCGGCCGGCCGCAACTGCGCATCACCCCGCTCGGTTTCACCAGCGGGTGGAAAAACCCGACCGACCGGCTCGACTGGACCGGCACCGTGCTCACGCCCGGCCGTTTTACCGCCGAGCTCATCACCACCCACCAGCATTTGGAACCGTGGAGCGGCGGCCACACCGCCCGCCTCGAAGTCAACGGCCAATCGCTGCGGAAAAAAATCACGCGCGACGCCGAGCTCGACTACACGCAGAAGGCCTATTTCCCGCGCATCATCACGCGGCTGGGGCAGGTCGAGGTGCCGCAGCCCGGCCCGCTCAAAGTCAGGCTTTATCTCGAAAAAATTCTGCCCCCGCCGAAGGACAAGCCGCTCTGGGACGACCTCAGCCCGCTCATCGTCCAGGTGCGGCTCATCCCGGTCTGAACCCGAAGCAATGAAGATAAGGGTGCATCACAGCGGTCTTAATCAAAGTGTAGCCTCGCACTGTGGCGCGGTAGCGCCGGTAGGGTCCGCTCTCCGAGCGGACCGCTGCTATGAGATTTTGGAAACCGCTACAGTGGCTCACTTTGATTCCTTCCGGCTGACTACATGTCACCCACCCATCGCCAAGCCCTGATCGAGGATCACCTGCTGATCGAGAATCCGCAGGAGCGGCTCGCCGCCGTCGTGGATCGTGCCCGCCGCCGGCCGCCCCTGCCGGCCGATGAACGCACCGAGGCCCGCCGCGTGCCCGGCTGTGTCTCCCAGGTCTGGCTCGTCGGCGAACTCCGCGACGGACGTTGCCACTTCCGCTGCGATGCCGACGGCCCGCTCGTAAAAGGCCTCGTCGCCTTCCTCTGCGATTACTTTTCCGGCGCCACCCCCGCCGAAATCCTCGCCGATACCACCGACCCCCTCGCCGCGCTCGACCTCCTCAAAAACCTCTCCCCCACCCGGCAAAACGGCCTCGCCTCCGTGCGCGCCTCGATCGTGAGCTTCGCCAAAAGTCATCTGCCGGCATGAACCTCCACGACGCCCACAACCACCTGCACGACGAGTGGCTGCAGCCGCACCTCGACCGCATCGCCGCGGACCTGACCGGCGCGGGCATCGCCGGCGCGGTCGTCAACGGCACGACGCCCGATGACTGGCCGCAGGTCTCCGCCCTCGCCACGCGGTTTTCCTGGGTCATCCCCAGCTACGGCGTCCACCCGTGGGACTGCGGCAACCGGCCCGACGACTGGCTGGGGCTGTTGGAATCGCGCCTCGCCAGCGAACCGCGCGCCCATGTGGGGGAGATCGGCCTCGACCGCTGGATCCTCGACCGCGCCAAACCCGATGACCCGCGGCTGACCGGTCTGCGCCGCGCCCCGCTGGACGAACAGATCGATCTTTTCACCGCGCAACTCGCCCTCGCCGCCCGCGACAACCGTGCCGCATCCATCCATTGCATCGATGCGTGGGGTGCGTTGTTCGACACCCTGCGTGCCGCGTCGTTGCCCGCCCGAGGTTTTCTGCTCCACGCCTACGCCGGCCCGGAGGAGATGATCAAACCGTTCGCTGACCTCGGCGCGTATTTCTCGTTCAACGGCAGCTATCTCGATCCGAAACGCGCGGGACAACGCGAAACCTTCCGCTCTGTCCCGCCGGATCGCCTGCTCATCGAAACCGATGCCCCCGCCATGCCCCTGCCGGCCGCTCTGGAGAAATTCTCGCTGCCGCCCTCACCCACCGGCACCCGCCTCAACCACCCCGCCAATCTCGCGGCCGTTTACACCGGCCTCGCCGCTTTCCTCGGCCGCCGCCCCGAACAACTGACCGCCCAAGTGGAAAAAAATCACCACCGGCTCTTCGTCCAAGAGTAACCTATTAGGTTACTTTCCCCCTGCAGCCGTCACAGATTCGTTTGACGACGAAAGTAACCTAATAGGTTACTTTCGTGAAGCGACCGAACGCACCACTTCGCCGGCGGCGACGAGGCCGAAGGCGCCGGTGACGGCGACGGAGGTGCCGAAGCCGGTGGCGCAGTCGAGCTTGAGATTGCTGCCGGGCTCCGGCTCCGCGTGGCAACTGCCATCCGCCCACGGATACACCGGCGCTTCGCTCGACCACTCGCAGCGCACGTCGAACTTCATCTTCCCCTTCTGCGTGCCGGGAGCGAAACCGTGGTCGCGCCGGAGTTTGCGGCGCACCTGCCGGAGCAGCTCGTCGCCCCACGCATCACCTAGATCGCCCACGCGGATCTGGGTCGGGTCCTGTTTGCCTCCGGCCGCACCGACGGTGAGCACCGGATAACCGCGCCGGCGGCTTTCGCCGATGAGCAGGGCCTTGTGCGACATCAAGTCAATCGCATCGACCACGAAGTCAAAACGCTCCGCCAGCAGCCGCTCCGAGCTCGCCGCGGTGAAATACTCCGTTACGGCCGTGACACGGGCGGCCGGGTTGATCAGCCGCACGCGCTCGGCCAGCGCCTCCACTTTCGGCCGGCCGATGTTGCCGTCCAGCGCCGGCAACTGGCGGTTGACGTTGGTCACGCACACATCGTCGAGGTCGATGAGCGTGAGCGCGCCCACCCCGCTGCGGGCCAGACCCTCGACCACCCACGAACCCACGCCGCCGACGCCGACGACCGCCACGTGTGCCGCCGCCAGCCGGGGCAAAGCCGCCGCGCCGTAGAGCCGGGCCAATCCGCCGAAGCGCTCCGCGAGGTCTTGCTTCATGCCTTCGCGCCGGGTCCCAGCAACGTCAGCGCGGTGCGCACGTCCGCGCCCGAAGGCGACTGGAACACCCGCAGGTCAAATTCGCCGATGACCGCCAGCAGGTGGTCAAAAATGTCGGCCTGCACACCTTCGTAAACGGCCCAACGGGTGTCGTTGGTGAAGACGAATATTTCCAGCGGCATCCCGTGTTCGCCGGGTTCGAGCTGGCGCACGAGAAAGGTGAGGTCCTGGTGAATCTTCGGGTGCGCCCGCAGGTAGGCGATGCAGTAGGCGCGGAAGGTGCCGAGGTTGGTGAGCCGCCGGCCGTTGCCGAGGATGCTGAGGTCGGTGCCGCGCCTGCGGTTGTCCGCGTCGATCTCGGCCTGCTTTTCCTCGAGGTAGGATTGCAGCAGGGCGATCTTGCGCCAGCGGGCCAGCATCGCCTCGTCCGCAAAACGCACCGACTGCATGTCGATATGGAGCGACCGCTTGATGCGCCGGCCGCCCGACTCGAACATGCCGCGCCAGTTTTTGAAGGAGCCGGAGATGAGGTCGTAGGACGGGATGGTGGTGATGGTCTTGTCCCAGTTCTGCACCTTCACCGTCGTGAGCGAGACATCGATCACATCGCCGTCGGCGCCGGCCTTCGGCATCTCGATCCAGTCGCCGATGCGCACCATTTCGTTCACCGAGATCATGATGCCGGCCACAAAGCCGAGGATCGCATCGCGGAAGACCAGCAGGAGCACCGCCGTGAGCGCGCCCATGCCGGTGAGGATGTAAACGGGCGTCTTGTTGAGCAGCGTGGAGAGCACGAGGATCAGGGCCACGAGCGCCGCCAGCAGCTTGATGGCCTGGAGAAAACCCTTGATCGGCACGTTCGCCAGCCGGCCGGTGCGGGTCGCCACCAGCTGAAGCGCATCCAGCAGGGCGAAGAACACGGCCAGCCAGATGAACGTGAGGTAAATGCTCACTGCCATGCTCATGGCCGCCAGCACCTCGGGACTGCCGCCGAGCGCGTCCGACCCGAAGGCATTGATCGCCATCGCCGGGGCCAGATGCGAGAGCCGGGTGAAAACCCCGGCCTTCAGCATCGCGTCGTCCCACACAAACGTGGTCCGCGTCACCACCGCGGATACCACCCGCAGGATCAGCTGCTTAGCGACGAAATTGGCCGCCCAGGCCAGAATAATGAGCACCGTAACCCCGGCAGCCAGCGTCGCCGCCGCCACCGTGTCTGCGGGCACTCCGCGGGAGAGAAGCATTTCGCCGAACCAGTTGAGCAAATCAGCCATCATAGACGTGACGTTTTACCGCGAACGCGCCGCCTTGTCCACGTCGCAATCCGTTTTTATCCCGGACGCGGCGATTATGGCAGGACGGCCGCCACCGCCGCAATCGCCCGGCGCTCACGTTCCGCCGCCTTCCCGTTGATGATCACATGCGGGAGCCCGCGCTGCTCCAACGCGCCGCGCCAAAGCGCCATAGCCCGCATGCGGTCGGCCGGATCGGGGAAGCAACGCTGGGGGTCGGGCGCAAAGGGCAGATCAATGTCGCAAAGCAGGTAGAGATCGTAGTGGCGGCAGCGGGCCTCCGCTCCCCGCCGCAGCTCTTCGGGGGTCGTGCCGTAAAGCAGATCGCTCCACAGCACGGTCGTCAGCGCCTCGGTATCACAGATGACCAACCGCGCCCGCTCCGGCCGTTTGTCATATAATAGATGACAAACGGCCGCGTCCTCGCGGCGCCACTGCTCGCGGGCGATGGCCGGGATGTCCTCCGCTTTGATCCCGCCGCGGGCATCCCAAAACTCCCGCGCATACTCCGCCACCAGCGGCGCGTTGAAGTGCGCTGCCAGTTTTTCCGCCAACGTGGTTTTGCCCGTGGACTCCGGCCCGAAGACAGCGATGCGCCGCACCGAGGCACTCACGGCGCAGCCTCCCGCATCGTTCGCCGCCACGCCCGGAAGCCCGCCAGCGCCATCAGCCCAAACACCGCGTAGAGCACGGCGAACCAGTAGTAGCCCTTGGTCCAAAAGACTCCGATCGCCACGGCATTGGCGACCATCCAGCCGATCCAGTTCTCCAGTTGTTTGCGCGCCTGCAACCACTGCGACGCCAAGCTCACGGCGAAGACAAACGCATCGGCATACGCCAGGTCCGCCCCCACCCGGTGCATCAGCGCGCCCCAGCCCAGCCACAGCGCCAGCGTGCCCGTGCCCCACGCCACTCTCGCCCGGGAGGAAAGCCAGGCGACCGGCAGCGGATGCTCCGCATCCCGGCCGCGCGTCCAATGCACCCAGCCGTAGGCCAGCGCCGCGAAAAACATCACCTGCAGCGCGGTCTCCGAATAAAGTCGGCCCTCGAAGCACACCCCAGCCGAAGATGGCCACCGCACGAGCCTCCTCCGACGGAAACGTCCACACGTTCTGCCGGATCATCAGCGCCACTCCGAGCAGGCCCAGAACCGTGGCTGCTTGCTCCAGCGCCGAGGCCCCCGTGATGCCCGCCCAGATGCCGTGCAGGATTTCGCTCATGATTGCGCGGCGACAAACGCCTCCAGCGCCTCGCGCGTCACGGCGTGCCGCGCCGCGCAACGCGGACAGCGGATCTCCACCTTCGGATCGCCGCCAAACAGCCCCTCGGCATCGGACCGCATCACGGGCGCCAGCACTTCCAGCATCCGCTGGTGGTTGCAGCCGCAGTGCCACCGGTAAAGCCGCCGCTCCAGCAGTGCCATAGTCTCATTCTCGTCCAGCGCCCGCACCTGCCCGGTCGTCAGCGCCGCAAACCACGGCAGGTCGCAGTCCGGATGCTCCGTCACCAGCGCGAAGTCCTCCTCGCCGAGCTGGAAAAACCGCGCGCCCCGCTGCTCGCTGCGGACATAAAGCTGCTCGGCACCCGTCAAAGGATCGTCACCGGCAAACGGCACCACGCTGCGGCGGACCGGCTGCCGCCCGCGCACCACGTCGGCGTAGAACAGATTTTCCGGCAGCTCCTTCACGTTCTCCACGAAGATGCGGCCGGTCACGGCACCGGTTTCGTTGTCGCTCGTGAGGAAAAGGTTCACCAGCGGCGCCTGGAAATTGACGGTCCACGCGGTCAGCTCGTTCCACGGCCGCGAGGCCTGGTGCAGCACCAGCCCGGCCAGCGCGCGCTTGAACATCGCGTCGTGCGCCGCGTCCGGCCGCAGCCCGTGCTCCGCGAGGTGAAGGTAATAATCCACGAACAGCTCGCCAAAATCCGCCCGGGCCACGAGCGCGTGCCGGCCGCGCACGAAATGCGTGCGCACCTCCAGGCCGGAGGCTGCGGGATTGACGGGCGTGGATTCAGCCATGCCGCAAGGGAGCCGCACCGCGGCGGAATCTCAAGCCCGCTTGCGGTTGTGTCCCGGGCGGGCGGCCACCCCCGAGGCCGAAACCGGAACACCGACGGTGCCGTAGGTCCGGCGGTAACGGCGGGAGAAATACCCAGGTGAAAGCCCGACGGCATGTGCGATCTCCGCCACCGTCTCGTGTTGCCGGTGCGCGAGGAGTTCGTTCGCTCGCCGGAGGCGGCGTTGCAACAGCAGGGCCGATGGCGTAAGCCCGAAATGCTCGACCACCCGGCGTTGCAATTGGCGTTCGCTGTAGCCCAGGCGTCCAGCCAGGGCCGCCACATCGAAGTCCGCTGAGCCGAGATGTTCATCCATGCAACGCAACAGCGACTCCCGCCAAGTCGAGCCGGCCGCATCTTCGCTCACCCCCCAGGGTGCGCGCGACCGCAGACGTTGCAGTAGCTCCGCCACGGAAAACGGCTTGGCCACATAATCATCGGCCCCGGCTTTCAAGCCCTCGACCCGATGATCAACCGAGCCTTTCGCCGAGAGCAACAGCAGGGGCACCCGCCGCCAGCGGGGATCCGCCTTGAGTCGCCGGCACAGCTCCAGCCCATCCAGGCGCGGCATCATAACATCGGACAAAATGACCTCCGGCTCCAGCGAGCCGATCGTCTCCCAAGCCTGCTGCCCGTCCACTGCTTCTGCCACCGTGTAGTAGGGATCGAGATTGGTGCGCAGGTAGGCGCGCATGTCCGCGTTGTCCTCCACCAGGAGCAGGCGCGGGCGGTGCCGCGCGACCGCGGTTTGGTCCGCGACCCGCATCAACGGTGCGCCGCTGCCGACCGTGTGCGCCCGGGGCTCGGGCGCGGCGGAGGTGTCGATGTCGTCGGGATCGAGATGCTCGCAACCCAATGGCAGCGTGAAAAAGAAAGTGCTGCCCCGACCCGGGGCGCTTAGCACCCCCACGGTGCCGCCGTGCATCTCGACCATCTCCCGCGCCAAAGCCAAGCCGATGCCCATGCCTTCGTGCGCGCGGGCCAGGCTCGTGTCGGCCTGGAAGAACCGTTCAAAAACCCGCCGCCGCGTGTCTTCGTCCATCCCCGGCCCTTCATCCCGCACGCTGACCTCCACCCGACCGTCCAGCGCGGGGCCGTCCTGCGCGTTGATCTTCACTTCCAGTGTGCCTTGCTCGGGCGAAAAGCGCAGCGCGTTCGCCAGCAGGTTGGTGACGACTTTGCGCAGCTTCGGAGCGTCGAAAAACACCGGGCATTGCACCGGGGCATCCAGCCGCAGCTTGATTCCCTTCGCCGCCGCTTGGGACATGAAGGCGTCCAGTTCCGCGCGCACGAAGGCGCTCAGGTCGTGGCGGTTCACCCTGAGCGCAAAGGTGCCCGCCTCGAGCCGCGCCAGATCAATCAGCTCCGAGATAAGCCCGTCGAGCCGCTCCACATTGCGCAAGACCAGAGTGAGGGCGGCCGGGGCACCCTCCGTCCGGATACGGCCCTCCGCGAGATCCGAGAGCGGTCCCCGGATCAAAGTGAGCGGCGTTTTGAATTCGTGGGACAGGTTGGTCAGGAAGTGCTGCTGCAGGCGCTGGGCCTCCTCCGCGGCATCCTTGGCCCGACGCAGTTCGCGTTCGGCCTCCAAACGGCCCGTGACGTCGCGGAAATTGTTGACCAGCGCGCCCACGCGGGGGTCATCCGTGGCGTTGATCACGGTGCCCTCGAGGTAAATCCAGTGCCCCGCTTTGTGCCGGAAGCGCACTATGTCGGTCTCCACGATACCCGGTGCCTGAGCCAGGCGCGTGAACCGCGGCATCACCCGCGCCATGTCATCGGGATGGCAGAAATCAAAGAGGTTGCGGCCCTCCATCTCCCGCTGCTCGTAGCCGTGGATGCGTTTGTTGGCCGGGCTCTCGTAGAGAATGTTGGCTTGGGGGTCGAAGAGCGAGATGCCCTCCGCCGCGCGCTCAATCAGCGCGTGAAAATGATCCCCCTCGAGACGGACGCGCTCATAGGCCTCCCGCTCGGCGGTGACATCTTCCACCCCCAACACCCCGCCGCCGTCGTAGGTCCGCAACCGCAGCCAGCGGGCGCCGGCCTGAGCATAGTGGGCGGCCCGGCTGTCGGCCGCGGCCAGCCACGCACGAGCCTCGTCAGGCGCGGTCAACCCCAGCGCTTCCGTCCATTCCCGCCCCACGCCCGCGGGACCAAATTGCCGCGTAAACGCCGTGCTGACCGCCAAGACGCGCCCCGCTCGCTGCCGCAGCAGGCACAGATTCGCCAATTCGGGTAAAACCGGCATGACTGCCAAAGAGTCCGGCACGCCGCGTGTTGTAAACCCCATTTGCAGCCGCACGAACCACCCAATTCGGACATTCTGCAACCCGGAGCGGACATCGCCGGAAATCCACTTGAGCCCGGCCGGGCCGCTTTGCTTCGTCACTCCCATACAGCCTCTACCATGAAATCCGGCTTCCTACCCCTGCTCTTCTGCACCTTGTTCGCCACCGCCCACGCCCAGTTTGTGCTCGTCGAGACCGGCGGCACCTTCCGCAGCGACGCCACCAACCTCGCCGCCGCCAGCAACGGCGGCATCGCCATCGGGCAGGACGAGCTCGGCTATGGCATCCACTTCATCTCCACGATCAACGACGGTGTCTACGGCAACGACAGCAGCTGGATCGGACTCGCGGACTACACCACTTCGTGGGTCGGCGTAATTCTCCCCACACCCTCGACCATCGCTTCGTTCGCCTTTGGCCGGGACAACACCGGGGTCCAGATCACCCGCGCCTTCGGCCCGGCTTGGATTCCCCACGTCATCCAATACACCACGGATGCCGTGACCGATCAGGCTTCGGCGAATTCAGCCACTTGGCTCACCACGGGTTCCATGAATTACGCGGTTGACCCGCCGCCTTCACCTGAACTGCGGCACCTCTACAACCTGACTTCACCGCTCACGGGAGTCACCGCCTTCCGCATCGTCACCAGCAGTGGAATCGACTGGGGCACCGCGATTGATGAAATCGAGCTCTATTCCACCTCCGCCATCCCCGAGCCCTCCACCTACGCCGTCCTCGCGGGTCTCGCCGCCCTCGGGCTCGCCGCTTGGCGACGTCGGCGCGCCTGAGTTTTTCGGACTGCTGCCCGTTCACACGGGCCCGCACGTCACTTCGCCGTGTTGAGCTTGCGCTCCAGCTTGCGCACTTTCGGCGCGATCACGGCCTGGCAATACGCCTGAGTGGGATTCTTGCGGAAATAATCCTGGTGATACTCCTCCGCCGGCCAGAACTTCGTCAGCGGCTCGATCTGCGTGACGATCGGCCGCGAAAGGCTCTCCTGCGCCCGGACGCGTGAACGCTCCGCCGCCTCGCGCTGCGCGTCGTCGGCATAAAGGATGATCGAGCGGTATTGCGGGCCCACGTCGGCGCCCTGCCGGTTCATCGTGGTGGGGTCGTGCACCAGCCAGAAGAACTCGAGCAACGCCTCCAGCGAGACCTGCGCGGGATCGTATTCGATGCGGATGACCTCGGCGTGGCCCGTGCGCCCGGTGCCGATTTCCTTGTAGGTCGGGTTGTTGGTGCGGCCGCCGGCGTAACCGCTCACGACGTCCTTCACGCCGGGCAACAGTTCGTAGGAGGCCTCGGTGCACCAGAAACAGCCGCCGCCGAGGACGAGAAATTCGGTTTTGCCTTCGTTCGCGCTCACGAGGGCGAACAGAAGCACAAACCCGCCCAGAAGCAAAAGGAGTTGTTTCATGTTCGTGGGCACAATCATGTCCGGTTGCCCGCCCGCCGCAAGGTCTCGCCGCGTTTTACCGGGCATAAATCGGCTCGAACCCCGGCCGCATTGGTGTTGCATCCGCATCCGTCCCCATGCCCTCCGCCCTCCCCTGTCTGTGGATCGCCGACGCCCGGCCCGATGAATGCGACCTGCATGTGGCCTTCCGCGCGGAGTTTCAGCTGCCGGACGCCGCCACTGTTGATTTTCATCTGCTCGGCGCCTCCTGGTTCTACGGCTGGCTGGACGGCGAGGCCTTCTGCGAGGGCCCGTCCCGCTTCCCTAAAGATCATCCCGAATATCAGACCCACTCCGCCCGACTCGGGGCCGGACGGCACGTGCTCGCCTTCGTCGTCAGTCACCACGGCGTCGCCACGCGCATGCTCGAGGCCCTGCCTCCCTTCCTCGCCTGCCGTGCGCAGGCCGGCGGACAGGAAATTGCCCTCACTTGGCGCTGCCAGCGGCTCACCGCCTACACCCCGCAGGTCCGCCGCGTGAATCCCCAGCTCGGGTTCATCGAGTGGTGCGACACGCGAATGCTGCCTGTCGGTTGGCTACAGTCCGGTTTTGACGCCACCGGCTGGAGCGAGCCCATGCCGGTCGAACCGGGCATTGGCCCGCTCTATTCCCTCTCCACCGCCAACCCGCGGGCCCTCGTCCACCAGCCCGCCCTCCTCGCGGAAGGCACACTGGTCGAGACCTTCGGCTACGAACGGGACGACATCCCGGCACGGTTTTTTCTGCGCGATCTCACGCCCGCCTCCCTGCCGCCACAGGGCGTCTGGCGCCGTTACGATCTCGGCCGGGTGCGTCTCATGCGGCCGTGTTTCACGCTGGATGTGCCCTCCGGGACGGTCGTCGAGTTCGCCTACAGCGAATCGCTCGTGCATGGCCGCGTCTCTCCGTGGGTCACGCTCTCCGCCGGCGACTCCTGCAATCTCGACCACTACATCGCGCGCGGCGGTCCGCAGGAGTTTCAACCGCTTGCCCCCCGCGGCGGACGCTTCCTGGAGGTGCATGTCTTGGCGGCGCCGGCGGCGGTGCGGTGGCTGGAAGAACGCGTCGTCGAACGCGCCTACTACGGCGACGCCGGCGGCAGCCTCCGGACCGGCGACGCTTTGCTCGACCGCATCTGGTCCGTCGGGGTGGAGACGCACCGGGCCTGCGCTGAAGACGCCATCACCGACAATCCCACGCGCGAGCGCGGCCAGTGGGCCGGGGATGTCGTCACGGTGGGTCTCGACATCGCGGCAACCGCTTTCTCCGACCTGCGGCTCTGTCGCCGCAGTCTCGTGCACAGCGCCCAGTGCGCCCGCGAGGACGGCCTCGTCGCCGGCCTCTGCCCCGGCGGGGCGGCCTACCTCACCACTTACGCCGCCCAATGGATTTCCGCCTGCGTGCACTATTGGGAACTCACCGGCGACCGTGCCCTGCTTGAAACCCTGTGGCCCCATGCCGAGCGCAACCTCGCGGCCTTCGCGGCCAAAACCACCGCGGACGGCATCGCCGATGAACTTGGCTGGGGATTCGTGGACTGGGGCTACGTGCGCAACCCGGGGCCGAGCGACATGGGCGTAAACCTCCACTGCCTGGCCGCGCTGCGCAGCATGATCCGCTGGGCGTCCGCCCTCGGCCGGGATGGCTCCCGCTACGCGGCGACGGCCGCCAACCTCACCGCGCTCATCGCCCGGTATTTCAACGACGAATTCGCCGCCGGCCCCGGCGCGTGGGAGCGCATCGGCTATCATCGCGCCGCGCTGGGATTGCGGCTCGGCTTTTTCCCGGCAGAACAGGCAAAAGCCGGCCGCGCCTTCCTGCGGGAGCACATGTTGCGCTGCTTCCCCAACCGCCACGACGCCCCGCGCCTCAGCGATCCGGCGGCGAACCACCCGCAGCTCATCACGCCCTACTTCGGCCACTTCGCGCTGCCCGAGCTGATCGAGCACGGCGACATGGATTTCGTGCTCGACCAATACCGCACCTGCTGGGGCTGGGCGCTGGGCGACGACCGCACGACCTGGCTTGAGGTCTTCGACACCCGCTGGAGCCACTGCCACCAATGGAGCGGCTGTCCAACCTGGCAGCTCTCCCGCCACCTGCTCGGGCTCCGGCCGCGCTTCGATCGCGGCGCGCTGCATTATGATTTCGAACTGCACACCGGCTCGTTGCCGGCCGCGAGCGGCAATGTGCCCATCCCCGGCCGCGACGAGGTCATTACGGTCTCTTGGCAGAAGGACGCCGCCGGGCTGCACTACCGGTTGCAGTCGCCCGCGCCGCTCACACTGCGTCTCGCCACTGCCTTGGGTGGCGGCACCGTTGCCGTGGCCGGGACGTTCACCGCCATGTGCCCGGTGGAAGGCTGCGTGTAGTTGCGCTTGAGCCGTAGGCGAAAGCGTGGCTCATCCCCACGTTGTCGCTTCGCTCCAACGCAGCTCCCCGATCTCGCTTTACCTCGTAGCTGCGCTTGAACCGCAGGTGAAAGCGTGGCCTTCTGGATCATGCGCCCACCGCAGCGCCACCTGCCCCGGCTAGCTCCGGCCGCTTACCAGGGGCACCAATTCGTTCACTGGACCATGACCATGGCCGGCCGCCAACGAGGTTGGCTCTCGCTCGATTTCCATGCCGCCTTTCGCGAAATCCTGCGCCATGCCAGCAACTCCTATCGCATCGTGGTGCCAGCGTATTGCCTGATGCCGGACCATTTCCATCTTCTCGCCGCCGGCATCGCTCCCGACTCCGACCAACTGCTCTGGACCCGCGCCATCCGACGCTCGCTCAATCAGCACCTCGCACCCCGGCGTCTCCAAAAGCAAGCCTACGATCATGTGTTACGCACCGACGAAAGCGACCGCGACTCCTTTACCGCGCTTGTTCACTATCTCTGCGAAAATCCGGTGCGCGCCCGGCTGGCCCCTCGGCCCGTGGACTGGCCCTATTGTGGCACCTGCGTCCCTCTCCGTCCTGATCTCGATCCTCGCCTGCCCAATTTTCGCGAGGAATGGTGGGCCTATTGGGTCAGCCTGCACCCATAGTTCACTCAGTTCTCGCCCTGCCATGTAGCCGCGCTTGAGCCGTAGGCGAAAGCGTGGTCGATGGCACCCCTGCCACGTTGTCGCTCCGCTCCAACGCAGCTACTCGATCCGTGCGCCTCAACCCCTCACCGCGTCAGCTTGCGATACTTGATCCTATGCGGCTGGTCGGCGTCCTTCCCCTTCCGCTTCTTGAAATCCTCGAGATACGCCGAGTAGTTGCCGGCGAACCAGTGCACGTAGCTGTCACCCTCGAAGGCCATGATGTGCGTGGCGGTGCGGTCGAGGAACCAGCGGTCGTGCGAGATGATCACCGCACAGCCGGCGAAGGTCTCCAGCGCCTCCTCCAACGCGCGGATCGAGTTCACGTCGAGGTCGTTGGTCGGCTCGTCGAGCAGCAGCAGGTTGGCCTCGCTCTTGAGCACGCGCGCCAGCAGCACGCGGTTGCGCTCACCACCAGAAAGCACGCCGACCTTCTTCGACTGATCCGCGCCGGTGAAACTGAACTGCGCGCAGTAGGCCCGGCTGTTCACCGAGCGCTTGCCGAGCTGCATGATTTCCTGTCCGCCGCTGATGACTTCCCAGATCGTCTTGTCGCCTTCAAGCGAGTCGCGCGACTGCTCGACGTAGGCGGTCTTCACCGTGTCGCCGATCTTGAAGGTGCCGGCGTCAGGTTTCTCCAGGCCGGTAATGAGTTTGAAGAGCGTGGTCTTGCCCGCGCCGTTGGGGCCGATGATGCCGACGATGCCGCCGGGCGGCAGTGAGAACTCCAGGTTGTCGTAGAGCAGCTTGTCGCCGTAGGCCTTGGCGACGCCCTGTGCCTGCACGACCAGGTTGCCGAGGCGCGGGCCGGGCGGGATGATGATCTCGAACTTCTTCTCCTGCTCGGCGACGTCCTGCTTGAGCATGGCCTCGTAGGCGTTGATGCGCGCCTGGCCCTTCGACTGCCGGGCCTTGGCCGAGGAACGAATCCACTCCAGCTCGCGCGCCATCGCCTTCTGACGCTTGTTCTCGGTGCGCTCGGCGACCGTGGCCATCGCCTGCTTCTGCTCCAGCCACGAAGAGTAGTTGCCCTTGAACGGCAGCCCGTGCCCGTGGTCGAGCTCGAGGATCCAGCCGGCGACGTTGTCGAGGAAGTAGCGGTCGTGCGTCACCGCGATAACCGTGCCCTCGTAGCGCGACAGGTGCTGCTCCAGCCAGTTGACCGAGTCGGCGTCGAGGTGGTTGGTCGGTTCGTCGAGGAGAAGGATGGACGGCTTCTGCAACAGCAGCCGCGCGAGCGCCACGCGACGGCGCTCGCCGCCGGAGAGGTTGTCCACGAGCTGGTCGGGCGGCGGACAACGCAGCGCATCCATCGCCTGCTCGACCATCGGGGCGACGTCCCACGCGCCGAGGTGCTCGATCTTTTCCTGGAGCTTGGCCTGTTTCTCCGCAATCGCGTCACGGGCGGCATCATCGGCGGCCTCGGCGAGTTCGTCCCAGCTCGCGTCGTAGGCGGCAGTGAGGTCGGTGAGGTGTTTCACGCCCTCCTCAACACAGGCGCGCACGGTGGCGCCGGGCGTGAGCGACGGTTCCTGCGGCAGGAAACCGACCGGATAACCCGGCTCGAAATGCACGCGGCCGTCGATCTCGGTGTCGAGGCCCGCGAGGATGCGCATGAGCGAGGACTTGCCGGAGCCGTTGAGGCCGAGCACGCCAATCTTCGCGCCGTAATAGAACGACAGGGAGATGTCGCGGAGAATTTCCTTGCGCTCGATTTTCTTCGAGACGCCGAGCATCGAGAAGATGATCTTCGGGGCGGATTCGTCGGACTTGGCCATGGAACCCCAGCCATAAGCCGCCCCCGCCGCGCCGCAAGTCCGCACACCGCGGTTTCTCGGCTGGACTCATCCGGAGGCACCCGCGAGATTGGCCGCGCTCCGGCAAACGCGCATGAACAACGAGATTCTCTGGCTGGTCCGCCTCGGCCTCGATCAACGCCTCTTTACCCGCGCCCAGGCCATTGCCGTGCGCCAGGCCGTCGGCGAAGCCGCCGATCTGATGGACTTCGCGCAGAAGCTCATCGACGACGCCATCGTCGAGGACCTTGAAACGCTCGAGAAGCTCGCCGGCCTCGCGCAGACCAAGGGCGCAAAATCTCCCCCCGCCGACGATCCCTTCGACGAGAGCGAACCGGAGCCAGACCCGGTGCCGGCCGCGGCCGCCGGCAAACCGCCCGCCGCCCCCGCCCCCAAGTTTGCTTTCGACCAGATCGCCGGCCTCCCCGATGACGCCCTCGCGGAAGCCCTGCGCGGCCTCCTTAAGGCCACCGCCCGCTACGGTGCGAGCGACCTGCACCTCTCGACCGGCGCCCGCCCCTTCATCCGCAAGAACCGCGAATTCGAGTATCTCTCGGACCGGCCGCTGTCCGCCGAGGACTCCCTCCGCCTCAACACCGTCCTCCTCGGCGAGGGGCAAAAGGGCATTTACCTTGAGCGCAAGGATTACGATTTTGCCCTCTCGCTCGGCGGCAACGACCGCTACCGCGTCAACCTGATGTTCCACAAGAACGGCGCCGCCGGCTCCTACCGCATGGTGCCCGACAAGGTGCGCACGCTGGAGGAGCTCGGCTACGCCGCCCACCTCGACACGCTCAAACGCCTCCTCTCCTACCACAACGGCCTCATTCTCATCACCGGTCCGGTCGGCTCCGGCAAGACCACCACCCTCGCCTCGATGGTCGCCTACCTCAACGAGACCCGCGAGGACCACATCATCACCGTCGAGGACCCCATCGAGGTCGTGCAGCCCTCCAAGGGCTGCAACGTCACCCAGCGCGAGGTCGGCCCGCACACCAAGTCCTTCTTCACCGCGCTCAAGGGCGCCCTCCGCGAGGATCCCGACATCATCGTCATCGGCGAACTGCGCGACCTTGAGACCATCGAGATGGCCATCAGCGCCTCCGAGACCGGGCACCTCGTCATCGGCACGATGCACACCAGCGATGCCGCCACCACGCTCAACCGCCTGCTCGATGTTTTCCCGCCGGCCCAGCAGACCCAGATCCGCGCCAGCGTCGCCGAGTCGCTCCGCGGCATCGTCTGCCAGCGCCTCCTGCCCGACACCGACGGCGGCCTCGCCCTCGCCTGCGAGATTCTCATCAACAACACCGCCATCCAGAACCTCATCAAGGAGGGCAAGTCCACCGGCCTGCGCAACACCATGGAGACCGGCGTGAAAGAGGGCATGTGTCTCATGGACAATGTCGTTTACGGCCTCTGGCAGAACCACGTGATTTCCGCCGAGACTGCCAAGGCCAACATCCTCAACCGCGTCCTCCGCAACAAAATTTCCTAACCATGGCCGCCATCGACGCCCTCCTAAAAGGCATGCTGGACAAAGGCGGGTCCGACCTGCACCTCACCGTCGGCCTGCCGCCCAAGATCCGCGCCTCCGGCTCCCTCGTGCCGCTGACCGACACGCCGCTGGACCACCGCACGATGGAGTCGCTCCTCCAGGAAATCTGCCCCGAGAAGCGCTGGCAGGAATTTCTGGAGAAGAAGGACCTAGACCTCGCGCACGAGATTCCCGGCGTCGCCCGCTTCCGCGGCAACTACCTCTACAACCATTGGGGCCAGGCCGCCGTCTTCCGCCAGATTCCCGCCAAGATCCTCTCCTTCGACGACCTCAAGCTCCCCGAGACGCTGAAAAAGCTCTGCCACCTAAAGGAAGGTCTCGTCGTCGTCACCGGCCCCACCGGCTCCGGCAAGTCCACCACGCTCGCCGCGATGATCGACTACATCAACAGCAACCTCTCGCGGCACATCATCACCATCGAGGATCCCATCGAGTTCGTCCACCCGGTGAAGAAATCCGTCATCGTCCACCGCGAGGTCGGCGAGCACACGCAGTCCTTCGCCGCCGCGCTCAAGGGCGCCATGCGGCACGACCCCGACATCCTGCTCCTCGGCGAAATGCGCGAGATGGAAACCATCAAGCTCGCCCTCGGCTGCGCCTCGATGGGCATGCTCGTCTTCGGCACCCTGCACACCAACAACGCGGCAAAGACCGTGGACCGCATCATCAACACCTTCCCCGCCGACGAGCAGAACCAGGTGCGCGTGATGCTCGCCTCCTGCCTCGCCGGTGTCGTCGCCCAGCTCCTCTGCAAACGCATCCCCAAGGGCCGCTGCGCCGTGCAGGAAATCCTCCTACAGCACGAAGCCCTGCCCAACACCATCCGCAGCGGCCAGATCGCCAACATCAAGGCCATCATCGAGAGCGCCGGCAGCGACGGCATGATCACGATGGACAACAGCCTCATGGCCCGCGTGAAGGACGGCACCATCGAGCCGAAGGAGGCCTACATGAAGTCCGCCAACAAGGCCCTCTTCGCCCCGCTGCTGAAACCGGGCGACCTCGACGGTGGACACTAAGCCGGCGCACGCCGTCACCAGCATCGAAACCTGATGCCGCAGCTCACCCGCATGCTGTTGCTTGATACGGTCCACACCGCCTTGGCCGCGCAACCTTGGGTCAATGCGCTGTGGGAGGGCGGCTCGGCCGCTTTTGCCCGCGACGACCAGTGGAGCGATGTGGACCTGCAGGCCGATGTGCCCGACGCACAGGTGGTCGAGACGTTCGCCGTGGTCGAAGCCGCGCTCGGCAAGGTGGCAAAAACCGAACTGGTCTTTGTCGTGCCCGAACCCGCATGGCACGGACACAGCCAGCGTTTCTACCGCTTCGCGGACGCACCGCCGTGGCTGATCCTCGATTTCTGCGTCATCCGGCAGGGCAATCCCAACAAGCTCATCGAGCCCGAACTCCACGGCACCGCCCGTGTGCTGTTCGATCGCACCGGTCTGTTTCGCCAGCCGCCAAAAATCGACCGCATGGCCCTGGAAACCAAGCTGCAGGCCAGGCTCGCCCAGCTCACCGTGCGCTTCGAGCTGTTCCAAGTCCTCGTGATCAAGGAGGTCTGGCGCCAGCATCCCCTCGATGCCGCCTACTTTTACCAGAGCCTGACCCTCGCCCCGCTGATCGCGCTCCTGCGGCTGAAGCACGACCCCCTCCGGCACGATTGGAGCGCGCGTTACCTGCATCACGTGCTGCCGGCCGAAGCCGCCGCCAAGCTCACCCGTCTCACCTACCTCGCCGACAGCGCGGAAATCCCCGCGAAGCAGACCGAGGCCACCGCCTGGTTCCGCCAACTCGCCGCCGAACTCAAAGCCCAACCGCGTCTGGTCCCGGCCTGAGCCGACGCAATCATGAGTAATCTTGAACTCTGAAAACCAGGAACAAACCCGGTCCGATTTCCGGCCTTCCTGATTTCCACATTTTAATCGGGCTTGGTCTCGAATTCCAAGGCCCCGAGATAAGCCAGCGCCTCCGCGCGATCCGCCCCGCACATCTCCTCCGTCGGTCGCAGGCTCACGCAGAAGGCCGGACGCTCCGGCTTGCCGAAGAGCGCGCAGCGCATGTCCGGCAGCAACTGCACGCATGGGATCCCCGCCGGCTTGCCGTGCGGCATTCCGGGAATCGGCGAGTTGATGGAGGGCGCGATGCAGCAGGCACCGCAGTTGGGACGGCATTCCATAACCGGAGTGAGCCACGGATTGCACGGCTGCGCACGGATTTCAGCCATTTCCTTGCTGAAAATAAAAAGCGCCATGCGCGGGTGATCGCGACATGGCGCTGAATTTTTAGCCTGTGCGTTTCGCTCAGGCGATGTCGAAGCGGTCGGCGTTCATCACCTTGTTCCAGGCGGCGATGAAGTCCTGCACGAACTTGGCCTCGTTGCCGCTCTCGGCATAGACCTCGGCGAACGCACGCAGCTGCGAGTTGGAACCGAAGATCAGGTCCACGCGCGTGCCGGTCCACTTCACGTCGCCGGTGGCACGGTCGCGGAGCTCAAACTGCTCCTCCGACGGCGAGGTCGGCTTCACCTCGTTGGCCATGTCGAGGAGGTTCACGAAGAAGTCGTTCGTGAGCGTCTCGGGCCGGCGGGTGAAGACGCCGTGCTGGGACTTGCCGTGGTTGGCGTTGAGCACGCGCAGGCCGCCGACGAGGACGGTCATCTCCGGCGCGGTCAGGCCCAGCAGCTGGGCCTTGTCCACGAGCAGGTGCTCGGCCGGCAGCGTGTAACGGGTCTTCTGGTAGTTGCGGAACCCGTCGGCCTGCGGCTCAAGGACGCCGAAGGACTCGACATCGGTCTGCTCCTGCGCGGCATCCATGCGGCCGGGCGTGAAGGGCACCTCCACGGTGTGGCCGGCCTTCTTGGCGGCGGCCTCGATCGCGGCGGCACCGCCGAGGACGATGAGATCGGCGAGCGAGACCTTCTTGCCGCCGGTGGCGGAGGCGTTGAACGCCTGCTGGACGCCTTCGAGGGCCTTGAGGACCTTGGCGAGGCGGGCGGGCTGGTTGACCTCCCAGTCCTTCTGCGGGGCGAGGCGGATGCGGCCGCCGTTGGCGCCGCCGCGCATGTCGGACTTGCGGAAGGTCGAGGCCGAGGCCCAGGCGGTGAAGACGAGCTCGGAGATGCCGAGGCCCGTGGCGAGGATTTTGGCCTTGAGGCCGGCGATGTCCTTCGCGTCCACCAGCGGATGGTTCACCGCGGGGATGGGATCCTGCCAGATGAGATCTTCCTTCGGGACTTCCGGCCCGAGGTAACGCGCCTTCGGGCCCATGTCGCGGTGCGTGAGCTTGAACCAGGCGCGGGCAAAGGCGTCGGCAAACTGGTCCGGGTTGGCGAGGAAGCGGCGCGAGATCTTCTCGTAGGCGGGATCAAAGCGCAGCGAGAGGTCGGTCGTCAGCATCGTGGGCTTGTGCTTCTTCTTCGGGTCGAAGGCATCGGGAATGATTTCCGGCGCGTTCTTGGCGACCCACTGGTGCGCACCCGCGGGGCTCTTGGTGAGTTCCCATTCGTAGCCGAAGAGGTTTTCGAAGAAGTTGTTGCTCCACCGGGTGGGTGTCTTCGTCCAGGTGACCTCGAGGCCGCTGGTGATGGCATCGCCGGCCTTGCCGGAGCGGAAGCTGCTCTTCCAGCCGAAACCCTGCTCGGCGATGCCCGCGCCTTCGGGCTCGCGGCCGACGTGCGACTCGGGGCCGGCGCCATGGGTCTTGCCGAAGGTGTGGCCGCCCGCGATGAGCGCGACGGTTTCCTCGTCGTTCATCGCCATGCGCGCGAAGGTCTCGCGGATGTCCTTCGCGGCGGCGACCGGGTCGGGGTTGCCGTTGGGCCCCTGCGGGTTCACGTAGATGAGGCCCATCTGCACCGCGGCGAGGGGCTTTGCGAGGTCCCGGTCGCCCGAGTAACGCTTGTCGCCCAGCCACTCGGCCTCGGGACCCCAATAAACGTCCTCCTCGGGCTCCCAGACGTCGGCCCGGCCGCCGGCGAAGCCGAAGGTCTTGAAGCCCATCGATTCGAGGGCGACGTTGCCGGCGAGAATCATGAGGTCGGCCCAGGAAATCTTCTTCCCGTATTTCTGCTTGATGGGCCAGAGCAGGCGGCGGGCCTTGTCGAGATTGGCGTTGTCCGGCCAGCTGTTGAGCGGGGCAAACCGCTGCTGACCCGTGCCGCCGCCACCGCGACCGTCACCGGTGCGGTAGGTGCCGGCGCTGTGCCAGGTCATGCGGACAAACAGGCCGCCGTAGTGCCCGAAGTCGGCCGGCCACCAGTCCTTCGAATCCGTCATCACGGCGCGGAGATCTTGCTTCAGCGCGGCGAGGTCGAGTTTCTTGAACTCCGCGGCGTAGTTGAAGCCGCCGCCCATCGGGTCGGTCAGGGGCGAATTTTGGCTCAGGAGCTTGAGGTTGATCTGGTTGGGCCACCAGTCGCGGTTCGACTTGGCCGCGACCATCGGGTGGGCGTGGGCGAAGGGGCATTTGCCGCCGCTTTTCTCGGTATTCGTATCCATGGGTTTCTCCGTTTCGGTGCGAGCTAGGGTTCGGGTTGAGGGTTGTTCCGGGTGGAACGTTAAAGACTCGGTGGAAAATGGCCGCCGGGGGCGGGCTGGGGTTGGGGATGTCCGGTCATGGGTGGTGACAGAAAGTAAGGATTAAACCATTTCGCGAGCTATTGTTGAAATATTTTGTTCCTCTGGTCACTATAGGTCCTGCCTATGGAAATGCACCAACTCCGCTACGTGGTCGCGCTGGCCCGCACGGGGAATTTCTCGCGCGCCGCCGAGCAATGCAATGTCGCCCAGCCCTCGCTCAGCCAGCAGATCCAAAAGCTGGAGGACGAACTGGGCGAACGGCTCTTCGACCGCCGGAAGCGCCAGGTGCGACTCACCCCGCATGGCACGGCCTTTCTGCGTCGCGCCCTACGCATCCTGGAGGAGGTGGAGGCGGCGCGGCGCGAGGCCAACGACGCGCTCGACCTGAAACAGGGCTCCGTCGCCATCGGCGTCCTGCCGACCATCGCGCCCTACCTGCTGCCGCCGGTGATGGCGAAGTTCAGCGCGCAGTTTGCCGGGGTGGACATCACCGTGCACGAGGACACGACGGCCGAACTGCTGAAGCTGCTGCATGCCTACGAGATTGATTTCGCCGTGGCCAGCGAACCCATCATCGACGACCGCCTCGTCGTCACGGAGCTCTTCACCGAGGAGCTGCTGCTCGCCCTGCCGCCCGGACACCCGCTGGGCGCCAAGCGCACGCTGCGGGCCACCGACCTGCGCGCCGAAAAACTCATCGTGATGAAAGCCGGCCACTGCCTCGGCGACCAAGTGCTCGGTTTCTGTGAACGGCAGGAGGTCAAGCCGCGCCTCAGTTTCCGCAGCGCGCAGCTCGAAACCGTGCAGGAACTCGTCTGCGCCGGCCTCGGCCTCTCGCTGGTGCCCGCCATGGCGAGGCGCACCCAGCGGCGCCGCGCCCCCGACTACCGCCCGTTCGCCGCGCCGCGCCCGGAGCGCAGGATCGTGCTCGTATGGCCCCGGCAGCGTCCGCCGGGGCGCGCCGCCGCCGAGCTGGTGAAGCTGTTTACGGCCCAACTGAAGGATAGAGCAGTTTAGCTGATAAAACGGTCGTCACCCCTGTGGGGCGGCAGCGCCGGCAGGGTCCGCTCTCCGAGCGGACCCTGCTATGATATTTCCTAACCCGCTCTAATGAGCGGCAGCTCACTTCAAACCGGCCAGCACGGTCTTGAGCTGCGCACCGTGATCGGCGGTGTCCACCTTCGGCACGACCGCGAGCACCGTGCCGTCGCGGTCCACCACATACGCGGCGCGCGCCGGGCCGGTAAATTTTTTCCCATACATGGATTTCTCCACGAGCGAATCGGTCGCCCGCGCAAACCCGTCGTCCGGATCGCTCGCGAGCACGTAGGTGATGCCCTTCTTGGCGGCGTATTTCCGGTGCGAGGAAATCGTGTCGCGGCTGACCGCCACGAGGTTGTAGCCGGCCTTGGCGAACGCCGCGGCATGCTTCACCAGGCTGTCGTTCTGCTTGTCGCAGCCACCGGTGTTGTTGCGCATGTAAACCGAGAAAATGGTCGGGCGCGTCAGCAATTCGCTCAACGCAACCTGCTTTTCCACATCGTTTTGCAGGATATTCAACCGAAGGTTCAGGGGGAGTTTCCGACCGGCTTGGATCATGGTGCCAACAGGGGAACCGGCTTCGGTCGCAGGTCAATCCCGGCCGCCGGAATCATCGCAACCGACTCTCTTTGACGGGCGGGGATTTTTTCTCCAACTTTCGCGCGAATGAAGTCCGTCAAGATCCCTGCGTTCGAACTGTTTCTTCACGAGATGATCCCGCTCGCGAAGATGATGGGGGTCGGCGTGGAGGTCAGCGACGACCGCGCGCTCACGCTCAAGGCGCCGAAGGAGCAGAACAAGAATTCGCTCAACACCGCCTTCGGCGGCAGCCTCGTCTCGCTCGCCACCCTCGCCGGCTACGGCGTCGTGTGGGAGCTGATGAAAAACGAGAAGGGCGCGGAGAAATCCGAATGGCGCATCGTGGTGAAGGAAAGCCGCGCCGCCTATCGTCGGCCCGTCATCGGCGACCTGCGCGCCATCTGCGAGCGGCCCGCCCAGGCGGCCATCGCCGAGTTCAAGGACGCCCTAGACCGCTACGGCAAGGCGAAGCTCAAGCTGCGCGCCCGCGTGGTTGAGGAAGGCGAGACCGCCGTGGATGTGACCGCGGCCTTCGTGGTCACGCGCTGAAGTGCAGGGCGGGGTCTCCGGATCCCGCCTCATGTTTTAGGCGAGCTCACTGCCCCGCCGCATTCAGCTTTGCCGCCACGCGTTCACTCACCACCCGGCGTGGCGCGATAAATGGCTCCATCTGGGCTCGCAGGCGCGCGACCAGCGCGGGCTCCGCGCTGTTGGGTGAACCGCCGGTGAAGGGCGGCGACGGATCGTATTCCATACTCAGCTGAATGGCCCGCGCGAGTTCCTCGCCGTTCATCTTCGCCACCAGACTCAGCGCGAAATCGATGCCGGCCGTCACCCCGCCGCCAGTAGCGCGGTTGCGGTCGAAGACCACCCGCTCGGCCACCGGAATGACGTCGAAGAGCTCGAGTTGGTCGAGCGACGCCCAATGGCAGCCCGCGCGATAGCCGGTCAGCAGCCCCGCCGCCGCGAGGATCAGCGAACCGGTGCACACCGAGGTCACCCACTTCACTCCCGCCGCCTGCATGCGGAGAAAGGCCAGCGTCTCCTCATCCTCCATCAAATCCACCTGCCCCGGACCACCCGGCACGCAGAGCACATCCGATTGCGGACAATCGGCAAAGGTCGTGGTGGGCCGCATCTCGTGTCCGCTCACGGTGGCCACCAAGTCTCGCCTCTTCCAAATCAGATGCACCTTCGCGTCGGGCACCCGGGCAAACACCTCTCCCGGCCCCACCAGATCCAAAAGCGTCAGCTTGGGAAACAGGAGGAGCCCGATGTGCATCGCCTCAGATGTGCTTCGAGTCGGCCTCGTCCTTCTTCGCGTAACCGCTGTCCTGCCGCTGATGGTTCACCTGGTTCTTCTTGAGATAGGCCTGGTAAACATCGTCGGCCGTCATGCCCAGCGTCTGTGCCAGCGACACCAGGAAGTGAAACAGGTCCACAACCTCGACCTTGGCGTTTTGCTCGTCGAAATTTTGGTATTTTGCCCACCACTTCCACGGCACGCTGTCGATCAGCTCGGCCGTTTCCTGCTGCATCGCGCGCGTGTAATTGAGGATCCACTTGGCCTTCTCCTCGTCGGTCGGCGGAGGCAGATTGACCCCGATGCGCCGGTTGAGCGCGTCCTGCATGCGGAAGATCTCCTCGAGTTTGTCCATGGCGCGACGTTGGAAGCCCCGCCGCCGGCAGGCAAGCCCGTCTTTGTCACCGTCAGTTTTTCAAATTAATTTCCATCAATATTTTGTGCATGTAACGGCCATTTCTCCCGGCCGCGGGGGGAATTTGAGATTGCCCCGGGACGGGCAACGGGCGAAATTGCATCTTCTTGGCATGCGTCGAGTGCGACGTCCGCGCTCCGCCCGCCATCCAACCCGGCAGCTCTCCCGCCCTGCGGCTTGAGCGCCTTAGCCACAACAAAAACAACAACATGTCAGATCCAGTCACGCCCGGCGCCCCGGCTCCCGCAGCCCCCGCCGAGGCGCCCAGTGCCGCCTCACCCGGCGCCACCCAGCCGTTCGGTTCGTTCGGCGCCACCCGCGGTTCAGGTCTCCTGCGCGGCAAGGCAAAACGTCCCTCGGCCGCTCCGGCCGCGTCCGCCGCCCCGAGCGGCTATCAACCCAGCTCCATCGAGGTGATCACCCCGAAGAGCGAGTATGTGAATCCGTTCACGGGCGAGACGTCCGTGGCGTCCCCCGTCAGCAACGAGCCCGCGCCGGCCGCCCCCGCTCCGGTGGCCGCCACGCCGGCCGCTCCCGCACCCGTGGCCGCCGCCCCGGCCCCCGCCCCCCAGGCCGACCTCTTCCCGCTGGAATCGGCCGGAAACGAGGAAAAGGCGGAACTCAACATCCTGCCGCCCGCCGAGACCAAGCGCCCCGCCCAGAGCTGGGAAGCCAATGGTCAGGGCCGCAGCGAAGAACGCCCGACCTTCCGCCCGGAGCGCCGCGAACGCCGCGAGTTCCAACCGCGCGAGCCGCGCGAAAACCGTCCGGCCCGCGAAGCCTCCTCCGAGGCCCAGCCCCGCGCCGAACGCGAACCCCGGATTGAGCGCACGGAAACCCCGAAGAAATCCGGCGGCTTCCTCGCCTGGCTGAAGGGTCTTTTCAGTGGCAGCGATGCCACCACCGCAAGCACCAACGGCCACGGCGGCGAATCCCGCCGTGACGGGGAATACCGCCACGGTCGCCGCCGTCATCGCGGCGGGCGCGGTCGCCATCAGGGCGGCGCGCAGGGCTTCTCCGGCCCGCGCGACGGCCAGAACGCCGAAGGCGGACGCCCTCACCAAGGTGACTCGCACCAAGGCGAGGGTGGCGGCCATCGCCGCCGCCGGCGCGGCGGTCGCAACCGTCACCGCGGCGATCGCGGTGGGGAACCCCGCTCCGACGGTCACCAAGGCGGCGGGGCCATCTGATAAACCTTGCCCCGCGCGTCCCGCGCGAATCGCATCCAAGGCGTCCGCTCACCGCGGACGCCTTTTTCGTGCACAGCGCGAATCCTCCGAAGCCTTGGCGAAGGAGGATCTCTCACATTCAACCCTAAGCCCTCACACTTCCCAGTGGCCGATCTCATCGTCAACGGCGGCAAACCGCTCTCCGGCACCATCACACCCTCGGGCAACAAGAACTCCGCGCTGCCCGTCATCTGCGCCACCCTGCTCACCGACGAGAAGGTCACCCTGCGCAACGTGCCCAACATCACCGATGTCGAGAAACTGGTGACCTTTTTCGGCGAACAGGGTTCGCGCGTTGTCTGGAACCGTGCCGCCGGCCGGCTCGACCTCGACCATTCCACCTTTGATGCCCGCCGGCTCAGCGGCGAACTTCCCGCCGGCATGCGCTCGTCCGTGCTGCTCTTCGCCCCGCTCCTGCAGCGCATGAAGAAGATCGCGATCCCCACCAACGCCAAAGGCTGCTCGCTCGGCATCCGCGAGCTCGATCCCCATCTGGAGATCCTGGAAAAGCTCGGCGCCCGCATCTCGCGCAACGGCGCCCTTACGCTCTCCCTCAAAGGCCGCTTCCAAGGCGCGCGCCACTGGCCCGACTACATGTCCGTCACCGCGACAGAGAACTTCGCCATGGCCGCGGCGCTCGCCGAGGGCCAGTCCGTCCTGATCAACGCCGCCAGCGAGCCGCACGTGCAGGACCTCTGCGCCGTGCTCGCCGGCATGGGCGCGAAGATCGCCGGCCTCGGCACCAGCCAGCTCACGATCACGGGCGTCGCCCGCCTCAAGGGCGGCACCTTCACCATCAACTCCGACCACCACGAAGTCGTCACCTTCCTCGCGCTCGGCGCCATCACCGGCGGCGAAGTGAAGGTCAAAAACTCCCTGCCACAGCATTTCGACCTGATGGGCCGCGCCTTCGCCAAACTCGGCGTCAACGTCATCCATCAGGGTGACACCGCCGTCGTGCGCAAAAACCAGCCGCTCACGGTCACCGCACCCTTCACCCCCAATCTCCTGCCGCGCATCGAGGCCGCGCCGTGGCCGTATTTTCCCGTGGATTTGCTGCCCTGCATGCTCGCCCTTTCCGTGCGCGCCAAGGGCACCATGATGTTCTGGAACAAGGTCTACGAGGGCGGCTTCACCTGGATGCCCGAGCTCGTGAAGTTCGGCGCCCATGTCGTCGTGAGCGATCCGCACCGCGTCATTGTCTTTGGCGACCGCCCGCTGCGCCCCGCCGTCGTCGAGGCGCCCTACATCATCCGCGCCGCGGTCGCCCTCTACATGGTCGCCGCCAGCATCCCGGGACGATCCGTCGTGAAGAATGCCGACACCATCCGCCGCGCCCACCCCAACTTCGTCGAAAACCTCCGCAGCCTCGGCGCCGAGGTGGAATGGCGCTGAATTGCGGATTTCCGATCGCGGATTGCGGACTGACCAAAACTGCGCGACAAAACCACCCTCGCCGTGAACCAATCTAAAATCCGCAATCCGCAATCCGCAATGCCGGCGCCGAAGGCGACCGGGACCGATTTCCTTGCCGCCACCCTCGGCGCACCCGTCTCGCCCGCGGAGGCCGCGCTGCGCCCGTTGTCGTTCAGCGATTTCACCGGCCAGCCCAAGACCGTGGAGCGCCTGCAGGTCATGGTCGGCGCGGCCAGGAAACGCGGCGAGGCGCTCAATCACATTCTCCTCTCCGGCCCTCCCGGACTCGGCAAGACCACCCTCGCCTTCATCCTCGGCCACGAACTCGGCCGCAATGTCCGCGTCACTTCCGGTCCCGTGATCGAGAAAGCCGGCGACCTCGCCGGGCTCCTCACGAACATGGAGGAAGGCGACATCCTCTTCATCGACGAGATCCACCGCATCCCCAAGACCGTCGAGGAATATCTCTACAGCGCGATGGAAGACTTCCGGCTCGACATCATGATCGACCAGGGTCCGAACGCCCGCAGCGTGCGGCTCTCCATCCCGCGCTTCACCCTCATCGGCGCCACCACGCGCAGCGGTCTGCTCACCGCCCCGCTCCGCTCCCGCTTCACCCTCCAGACGCGCCTCGACTACTACGACCACCCCACCCTGGAGAGCATCGTCCGCCGCAGCTGCGGCCTGTTGCAGGTGGGCATCGACGAAGGCGGCGCGCGCGAAATCGCCACCCGCGCCCGCGGCACGCCGCGCGTCGCCAACAACCTCATCAACTTCGTCCGCGACTACGCGCAGGAACGCGCCAAGGGGAAAATCACCCAACCCGTCGCCGCCGCCGCGCTCGAACTTCTGGAGATCGACGCCGCCGGCCTCGACGAGATGGACAAACGCATGCTCCGCGTGATGGCGGAAAATTACGCCGGCGGCCCCGTGGGCCTCGGCACCGTCGCCATCGCCGTCGGCGAGGAAGCCGAGACCCTGGAGGAAGTCCACGAACCCTTCCTCATCCAGGAAGGCTATCTCCAGCGCACCGCCCAAGGCCGCATCCTCACCCCCAAAGGCTACACCGCCATCGGCCTGAAAGCCGCCGGCGGTGCGCAAGGCAGTTTGTTGTAGGGCGGGATCGCCGATCCCGCCATTCGTCTTCAACCTAAGCCGCCGTTTGCCGGCCACCTTCTTGCGCGAACCAGTCCACCTTCCGGGTGAAAAACATGATGCCGGCTAGGACCGCGAAGAGCGACGCCGTGCCCGCCAGCAGCGCAAAATCTTCCATCCGCAGGACCACGTAGAGCACGCCATACTCCGCCCCCAGCAACGCCGCGATCGACCCGGCTCGGACATAGCTGTGCAAAATGGTGATGCTGTAGCAGACAATCAGCAGCGACGAAGCCGCGGCCGCACCCACATAGGCCTGTCCCGGCGGCAGCACCTCGCCGAGCGCGAGCAGGGCGAGGTAAAACAGGCACAGCGCCGCACCGACCAAACCGTAATGGACGGCATGCAGCCTCAGTCCCGCCAAGGTCTCGAACAGGAAGAACGCAGCAAACACGAGGGTAAGCACCAGCACGCTGTGCTTCAGCGCCCGCTCGACCATCCGATAACCCTCGGCCGCCGCGCGAGCCGGATCATAGGCCGGCGATAAACCGCCTTCGCGTTTGGCCGCGCCCGCTTCGGTCTGACGGGCGTGCGCTGCCTCGCGGTTGTCGCTGCGCTCCTGCCGCAGATTGTTGACGAGGCTCAGCGGCAGTTGCAGCAGCAACACCAGCGCGGCAATGAACAGCAGTTTCAGGGTCACGGTATGGCTGCGCGGACGCAAAGCCATTGGACTGATCCGGGGAGGTTGAGCGGTTTCCATGCCTCCATCCTGACCCACGCGTATGAAATCCGTGTGAAGCGCCGATGAAATCGCATAAAAAGGCGATAAGCGGTAAGCCGATCCGAGTCCTCCCGGTTTCAGAGCTTAAAGCTTGATACTTTTGCTTACAGCTCGGCCGCCGGCACCCAGAAGACCGCCCGCGCGCCACCTTCGGGCCGGTTCGACAACGTCGCCTCGCCGCCGTGCAGGTGGGCGATCTCCCGCACCAGTGCGAGCCCAAGCCCCGTGCTCTTCCGCTCCGTGCCGGGCCGCGGCAACGAATAAAACCGCTCGAACACCCGCGGTAGCGCATAATCCGGCACGCCGGATCCGGCATCCTCGACGCTGAACTCCACGCGTCCGCCCGCCACGGTCCAACCGAGCACCACCGCTCCCCCATCCGGCGAAAACTCCATCGCATTCTGCAGGAGGTTCACCAACGCCTCGCGCAGCAGCACCGTCTCCCCGCACACCGACGCATCCGGGCCCGGCCGCAGCTTCAGCTCCAATGACCGTGCCGCACAAGCGGGGCGCACCACATCGGCGGCCTCCTGCGCAAGTTTGGCCGCCGCCATCGTCTCCGCCTGCCGCAGCTGTTTGCGGGCCTCGAGCGACGACAGCTCCAGCAGCCGGTCGATGATGCGCTGGATGCGCGCCGATTCGCTCCGGATGTTTGCCAAAAATTTGCGCCGCTGTTCCGGCGGCATATCCTCATCCAGCAGTTCCGCCGCGCCCCGGATGGCGGCCAGCGGCGCCTTCACCTCGTGCGCCAAACTCTGGGTGTAGCGCTCGGCATGCTGTTTGCCTTCGAGCGCCTCGCGCATCTCCTCGAAGGCCGTGCCCAGTTCGGCAATCTCGCGGGCCCGGGATTTTGGCGGAGCCGGCACATGACTGCCCCCGTCCCGCACGCGCCGGGCATGCGCCGCCAGCCGGTCGAGGGAACGCGTCAGCCGCGCGGCAATCCACCAGCCCAGCACAATCATCCCGCCGGCGATGAGCCCGATGTAAATCACCAGCCGCCAGCGCGCCGTGCGCACGCCTTCCTCGACCGAGGCCAGCCGCCGGCCGACCCCGACCCAACCGACATGCTTGTCGCCGGCGAACACCCGGGAACCCACGCGCAATTCCCCGTTCACCACCGCGACATTGGGCTGCGTGTAGTTCTCGGATGCGGCCCGGCCGCCGCCGAACATGTTCCACTGATAGGTCACACCGGCATCGCGGCCGGCCGAATCGAACAACACCAAGCCGTCCGGATCACAGGCAAACACGCGGATCAAATCCGCGTTCTTGGGCAACAACTCGAGGCGTCGGGCCCAGTTCTCATCCGGCGAAACGGGCGCGGCAAACGCCGCCATGTAGGCGGCCGTGTCCCCCAGTGTGCGCCGCATGGACTCCACGTAACGCAGCCGCACATCGCGCAACACCAGCGCCATCATCAGCGCCAAACCCAGCGCCGAGGCGCCGACATACACCGCGAAGATGGCCGTGCGAATTCTCACGAGTCCTCGCGCAAGGCGTAGCCGAGCCCGCGATGCGTCACAATGGGATCGGCCTCCGGCGCCGTCTCGCGCAGCTTCGCCCGCAGGAGTTTGATGTGCGCGTCCACCGTGCGGTCGAGCGCCGCACCGGGATCATCCCACGCCGCCTGCATCAGCTGGTCGCGGCTGAAAACCCGCCCGGGCGCCGCCAGCAGGACCGCCAGCAACCGGTATTCGTTGCGCGTCAATTCCAGCGCGTTGCCGCGGTAGCTGATCCGGCACCGTGCCGCGTCGTGCTGCCAGACCGCGGCCGCCTCCGCCGGCTTGGCCGCGCCGTTGCCATTCGTCCGCCGCAACACGGCCCGGACCCGCGCCGTGAGCTCACGCGGACTGAAGGGCTTCGCGAGATAATCGTCCGCCCCGAGTTCCAGCCCGACGATCTTGTCCACCTCGGCGCTGCGCGCCGTGAGAAAGATCACCGGCACGGACCCGCGCCGCCGGATTTCCCGGCAAACATCAAAACCGCTCGCATCGGGCAACCCGACGTCGAGGACCACCAGCGCCACCGGCTGTTCCGCCAACACCGCCAGCGCCTCCCGCCCTGTCGTGCGCCACACCGGCTCGAACCCTTCGGTCTTCAGCGCGTAACGGATCGCGTCCGCGATGGGCGCTTCATCCTCGACGACAAGAATCGTCTGGCGGACAGGTGACATGCCGGAGTTTGTGAGCGCCCCATCGGACGATTTCAAGGTTCCGCCGGCACCAGCCGCACAATCCTGCCCGGACCTTCGAGTCCAAGGAAAAGGCTGCCGTCGGGTCCTTCGGTGATGGCGCGCACGCGACCGATGCCCTTGAAGATGGCTTCCTCATGCGTGACGCGCCCGTCCTCGATCACCAGGCGGCGCAGTTCCTCGGGCGCGAGCGTGGTCACGAACAGGTTGTGCTTCCAGCGCGGGAACGCCTCGCCCGCGTAAAACACCATGTCGCCCACCGCAATCGAGGGCGTCCAGTGCAGCACCGGCTGCTCCATGCCTTCCTTGGCCGTAAGCGCCGTGATCGGAGTGCCGTTGTAGTTCATGCCGTGGGTGATGACCGGCCAGCCGTAGTTGCGCCCGGGCCGGATCAGGTTGAGTTCGTCGCCGCCGCGCGGTCCGTGCTCGGTTTCCCAGAGTTCGCCGGTGGCCGGATGCAGCGCCAGTCCCTGCGGGTTCCGGTTGCCGTAGGTCCAGATCGTCGGCAGCGCTCCCGCCGTGTGCACAAAGGGATTGTCCGCCGGCACGCGGCCGTCGTCGTGCACGCGGTGGACCTTGCCGTTGGGCCGGGAGAGATCCTGCGCTTCATTTTGCGCCCCACGGTCGCCAATCGTGAAAAACAGATAACCGTCCTGAAACACCAGCCGGCAGCCGAAGTGGACGCCGCCACGCCGGTAGAGCTCAGGTGGCGCCCGAAAAATATCCTGCTGTTCCGTCCACCGGCCGTCGCGGATGCGGCCGCGCACGATGGCCGTCATCGCGGTGCCGCCGGGGCCCGGATCGCTGTAGGCCAGGTAAATCCAGCCGTTCTTCGCATAATCCGGATGCGGGGCCACCGCGAGCAACCCGCCCTGCCCTTGCGCCCACACCGCCGGCGTGCCGGCCACGGGCACCCGGTGCAGCCGGCCTTGCTCGATCACGCGCAGCCGACCGTCGCGTTCCGTCACGAGCAGCCGGCCGTCGGGCAAAAATGCCAACGACCAGGGAATTTCCAGCCCTTCGGCGATCATCTCCAACCGGTAGGCGTGCACCTCGCTCCGCACCACCGCGGCCGGCGTCGGGCGGTTAAAACTGGTCTGCCGCTCGGCGGCCTGCGCCGCCATCTCCCGGATGTAAACCACGAGTGCCCGTGTTTGCGCCTCGCTCAACACCTCGCCAAAACCCGGCATGCCGTTTTCCACTACGCCGTCGCGGATCACCCGCGCCACATTGTCGTCATCCGCCCCGTGCCGCCAACTGCCGTCCACGAGGCTGCCGCCCAGCCCGCCCTGGAGATTCTGCCCGTGGCAACTGGCGCAATATTCCTGGTAAATCCTGCGCACGTCCTGCGCCGCGGCATCCGGGAGCGACCACAGGCCCGCCAGCAGGATGAGACCGGGCCGCATGCCGTTTGATATACGCATGCGGCCAACGAAACGAAGCGGGCGGCCTTGGCAAGGCCGCCCAGCGATCAGCCCTTGACGGCAACTTCGCGGCCTTGCTCCGACGCGGCATAAACCGCCTCGAGGATGCCGATGACCTTGAGCGTCTCGGTCCACGGCACGGGCGAAGCGCGGCCGCCGGTCGCGGCCGCGGTGAAGGCGGCGATCTCGTTCCAGTGCGGATGCGGCACATGCACGGGATGAGTCAGCGTGCCCTGGGCAAAGGTGCCGTTGGTTACCGTGGCAAATTCGGCGCTCGGCCACTTGATGCCGCCCTTGGTGCCGAAGAGCTGGCACAACATCTCCTCGTTTTCCTGCTGGTGGCACATCCAGGCCGACTCGAGCACGAGCGTCGCGCCGTTGTCGAAATGCACGAACCCCGCGGCGAAATCCTCCACCGAATAGCGCTCGCGGTCCCATTCGCCCCAATGATTGGGCATGGTCTTGCCCTTGGCGAACACGGTCTTGGCCGTGCCGGAAACCCGCACGGGCTTGGGGAAGCCCATCAGCCACAGACACAGGTCGAGGGCGTGCACGCCGATGTCCATGCACGGGCCCCCGCCGGAGAGTTTCGCGTCGATGAAACCCGGCGCCACCGGGAGCCAGGCCCGCCGCATCGCCCGCACGCGGGCATGGTAGGCGGCGCCGAGGTTGCCGGCATCCACCCAAGCCTTCGCGGCCACGGCCGACTGCGTGAAGCGCTGGTGCTGCGCGGTCATGAGCACGAGTTTCTTCTTGTCCGCCAGCTCCCCCATCTCGCGCACCTCGGCGGTGGTCACCGCCAGCGGCTTTTCGCAGAGCACGTGCTTGCCGGCGTTGAGCGCGGCCAAGGCCGCGGGCGTGTGCACCTTGTTCGGCGTGCAGATGTCCACCGCGTCCAGGTCGAGCTTCAGCAGGTCGCGGTAGTCGGTGAAGACCTGCGGCGCGCCCGCCGCCGCCGCGGCTTTCTTCGCCGTCGCTTCGGAGACGTCGGCCACGCCGACGATCTCGGTTTCCGGGAGGTTTTTCCAACCGGGGATATGGACTGCCTGGGCGATGCCGCCACCACCGATCAGGCCGACACGGAATTTACGGGTGCTCATGGGGAACGGCCGACAGCGATGGCGGCCCGGGCGGCCGGCGACAACCAGAAAACCGTTTTACCGTATTCTCCGCCGCTCAGCGGCGGAAGCGGCGGCGCAGCAACGGAAGCAGCACCACGCCCAGGCCCATTGCCAACAACACGTAGGTCGAGGGCTCGGGCACGGCGGTGAAATTGAATTCCGTCTGCGTGGCGTAATAAGCGATGCCGCTTGCTCCCGGCACGCCGCCAAGGTCAGCCTCCACAACTTTCACGAAGGTCAGCAGGGCCTTGTAGGAAGCGCCCGGAACAAAGTAGGGCTCCGACCCGAAGCCAAAACTTGTCGTGGGATTCTGCGTGCTGATCCTCAGGGCGTGGTAATCGGTCTCGGAATAGATATCGAGAATGATCAGGTCCTGCCCGTCCACCATGCCGGCAAACGAGCTGAAAGTGATCGCGCCGCCCTCCTCAAGGACATCGAACAAAAACTCCGCGCCTGACCAGGTGCCGCCGCCCAAAACTTGGGGCGCACTCACGGGGAAATCGACCGTCGCCAGGCTCAGCGAGCCCACGCTGTAACCTTCGGGATCGCTCAGCGGCGTGTGGAAATGCAGCACATAGGTGCCGCTGCTGGTGAATACCGTCTCCAGCGCGCCATACGACGCGAAACCGGCCGAACGGTAAACCTGGCCGAAGAGATAGTCCGGATCCGTTCCCAAGCCGAATTCGGCTCCTCCCGGCACGGTAATGGTGGCATCGGTGACATGCTCCGTGCCGTTGATGAATGCCTGAAAAACGTAGGGCGTGGCGCCGAAGGTCGGCGCATCCGCCGAGTTCTGGGTGAACACCTTGATTACACCGATACCGTAGCTGGAAACATCCTCGTCAGTCTCCAGGATGTCCGCCTGCGCTGGAACCCACGCCAAGGCGATGGCCACAATGAGACAAAGACAAAACCGCTGTTTTTGCATTATGATTGCAACATGACCTCTCCAAAGCGGTGTGTCCACCACATATTGGGCAGCCCAAGGCTGCGCCCCTCCGGGACTACAGGTCTCCCAGTTGCGGTCGCAGCACGATCTCCTCGACCACCGTCCGGCGGCTAAGCCGGTAGATGTCCAGGAACGCGCGCGCCACATCCTCGGCCGGCATCATGCGTGCCGGCGGCAACTTGCTCTCGCCCCAGGACGGCGTCCAGGTCGCGCCGGGGCAAACGAGGGTCACCCGCACACCCTTGGACTTGAG